>PWDW01000060.1 GCA_003553225.1 Halanaerobiaceae bacterium
GGCTGCACTGCAAAAAGTCAATTTTATTTAATTTAAGAAATAATATTACTGTCATGACAGCAATCATAAACTGACAAATCTTAAAATAACCTTTTATGCAGAAAATCATCTATTTGACAATCATTTTTAATTAGTATAAAATTATTAACAGAAATTACTATTAATATAGGAGGTATAATAATGCCTGAATATCACGAAGAAGACCTGCCTGAAGAAGCAGTTGATTACCATCGTATAATAAAAAGTTTAATTGAAGAGCTGGAAGCAGTCGACTGGTATAACCAGCGAGCAGCTGCCACTGATGACCCTACAGTACAGGGTATAGTTGAACATAACCGGGATGAAGAAATTGAACATGCCTGTATGGCTCTCGAATGGCTGCGCAGACGCTATCCCGCCTGGAATGAAAATCTGGAAACCTTTCTTTTTTCTGAAGGAGATATCACAGAACTTGAAGAGGAAGAAGGAGAAGAAAACGAAAATTCTGAAGGTAGTTCATCACTGGGACTGGGAGATCTAAAATAAGGAGGGTGATTATTTATGACTTTATTAAACCGTTCACTGGCTCCAATAACTGATGAAATATGGGAAGTTTTAGATGAAGAAGCCCGGGATTATCTCAGCCTGCAATTAACGGGGCGTAAAATAGTTGATGTTGAAGGTCCCCTGGGCAGTGATTTTGCTGCTGTAAATTCCGGCCGCCAGACAAAACTGGAAAGTCCAGTTGAGGGTGTGCAAATGACTGAAAGAAAAGTACTGCCTCTGGCCGAAATCAAAGTTCCTTTTACCCTTGATTTAAATGAACTGGAGGCTGTAACCAGAGGAGCAGAAGACATTGAACTTGATAATCTTCTGGAGGCGGCTGACAAAGTAATAGCAGCTGAAGATGGGGCTGTTTTCAAAGGAAAAGGGGCCGAACATTTTGCCGGTATTATCAATAAAGCAGAATTTAATTTAAATATTTCGGACAAACCACAGGAGTTTATTGCTGCGGCTGTAGAAGGTATCAATAACATGAAAAATGCTGGAGTAGGAGGCCCCTTCTCACTTGTATTAAGTGAAGATATCTTTAGAGTATTGTTCAGTTCTCCTGATTCTGGATATCCACTCCATAAGAGGTTAGGGGATATAGATATTGAGAAAGTAATTGTCTCTCCCTTAATGGAAAGTGAAGGACTGCTGCTTTCCGCACGGGGAGAAGACTTCAAATTGATACTGGGACAGGACCTGACTCTGGGTTTTGAAGAAAGGAACGGCAGTAAGCTGGAATTCTTCTTTACAGAATCTTTTGTTACCCGGGTAATCAGTCCTGAAGCAGCAGTATATCTGAATTAATTTATTTTTAGCAGTGGAAATGAATGAGATCCAATGAAAAGTGAATATACATGAAAGAATAAATGAATGAATAAATGGATGAATAAACGGATGAATATAAGATAAATTGGTTAATTTTTATGTGAAATAAAGTAATTTAAATATGTGAAGTGAAGAAATTGAAAAGGAAAAGTTGAAAAACAAAAGTCCGGCCCCTGATGGTAGGTAGGATGTGGGGGCCGGATTTTTTAATGTCTTCTGCGGTCCATAAAAAACAGCTGTCTCATATAATCAATGGTTGCATAAATGTCTGATTTCTGTTCCTCAGAGAAATCAACCTCCTGTTTACCGGTCTGTTCCCGGTAGCCCACTCTTATAAATTCATCCTGTTCAATTATATATAACTGATCCCGGTATAAAATCTGGGGAGCCTCATGCAGAAAAAGAACCGGCCGTTCCTTTTCTTCCAGCAGAGACCAGCCGGCAAATTCATCAGGGATATTGCGTATCCCCAGTAAATCTAAAATAGTGGGAGCCAGGTCTGTAATTGTACCGGTGGTATTAATAATCCCGGGTTCTATATCAGGATGTTTTATTATAAGAGGTATATGATGAGGCTGTTTTATATTTCTTTCCAGATTAAAATCTCTAAATGAGGTATATTCCTCTTCTTCAATGGCGGACTCATGGTCAGAATAAATAAGAAAAAGGGTATCTTCTTTTAGGCCCCGGGCTTCCAGTTCAGAAAAAAACATCTCTAAAGCCTTATCAGTAAAAGCTATAGAGTGGAAAAAATCCTCAACCAGCTGATTATCTATATCTTTAAAAGCCTCAACCTGTTCTTCCGGGGGATAAAAATCAAAAGGGGTGTGACTGGTTACAGTAATAAAAAAACCAAAAAAGGGCTGTTCTGTCTGATCAATGAAATCAAGGGATTGTTTGAAAAAATCATAATCATTTATACCCAGGGTGGTTTTCTCCACCTCCATATAGGTGTCTTCCAGAGAATAATCATCCCGGGCATAAAACCTGTCAAAACCAAGTTCGGGAAAAGCTTTATTGCGGTGAAAAAACTCTCTATCATTTCCGTGAAAGGCAAGGGTGCTGTAGCCCTGTTCATTTAAAATGCGCACCAGAGAAGAAAATTCTTCCAGCCGGTTTTCTCGATAGGCATAATTTCTGTTTACGGGATAAAGAGATGTCAAAAATGAAAAATCAGCATCAAAACTGCCGTTTACATGCTGGGCATAAAAATTATTAAAATACAAACTCTCTTCCAGCAGGGTACTGGTAAAAGGAACCGGCTTTTGTCCATTATAATCATAATTAATCAGTTTCTCATCAAGTGATTCCCACTGAATAACAATAATATTTGGTTTGCCCGATACAACCGACTCTCCATCCAGCCGTCTTTCTTCCCAGGGAGGAGCAGCTTTATCCGGCTGGAGCTGATAGGGTGCTAGATAGGCATACATCTCCACAAAATACAGGGGTATAAAACCATAAACATTTACAAAATATGCAGTACCCTCCCGGTACAGTTCTCCCGGGGTATATCCTCCCAGCAGGCTGCTGGTTATTAATATCTGAGAAAAGATAATTACTATAACCAAAAGCAGAACAGTTTTACGTACTTTATTAAAACCGGAAAATTCTTTTTTAAAGAAATATTTTTTCTTCTTAAAATCACTTTTAATATACAGCCCGGATAAAAGAATTATATCCAGGATGAATAAAATATCAACCAGACTTATGATGTGCCGAAAAAGCACCTCTACAATAGAAAACCTGCCGGTTCCCTGACCCATGATCATATCACTGAAGCTTAAATAATTGCCAAAATAAGCATTATACCAGTAATTAGCCATAAAAATTATGCTGAATAATATATACCCTATAAATACCCATCTCCTGCCTCTTTTCCCCCGGATCAGAGGTAAAATGAAAAATATTAGAACAAGAGCCAGACCTAAATTACGCAGCAGACCTCCCAAAATAGAAGGAACATAAAAAATTCTAAACAAGAGATAGTTGTATTTAAATAAAAACCCAAAAAATACAATCAGGGCCATATATTTTTCTTTTTTGCTGAAATCAGTCCACCAGCCAAACAAAACAATTCCCCCTGTTATAATAATATTTTTTACCAGCGGAAGGTCGAGATGAACCTATTTTTAAAACATATAAGACAAAAACCAGATAAACATGATTAACTGCAGCAGCAGCTTGATCACCGAACTGCTGAATACTCCGATCACAGAAGCTGCGGCCTGTTTAAATATTTGATCCTGATTTTCTCTATTTTGAATTAAACCGACTGCCAGTACACAAAGGAAGGGACCCAGGATAATACCCACAGGTCCCATAAGCAGAGGACCTATCAGCAAACCTGCAATCACACCAACCACCGATAATCTTGAAGCCCCATATCTGTTTGCAAACACAGAACTTACTACATAATCTGAAAGAAGTATAAAAATACTCAATAAAACCATTCCCAGCCAGAAAGTACCGGAAAGCTGAGGTGGAGAATCAAGCAGACGGCTAATTAAAAATGCCCCCCACAGGGGTATTGTATCGGGTACCAGGGGTACAAACACCCCGGCAGCACTGATCAAAAAAAACAAAAATATTAAGATCCAGATCACTATATTCATCACTAACACCTCAGCTCATATCAGCTGGTTATTATTGTTGATCCACCTTGATCATCTCCGGTATCATTTCCGGCTGCTGATCTGCTGTTATCTTCACTCATTAAAACAGACTGCAGTATCTCCATCAGCTTTTCTAACTTATCCCGGTTAATAAATCTGCTGCCCTGCTCATTTAACCAGGAATAAATTGCCGCTGCATTCTCCAGCTGGCCCATGAGTTTTTCTGCCTGTTCATAATTATCCTGCTGTAAATGAAATATTATTTCATAAAACAGATGTTCATCCCGGTCCAGGAGCTCCCGGGGGTCTGCTATTGCTGACCACTCTTCTTGCTGCCCATATTTTAAAACAGCTTCATATTTGACCAAAAGCTCCTGTTTGAAGGAACAGGGTCTGCTCATCATTTCTTCAATTTTTTGTTCTTTCTCCTGCTGTTTAAGTTCCTCAGCTCTTAAAACAAACTCACCATATTCAAGCAGGGGAGTAAGATATGCATTTTCCTCTCCAATTTTTAAAGTTGCCTGAGCTTTTTTCTTAAGTACAGCCCGGGTTATGCCAATATCTCTATCCTCCTGTTCCACAGCATCATACAGTAACAGCAGGCGATAAAAATAATTGACATAAAGTTCTTCCTGATCAAAAATATTCAGCTCTTTATTAACCATTAATAAATTTTCTTCAGCATCCAGCAGCTGCTGAACCGGATAGCTTTCCAGACAGTTCACCACAAGCTCCAGATCATTATGCTGACTGCTGGTATTAGTTCTCAATTTTTCCAGTAATTCAGGCAGTTTTTCATGATACTGCTCATTATTTAAGACAAGCATTAAGTATTCACCAAAAATTGACCAGGGCTCCACCCGGGGAACCTGCTCTAATAACTCTATACCCTCCAGAATAGAGTCCTCGGCTGCCTGCAGCTGCTGCTTTTTCCTGAGAGCAAGGGCCCGATACCGGGCTGAAAATATTCTGGTTTCTGTATTTTCAGCCTGTAAATCAGTGAGCTCAAGCATCTGATCCCATTCTTCCAGCTCACTTAAAGCTCTAAAAATCATTCTCATAAAAATAAAATTGTCATCAGCTAAATCCTTTATCTTTTCAATCTGCTTTTCGGCTTTTTCAGATCTGCCTTCCTGTAGTGCTGTTTCAAAAGTTCTAAATCCTTCCAGGACTCCAATCAGTTTTTTCACGGATTCATCTAACTTCTCGCCCACGACCTCTTCCTCTGAAAAACCAAAACTGGACTGCAAAAGTTTCTGCAGGCGGTCTATAATTCCGGGCCCCTCTGTATCCTGATCTTTCGAGAACTGTGAGCGGTTATTATACCATAATTTCAGTCCTTCCAGAATATATTCTCTGCTTACCAGCTCCTGGAGCAGGGAAACCCAGAGCCATTTATTGTTAACTTCCTGTTCTCTGCTGCCGGCTTGAGAAGCCAGTTTGAGAGCCTGTTCAGGATTATCTTTATATACTTTAACCATACTCAGCTGCAGCAGTAAATCCGGAGTTTTTTCCTCCCCGGTTTTTTGATCCAGAATCTCCTCGGCAGTCTGCAGCCGGCCCTCCATTAACAGCAGTGCTGCCAGAGGGGTCACCAGCCGGGCCGACATTCTGGTTCCTATCAGCTTCCATAATTTAAGAAGCTTCTGGAGGGCCAGATCGGTGTTTCTATTTTCCAGATTATAAACCCCTAAAAGCCAGGTAAATCTGGGATTAAGAGGGTGATTTTCCTCCGCCTGCCGGGCCCGATTGTAAAGCTCCTCCATGTTTTCGGCATCCTTTAATTTGTTCAGGTAATATTCCTCAGAATGATCCGGATTAACCCGGGAACAGCATTTTTTATATTTCTTGCCACTTCCACAGGGACAGGGGTCATTTCTTCCCACCTCTACCAGTTTTCGTACCGTGTCATCACCTTTTTTCTGCCCCCGATCTGAAAAAGCCCGCTCCATCTGTGATAGAAGCCTTCTGGTGGGTGCGGGAGCTGCCGCATCGGAGTTTACAGGCCCGGCATTATTTCTTTCTAAACCATCCATCATATTATATACCTCCATACACTTTTAATATATTAAATAATTATACAGTACTGACATAATGATTCTTTGGCCAGAAATTTTATTTTAAGATTTTCAATTTGTGATTGCTTTCATGACGGTAATGTTATTTCAAAAAATAAATAAAATTAACTTCTGCAGTGCAGCCACTTAATAATTTTACTGTATTTATATAATGATTATCCTGATGATTATCCCGGGAAAAAAGTAATATAAATTTTTTTGATTTAAGATTGATTTAAGAACACTATTATGCTCCCTGAATTTCAATAAAATTACTTGTGAGTATTGAATTCATTGCAAATTTTTTTAAATTCAAAAGCTGAGTTATGAGTTATATTTCATACTCATTTACGGTGACCGATTGATAATACTCATTTACCAGATCGGGAGTTACTTTTCCTGTTTTGTAATACTGTGTATTGGCCGCTCCACAGGCGGTACCCATTTTTAAGACCGCCCGAAAATCTCTTTTTTCAGCCAAAGCTGCGGCACATCCGGCCACAAAAGCGTCACCAGATCCCACCACATTTTTGACCTCCAGTTCAGGAGGCACAAATTGATAAAGAGTGTTACCCTTAACCGTCAGGCATCCCTCAGCACCAAGGGTAATAACCGGCAGTTCAATACCCTGATTTCTAAATTTCTGCAGGGCCTCGATAAAATCCTCCCGACCACAGCTGCTGCGTTTCAGGAAAAATTCTACCTCTTCTTTATTGGGTTTTATCATATAGGGGGCTGCTTTTATCCCGGCCCGAAAAGGATCTCCACTGGTATCCAGTATAACTCTGGTATCCTTTTTTTGGGCCTCAAGAACCAGACACCGGTAACTGTCACGGGGCATACCCAAAGGCAGACTTCCGGAGGCAATAACAATTTCAGCCCCGGAAATTAGTTTTGTAAAAACAGCAAAAAACTCTTCTATTTCTTCGGCCCGGACCTGAGGTCCGGGCTCCAGAATCTCGGTGGTTTCATTTCTCACATTATCAGCCACCTTCAGACAGACCCGGGTCTGCCCCTCAATACGGACAAATTCATCGGCAATACCTCCTTTTTGGAGCTCCGAGGATATATATTCCCCGGCCGATCCTCCCAAAAAACCGGAGGCCGCCGTACTGTAACCCAGATCTCTCAGCACCCGTGAAGAATTAACTCCTTTTCCGGCCGCATTAACCGCCACCTCTTCTGAACGAAAAATTTTACCCACCTGAAAATTGTCAATAGGATAAATACGGTCCTGGGCCGGATTAAAAGTAATGGTTAAAATCATTTTAATATCCTGCCTTTCCCCAGTATCTACCGGTAATCATTTAATCTTTACCCTTATATTACAGCCGACTGCCGTGCTGCCTATTTCCTCTATCCTGAACTATAAACTTTTCGGGGTCCCATCCTCTTTTTCGGGTAGATATCAATTTAGATTATTAAATAACTTACCTAAAATCTCTCATCTAAAATCTCTTATTTGAAAAAAACAACTTTTTTATAACTCTGCTGATTAAGCTCTGCTGATAAAAATAAGGTATCCGGATTTATTTCAGGTTTAAAAATTACGGCTTCTTTTTTTTACTGAAAATTTTTTTCTAAAAAATAGTCCATAAGGTGGTGACCTTCTTCCAGGAAAAAACCGGTCTGAGCGGCATTTTTTTCTGAAAATGATGATACCCGAAACTCCTGTTTGCCGGGCCTATAGCTGCGATATATTAAAAAGGGAACCGGATCCCGGGTATGAGTTTTTTCAGCCACCGGAGTATAGTGATCGGGTAAGATCAGCAGAGAAAGCCGCTCTGTGGAGTCCAGCTTTGCCAAAATTTGCTTAAGGACCAGCTGATCTATTTTTTCAACTGCCCGTTTTTTGGTAGCCACATCCCCCTGGTGCCCGGCCTCATCAGCAGCTTCAAAGTGGAGAAAAACAAAATCATCACCCTCCTGAAGGGCCCTGACGGCTGCCTGAGCCTTACCTGAAAAATTGGTATCAATCCGGCCGGTCACCCCGGGTACATCGATAACCTGCAGGCCGGCCGCCCGACCCAGGCCTTTAATAAGATCTACCGCTGAAATAACGGAGCCCCTCAGCCCATAACGCTCGGAAAACATATCCAGCCGGGGACTGGTGCCCACTCCCCACAGCCAGATGGAGTTACCCGGTAAATCTCCCCTCTCTTTTCTCCTGCTGTTAACCGGGTGTCCGGGCAAAAAATCACCGCTTTTTTCCATCATCCTGCACAGCTGTCCACTTCCCGACCCCTGAGGTAAATAGCCGCCTATAACCTTATCTGAAATATCATGGGGTGGGGTCAGCACTATATCGTTATGCCCACCTTTCCAGACCAGAAGATGGCGATAGCTGACTCCGGCATAAAAGGTAAAGCTATCACTGCCCAGCTGTTTTTGGCATTCAGCTATTAACTTTTGAGCCTCATTACTGTTAATCTCTCCGGCACTGTAATCTTTCATAACCCGCTTCCGGTAGGATCGATTCTGACTGAGAGTGACCAGATTGCAGCGCAGGGAAACTTCATCTTTATCCAGGCTGACCCCCATACTCAACGCTTCAAAAGGAGAACGGCCCGTATAATACTTTTCTGGAGCATATCCAAGTACACTCATATTGGCCACATCACTGCCCGGCTCAAAACCATCAGGCACGGTTCTTACCAGACCCACCTCAGCCTGTTCTGTAATACCATCCAAAACCGGAGTTTGGGCTTCTTCAAGAGGGGTTCTCCCTCCCAGTTCCTCTACCGGAAAATCGGCCAGACCATCGATCAGAAGCACCACAAATTTTTCGGACATCACACCACCCCATTTCGGCAGCTCATTAACTCAGATCTATTTAAGTTCACGATGAGCTTCTTTTAACTTGCTGATAATCTGAATATCCTGGGGACACTGCTCAACACACTGCTCACACTCCACACATTCCAGGATACTAACTTCCTCTTCATCTTCGAGAAATTTCTGATATTCTGATTGAGCATGCTCCTCAAGTCCATATACATTTAAAAAATTATATATTTCAAAAACCCGGGGAATATTTATCTCCTGAGGACAGGGCAGACAGTATTCACATCCCGTACAGTAAAGCTCAGCCAGTTTTTTGTTCTCCTCCACCATTTGCTCTACATTTTTCTTTTCCTCAGCACTCAGAGAACCGGCCCGGGAGGCTATTTCAACATTCTGGTCCACCATATCTTTATTCTCCATTCCGGAAAGGGCAATATCGATATTTTCACTGGCCAGAACAAAGCGGAGAGCTGTTTCCACCGAACTGCTGGAGCCCGGCATCATCTTTTGTAGTTTGGTCGAGGGGCTGGCCAGCCGTCCTCCCCCAACAGGCCCCATAACTACCACTCCCATGCCTTTCTCCCGGGCCAGTTTAATGCCTTCCTCATTATGCCGGTCCAGAAGATTATACTGTACCAGCATTGAGGAGAAATTATCGGTATTAACAATTTTTTTTAGATCTTCACCTGAGCCGTGAAAAGAAAAGGAAAGATGCTTTATCAGCCCTTCTTCCAGGGCCCGTCGGGCCTCCTCCAGGGGGCCATTGCTGACCTCGATTTTTTCCTTATAGGTCTCCCAGTTAATACCCCACATATGATAAAAATCAATATAATCAGTATTCAGTTTTTCCAGCGAATTCTCAAGCCGCTGCCGCCAGTCTGCTCCTGAATCATTTTCAATCGGATTTTTTGTTGACAGGTATACCTGATCTCTCCAGCCCTCTAGAGCCCGGCCGACAGCCACTTCACTCTTCCCTTCACAGTAGTAAGGGGCAGTGTCAATATAATTAACTCCTTTTTTAAAAGCCCGGTGTATCATCTCCACCGCCCGGTCATAATCCACAACTTCCTGACCATCTATTTCCACCATCGGCAGGCGCATGGCGCCAAATCCCAGTCGTGAAACTTCAATTCCCGTATTTCCAAATTCGGTATATTCCATAAATTAATGCCTCCTGCTGCAGTAATAAAGTCCCGTATTTTTTATTTTTTTTGCGATTTTTAAAAAATAGCGAAAAAGCTTTCTGCTTTATTATACCACATCTAATTCACATTTCCAGCCGATTTTTATATACCGGTCCGTACTTTATTCTAACCAGGGTTACCATCCGGCAAAATAACAAAAAACAATCCAGTACCTCATTTCAGTACCTATTAAGAAAAAAGACTGGATAAAAATCATCCAGCCCTTTTTAAAAAACAAAATTATTTTTTTGAAAAAGCTCCGGTCAGGTATTAAAAACTTCATGGATATTATGACTGGTATTAAAAGTTTACAGCTTAAATTAGGTCTTTCAATAATTAATGCCCAGACCCAGATTAAAGCCCCGATAGCTGTTCAGGCCGGAGTAGGTTAAAGAAACAGTTATATTTTCAAAGAGTTTATAGGAAAAACCGGTGCGATATGACAGATTTACTCTTCCGGAATAAATCCCTGCTCTTCCTTCGGTGAGGGCCTTTAATTTTTCATCAACCGGCCGCACCAGAGATATTCCGGTGGTAACTCCGGTATACTTTTCTGTGGTAAGCCGGTCATTAAACCAGCTGGCCCCGATTTCAAAAAAAGCTGCCGTATCCTCCAGCAAATCTTCCGGATAATCATAGATCATGACCAGATTAATATTTTCATAGATACCATCCAGACGAAATCCATCTGCCGCCAGAGACCAGCCCTCTACTGCACCAATTTTAAAATATGCCCCATAACCGGGATTACCATTCTGGCGGGCTATTTGAACACCGGCCTCACCAATTGTGTCCGCCTGTACCTGAATACCCACCACAGTTAAAAATAACACCAGCATTAAAATTATTTGAACTCTCCTGCTCATATACAAGCACCCGCTTTCTGAAATTTATAATTTCTGAAATTTATACATTTAAGAAATAGTATATATTTATTATATTAAATAAAACCTTCCTTTTTCCTTTTTCTTTTTGCTGTTCTTTTTTAGTTTAATTCTGCTGCTCCTCCCTGATACCGGCAAAACAACGGGCTGTGTGTTCCTCACCCGGGCCCTCATCCAGCAGGCTGCCGATCACAAATACCAAAAATGAGACCGGCAGGGCATATACAAGGGGGTCAATCACCGTCCACGGAAACTCCAGCAGGGTCTCACGCCCTACAAGAGCAGCTGCCAGGCCTATCTCCGAAGCCTCAGCGGCATGTAGAAAAAGATAACCCCCAATACTTACTACATAACCACTGACCGCACTCCACAGTGCTGCCCGGCCGCTGGCTTTTTTCCAGTATAGTGCACCCAGCAGCAGGGGCAGAAATCCGGCCGCACAGATACCAAACCAGAAGGCTGTAGCCCGGGCAATAACCCCACCAGGCAGTACATAGGCCAGCAGTACGGCCGCTCCCAGACCGATCAAAACCCCGACCCGGGAAACAAAAGCAGCACCTGCCGGAAAATCAGTACTCCCCTGTTCCGGGGAAGCAGGCTGTGGTTGATCATCTTTTGCATCTCTTCTCAGCAGGCTCAAATATATATCCCGGCCAAAGGCAGTTCCCTGGACATGAATCAGAGAACTTACCGTAGATATTGCTGCCGAGATCATGGTCAGCATAAATAAATATAAAAACCAGGTGGGCATGATTCTGCTTATAAAAGTTGGTATGATTAAATCAGGATTACCGTCACTAACCACCTGCTGGGCAATAGCTCCCTCCTGCTGCACAAAATATAGATTACTTATAGGCCCCACCATGTAAACAGAGCCAATAACTACAAAAATAAAAACACCACCCACTATGACCGCCTGATAAAGTGATTTTGTTTCTCGGACCGTCATAAATCTCATGGACAGCTGGGGCTGAGCCAGCACACCAATACCCACACCAAGTACAATTGTCGAAAAGACAGTCCACCATAGAGAAGAACCAAAGGCGGGCATTGAGGTCCAGCCCTGATGGCCCATCTCCATCAGCTCTGCGGGGACCAGATCCGAAATCCGGGCCAGCTGGCGGTGTCCTGAAATAACCCCACCTACAGAGCGGTAAGCACCAATCAGCAAAAACAGCATACCCGTAAAAATAACCAGGGCACTGAAAGCATCACTGTACATAACCGCCTTAAGGCCTCCGGTAATTACATAAAAGCCCACAATTACTGCCAGAATAAATAAGGCAATATCAAAATTTATGTTCAGAACCTGCTGTATAAAGCGAGCCCCACCAATCAGGATAATACTCGTATAGGCGGGCATGAAAATGAAAATCATCAGCCCGGAAAAAACTGTCAGCCGTTTATTCTGATATCTCTGACCCAGAAAGGAAGAGAAAGTATCACTGCCCAGATTGAGAGACATCCTTCTGATTCTTACTCCCAGAAAGGCAAAAGCCAGAAAGACACCCACAAAAATATTTAAAAAAGTCAGCCACATTAGACTGAGGCCAAATTGAGCGGCAACCCCGCCAAAACCAATTATGGCGGAAGTACTGATAAAAGTTGCTCCATAGGATAAAGCCATGATTCCGGGGTGAATATCCCGGCCGGCCAGCATAAAATCTTCATCTGTTGAGGTTCTCCGGTAACCCAGATATACCAGATGTGTTATTATGCCCAGATAAATCAGTAAGATAACTGTCAGCAGCGGAAGATTCACTCTTTATCACCACTGTTGTTCCATTTTATTGCCCCATAAATAATACATACCAGTGCAGAGCCCAAAGAAAGCAGCCAGGCCAGACCAATCAGCCCATCTTCCATACCCAGCATATTAAAATCCCCCTTTTTGTTAAAATATGATAATATGTTTGCTGTGCCAATAAAAATACCCCGCTCCTTCTCGACAAGGACGGGGTTAACCGCGGTACCACCCTGTTTAACTGAATCCAGATTCGGATCAGTTCAGCTCAGTGTAATATGTACTGCCCGGTGTACCCGTGATAACGAACGTACCGGCCCTTTCTACTGGTCATTCAAAAGAGCAGCTCCCGGGTGTAAAAAGACAGATACTCCTGCCGGTTTTCAGCAGTACCGGTTCTCTGTAAGGAGCTGACCTCTGTCCTCTGCCCGTTCTCAGCTGTTGGTTATGCTGTTTTGAAAATCATAAATCAAAATTAATTACTTGCTTAAAATTATATCCTATAACCTGTTTTCTGTCAAGAATTACACACGCAAAATTTCTGACAGTTATTCTAATTTTTTCTATCTTTCTTTTAATTTAATTATACTCAAACATTTTGCAGTGGAATTTAAAATGATATATTATAATAATACACTTCTGCAAAATTATGACCACTGCTGAAAATATACAGAAAACGTTCTGGAGGAGAACCTTGAGTTTTTAAATTTCCGGGAGGCTAAGGAATATGAAAAATTCAGAGATAAAAACGGTCCTGCTCGATGGTTATCTTGATGAACCCTCCTGCCTGGGAGTACCCCCTTATATTTCCCCACATATTCGCTATCTTTACGGAGCTCTGCTGGAGGCGGGCCTGGACAAAAGAAAAATTACTTATATTACCGTGGACCAGCTTCGTGAAGACAAAAAAATGTATCTGGAAAAAATGGAGGCCAGTAACATGGTAATTGTTCTGGGCGGTACTACAGTACCGGGTAATTATCTGGGGGGACAGCCCATCTCTCTGGCAGAGATAAAAGAACTGGGCCAAAAACTGGAGTATCCCCGAAAATATCTGGCCGGTCCTATAACCCTGGTTTACAGTAAAATGGATGGTTATGACCATTTATGTGAAGAACTCGCCGCCCGGGACCTGTATCAAATTTTAACCGGCAAAAATATTTCGCTGCAGAATTTAACCGAATATCTTACCAAATGGGCCACAAAAGGAGCTCACCTGACAGTTAACCATCCCTCTTTTCCCAATCTGATCTGTGAAATAGAAACCTTCCGCGGCTGCCCCCGGGGGACCCACTGCAGTTTCTGCAGTGAACAGCTTAAAAAAATTACCTATCAGCGGAAACCGGAAGAGATTGCAAAAGAAATAAGTGCTTTAGCCGACCGGGGCAATCACCACTATCGTCTGGGCTGCCAGACTGATCTTATGCTCTATGGAGCTCACCGAATGGATAAAAAGCTCAAGCCCAATCCTGATTATATTGACCGACTGTACAAAGGAATTCACCGGGCAGATCCCCGGCTTAAAGTGCTGCATCTGGATAATATCAATCCCTCCAGTATTGTCCGCTATCAGAAACAGGCAGAGGAAATTCTGCATATTATTGTCAACAACAACACTCCCGGAGACACGGCAGCCTTTGGCCTGGAATCAGCCGACCCGGCTGTACTCAAAAAAAATAATATAGATACTGATCCCCAAAAAACCCTCCGGGCAGTCAAAATACTCAACAAAATTGGTAAAAAAAGGACCCGGGGGCTGCCCCACCTGCTGCCGGGTATCAATTTTCTGCATGGCTTAGACGGAGAGACCTCTAAAACCAAAGAATTAAACTTTCAATTTTTAAAAAATATTTTGGACTCAGGACTGCTCTTAAGAAGAATAAATATCCGCCAGGTGGTAAAGACCGGTGATTATTCCGGAACCGAAATTGATAAGTTCAGCTTCCGGAAGTACAAGAAAAAAATAAACCGGGAGATTAATCTGCCCCTGTTAAAAAAAGTTTTCCCCCGGGGCACCATTCTGGAAAATATACTAACCGAAAAACATAAAGGAAAACTGACCTTTGGCCGCCAGCTGGGAACTTACCCCATACTGGTGGGGATTCCGGGCAAACTTGCTTTGAATCAATTTTTAACCGTCCGGGTAATCGACCACGGATATCGTTCTTTGACTGCTCTGCCCTGGCCTTTCAACCCCCACCGGGCTTCGATTGAACAGCTGACCACCTTTCCCGGAATCGGCCAGAACAAAGCAGGAGAAATATTTGTCAAACAGCCGGACAACATTGATCAGCTAAAAGAAATACTGGCCCCGGACTTTCCTTTTGAGAAATGGGCTGACTGGTTTCAATTTGATTAATATCTTTTATGAGGCCTTGACAAACTGCCCAAAAAAAGCTAAAATAGAAATGTGGATATTTTTTTAGCATTTTACGCAAGTGCTTGCGTTATATTATTATCAGTGTCTAAAGGAGTACCTTATATGCCGTTGACCTTAAAAGATATTGCCCGAAAAGCCGGAGTGGCCGAGTCAACAGTTTCTCGAGCCCTCAATGATAAGCCCGGGGTTAGTGAGGAAAAAAGAAAAGAAATTATCCAGATTGCCCGTAAACACAATTACCAGCCCAATCAGCTGGCTCAGGGGCTGGCCAAACAGGAAACTCATATGATTGCCTTACTGCTTTCTCAGCTGGAAAACCCGGACTACACTGAAATAATTAAAAATATTGAAAGATCGGCCAACCGGGCAGGATATCAGATAATTCTCTGTAATACAGACGGTAAGCCACAGAAAGAAAAAAATTATTTCGAGCTTCTAAAACAGAATATAGTTGATGGAGCTATAATTGTCGGGGGCCGCTTAACAGAAAAAAATATTCTCAATATTGTCTTAAATGAAGAAGCCCCTATTGTATTGTTAAATAGACTTTCAGAAGAAATTACTATTCCGTCTGTACTGATCGACAAAAACCGGGGTGGTTATCTGGCCGGCCAGCATTTAGTCGATCAGGGGCTGCAAGAAATTGCGGCCATAATGGGGCCGGAAGACAATTATCAGGAATCAGAAAAAATTAATGGTTTTGAAAAAGCCCTTTATGATAATGATCTGACGGCAAATCCCCGGCTTATAAAAAGCGGTCCCCTGGAACGGGGACATGGTTATAACTCCTTTCTGGAGCTGATGGAACAGGGAGAAATGCCGGATGGTTTTTTTGTCAGCCACAGCCTTTTGGCTGCCGGACTGACTGAAGCCATAAAAATGGGAGGTTATCATATTCCGGGAGATTTTCCGATCGTCTGTTATGGAGATAACCTGATCTCTTCAATTATTAATCCCTCACTGACCATTATCTCCGAGCCGCTGGCTGAAGCAGCCCATCAGGCCTCCAATAAAATTATCAGCCTGCTGAAGGGAGAAACTATTTCACAGCAGATCAGTGTTCTTAAACCGTCTATAAATGTGCGGGATTCTTCACTCCCGCAGTTTAAAAATAACAAAAAATAAAAGGAGGAAGTTTTAATGGCTAAGGTTGAATTTAATAATGTTACCAAGATTTTTGATAATCCGGAAGGAGAAGTTGTTGCCGTTGATAATGCTAACTTACACGTAAGGGATAAGGAGTTTTTAGTACTGGTTGGTCCTTCCGGGTGCGGGAAAACCACTTCCCTGCGCATGATTGCCGGGCTGGAAGATATCACCGATGGAACTATCGAGATAGGAAACACTGTGGTTAATGATATACCACCTAAAGACAGAGATATAGCCATGGTTTTTCAGAACTATGCTCTATATCCGCATATGGATGTCTTTGGTAATATGGCCTTTGGTTTGAAGCTGCGCAAATTCCCCAAAATGGAGATTGAAAAAAGAGTCCAGAATGCAGCCGAAATGCTGGGAATTAGAAATCTCCTGGACAGAAAACCCAAACAGCTCTCCGGTGGACAGCGTCAGCGGGTGGCCCTGGGGCGTGCTATAGTCCGGGAACCAAAAGTGTTTCTTATGGATGAGCCCCTCTCCAATCTGGATGCCAAACTGAGAGTACAGATGCGCACCGAGCTGAGTAAACTTCATGATGAACTGCAGACCACAGCCGTATATGTTACTCACGACCAGACTGAAGCCATGACCATGGGAGATAGAATTGTTGTACTCCGGGATGGAGTAATCCAGCAGGTTGATGACCCCCTTTCCCTTTATAATGAACCCAACAACATGTTTGTGGCCGGTTTTATCGGCAGTCCGGCTATGAATTTTCTGGATGTCCGGCTGGTCAAAGAAGAAGGGGTCTACTACTTTCTCGATGAATCACTTGAACGCGGGATGACCTTCAGAATTGCTATTCCGGATCGGGTTCTGGAAATGGTGCCCAATATCGATGAATATCTGGGAGAAGATGTGGTCTTTGGAATCCGGCCGGAAGATCTGGTCGACTCCGCTCTGGCCCAGGAATTTGACATTACAGAAGACAACTCCTTCCAGGCCGATGTTGAGGTTGTTGAACCTATGGGTTCAGAAATTTACCTCTACCTTAAGTTTGGTGAAAATGATCTTATTGCCCGGGTTGAAGCCGACAGTGATGCAAAAGTTGGAGACAGGGTCAAACTGGGTATTGATTATAATAAAATGCACATGTTTGATGCTGTTACTGAAGAATCGGTCTTCTAGTATATAACTTGTATATAATATGAAGCTAATAGAAAGCTTCAAAAAAATGGAATACCATCCAGCAAAAAGGCGCCTTTTTAGGGCGCCTTTTTTAAATATAATTTATTATATATCTTAATATTTTCTTTTAAAATACATAAACAGAATTTAATAGGAAAAACCTATATTTAAATTAACTTCTGCGGAACGTGCCCGGTTAAACACACCCAGCAGATCGGATATCTCTGTCTTTAGATGAACCGGTCCCGGTTTCAGCTCCAGACCGGCATCAAGAGTTATATCATTTCTCATTGTAGAATAGGTACCTGCCAGCTGAACGGGCAGCCACTCCACATAATCCACCACACCACCCAGAGTTATACTGCTGTCATTTAACCCATTGTGATAGGAAGTCAGAACATAATCACCATAAATCTGATACCAGTCCTCTCTAAAGCGGACTCCAGCTTTAAACTCGGTCGGCACCTTCCACTTCAGCTCCAGATCAGGGTCATATTCAGGTTCATCCCCATTCTCATCATTTTCATCCTGTTCTCCATTTTCCGGTTCATTGTTTTCTTCAAATGTCTCCTCCATAACATAGACCCCGGTAACACTCATAGAGCCCAGACCTATCAGACTGATCCCGGCTGAAAATCTATCATCAATTACTGAGTACAGACCAAAGTCAAAAACATGTCCTGAAGCTAAATCACCCTCAGCCGGATCATTATATTTCACCATTACCCAGGGATCACTCTCACTGGCCCCGGGATCAATAAAACCCTCTTCATCATACTCTATCTTCAGGTCCCCCCCGGCCTGTATCCGGGCCAGCATACCCATCATATAATGATAACTGGCTCCCAGCCACAGTTCCTGTAGTTCAAATTCCTCTTCATCAAAGAGATCAGCAGTATATTCCCGGGGCAGTTCATAGGAAAAATTGACACCTGTGTCCCCATAAACCGCAAGTGAACCTTCAGTCTCATCAAGGCTAAAATAAACATCATCCTCTTCCCAGCCTTCATTGCCGTAGAGCAGCAATTCTCCGATTTTATAGGGCAGGCTGATCATAGAATCCTCTCTGGCCCGGACAAAACCGGTCACCGGTCCTATTCCCAGATTCAGACCACTGTAAAAATTATTACCGGCCAGAAATCCGTATTTTTCACTCATTTTTTCTACATACCGCTCCGAATCCTGCTGTTCAATATGATCATTAAAAAACAGGTTATTCCAGACTGACATCCCACCCTCCAGATTAAAATTTATAAAATGGCCCTCCACATTAACCGCTGCGGGGTTATTCTGGAGAGCATAAACTCCAGTTTCAGTTACAGATCCCGCTCCTGCTGTTCCATAACAGATGACAGTCAATAAACATAAAACAGGAAATAAAATTGATAAAACCCGGTTCCTTTTATTTGTCATTTTTTATCCTCCTCCCCTATTGGTTTACTCTAACCCGCAGTGCAGCAGAAATTCGGCCCGGTTTTAAATAATCTCCTAATTTCAAAGACCTTTCACCCTTCAGAGATAACTTCAGGCCGATATATACTTCTTCTTCCTGTAATTTCAGGGCATCAGATGTGTCAAGCTTAAGCACATAATCTTCATCAAAATGTTCCCCTTTCTCAAATTCAAGAACTCCGACCCTGTTTTCTTCTGTAAACAGTTCACAGTCCTGTTCATTGCTCTCCTCATAACCTTTACCCAGATAAATTTCTATTCGGGGCAGGAAATCAAATTTATGTGAAAAATCATTTAAATATAATCTAACATTAGCCGTTCCCCCGGTGATTAACTCCGCTTCATCTTCACCCAGAGGTTCAGCAATCTCTTCAGCTATTTTATGGACAGCACCTTCTTCTCCAAAATCAAAAGATAATCCCAGCTCCATATTTCCTTCTAATTCGATAATACTATCCTCTTTAATTTTAACACCAGAACCACTTAATTCCGCTTTCTCGTCCACTTTGATTCTCAATTCTCCTGTCCCCTGGAGAATAAAGTCCAGCACACTATCAGTAAACACATTTTCACCGAACTCAATCGTATCCAGTACTTCAAATTCATCTGCTCCGGCTTCCATTTTTTCAACAACCAGAGGAAGATCAAGCTCCAAATTTTGAGGAGGATCTGCAGCCAGCTTAAAAACCAGATCCTTAAATTGAACATCTGAGAGCTCTTCCGGAATATCCAGATCTTGTACCTCTTCTCTTAAAAGAACAGCATCAAAATCATCTTCATTATTATCCCCATCATTGTCGGAAGTTTTCTCCCTGATAGTCTCCAGACTGACTCCCTCATCAAAATCAAGAACTACTTCTGTAAGCTGCTCAAATTCATAGTTCAAAGCAATTTTACTCTCTTCTTTATCGGAGATATTCTCATTAAATTCAATTCCAATTACATTGAGGTGCTCTGTACCCAGTTTTTTGCCATCCAGATCAACTTCAAGCTTATCCTCCTCATCATCTGTTATCTCCCCATCAATTTCATCACCTGGAAACACATACTGATCCTCCAGGGCTGAAGAACCAAGATATATGCTTTCCACTGCATATTCTTCAGCCAGATCTTTAAACTCAATAATAATTTTAGCCTCAGAAAAAGCAACCTGTTCCAGGATTACCTCCCCCTCCAGCACCACATCGGCAAAACTTATTTCTTCAACTTCATCAAAGCCCTCTTCTCTAAAATCTATCTCCAGTTCATTCTCCTCAATAAAATCCTTATCCTCCAGTACCTGGAATTGCAAAAGTTCTGTTTCCACATCAACATCTAATCCTTCCGCATCTTCCAGCAAAAAATCCAGATTTAGCCCCTCCAGTTCATAGGTCTCCAGCAGCCGAATAAGACCCTCTTCATCAACTTCATATTCCTCTTCAGTTAGTCCCTGATCCTGTAAAAACTCCTCATCAATCTCAAATCTGCTGTCCTCAGCCTCCGAAAAATCGGCCAGAGGTAGATGCAGGTCCGTTTCCCAGGAAGGAAGAACCTGGCTGCAGCCCGCAGCCACCACCAGAACAACCAGTACACTGAAACCCAGAAATAACAGCCTGTTTCTGCCAGTCAATGATCTCACCCCTTTTTATTTTTTGTTTCTTTTTGTTTATAAATATTATTATGTATTATTATGTATTATGTAAAATCAAAAATTATGTACAGTCAAAAATAGGGTTTTTCCGAATACAGTGTTTAACTGCAGCTTTAATTTTTTATACTCCCTAATTTGCCAAAAATTTTAATTTATTTAATATTATGCACAGCAACAAAGCTCTATACTGTACAAAATCAAGCCCAATATATAAAAATATAAAACCAGCCGGAGAAAAATGCAATATTTCCTTGCTTATCACCGGCTGGAAAACTCAATATGAAATTACTGCTTACTATATCCATTCACGCTAAATAAAAATAACACAGTTATGTTTTAAAACTTCATGTTAGCTGATAAAGAAAAGAAAACTGATTCCGAAAAACTGTCATCCACCATCAGGGCTGTGTCCAGATTCAAAGGTAGAAAATTCAGGCCCAGTCCGGTGGTGAAAAAACGATCCTCTGCCCCCTCAACCAGTCCCCCTCTGATAGATAGGGCATTTAAGAAAATATTCTTTTCCATCCCCAAATGAAGCACCTGACCGGACTCTCCTGCCCCCAGAAGATTATCAACATCAGCGGCAATAGTAGCCGCCAGTACAGGAACATAAAACGAAGCACCTGCTCTAACTTTGCGTTCCGGTTTATAGGAACCAAAGGAATAATCATCACGGGAAATTTCAGTCCAGTGGCCCTCAGGACTCAATTCATGAACGGCTTTCTCACCTGCTAGTTCATATTCTGAAGCCAGCAGGTTGCTCACCATTAAGCCCCCCTGAACTAAATCGGTAAATTTGATCATCAGACCGGCATCCAGAGCATAACCGATATCCTCAGCATTAATCCTGATCATCTCTGCATCCTGTTGATCCTCGTCCATAATCAGCTGATATCTGGTCAAACTGCTCTGTCCCATCCTGAGATTTACTCCATATGCCAGAGCTCCAATATCAAGAGCCGGGGTTAATATCTCCTGGCCCATACCCAGGACACCTGTCAGATGAACTGGATTATCAATTAAAATATCATCCTCTTGTCGCTCCTGATCAGCAAAATAAGAGCTGTGATACCTGATAGCGCCGGCAAAACTGCCCAGGGAGACTCCACCGAAAAATTGAGCTCCAGCTGTAAGCTGTGATATGTTTTCCAAATGTGATTGTATTTCTGAAAGGTCATTCTCGGGGTCATCTTCAAGTTCAGAAAGGATATACCACAGATTTTCCAAGTTTTCCGGCTGCAGGGTATACAATCCTCCACTACCGTATACATCCACAGAACTCTGCTGTCCAATACCGGCCGGATTGTACTTCAGAGCAGAAACATCATCTGCTGTCCCCGTAAAAGCCCCTCCCATGCCCATAGCCCGGGAAGAAACATCAGGCCCGGAAAACTTAAATACATCACCTAACTCGGCTTCAGCGGGCATACTGTAAACAGCAGCCATGGTTAAGAAAAAAACAGTACATAATATCACCCTGAAAAATTTTCGATTACCCCAAACCATATTTCCCCTCCTTAAAAGCTGTCAAATTGAAAAATTGATTATACTTTTATACTTCCGAAAGAATCCCCTTGATCATACTTAAAACAGAATCCTTGAACTCCTGCATCTTTTCTGCCGAGGCCTGTGCAGAAGATTCCCGCACCGAAAAATATATTTTCAGCTTGGGCTCAGTTCCCGAAGGCCGAATAGTAATAATACTGTCCTCGGCCAGATAATACTGCAGTACATCGGACTCCGGAAGATCAATCTGCTCCCGGCTGTCAGAACTGTAATCTATCGTTTCTCCCTTTTTATAATCACTGAAGCGAATCACCTGCCAGCCGGCAATTTCCCGGGGCTCTTCCTCTCGCATCCGGTTTAAAAAAGTCTGTATTTTCTGCTGGCCTTCTCTTCCTTCCATATAAATTGATTCCAGAGCTTCACTATAATATCCATATTGTTCTCTTAACTCTGTCAGCCGCTCCAGAACTGAAGAACCCTGCTGATTATAATACAGGGCCATGACAGAAAATAAAGCAGCAGCCAGAACAGCATCTTTATCCCGGGCATAGGTCCCGGCCAGATAGCCATAACTCTCCTCAAAACCGAAAATAAATTCCCGGTCTCCAGTTTCTTCAAATTCCTTGATTTTTTCTCCAATATATTTAAAACCGGTCAGAACATCAATAGTCTCCACCCCATGGGCCCGGGCAATCTCCCTGGCCAGCTCGGTGGTAACTATTGTTTTGATCATCACCCCTTTATCCGGGACTTCCTGGCGAGATAAGAGGTAATCCAGCATCAGAACTCCGGCTTCATTACCCGAAAGAGCTTCATATTCTCCCACTCTGTTTCTCACCATTACCCCCAGACGATCACAATCAGGATCAGTACCGATAATAATTGCCGGTTTTTTATCTTCAGCTTCTTTAAGGGCCAGCTCAAATGCAGAAATATTTTCGGGATTGGGAGATTCCACCGTGGAAAAATCTGGATCCGGTTCAGCCTGGTCGGCCACAACCTCAACATTAAAACCCAGTTCTTCCAGAACATTCATCACCGGTTTATATCCGGTTCCATGCAGAGGAGTAAAAAGGATATCAAAATCTTTTCCCTTATCTGCGGCCATATCTTTATCCGGTATCACATTTTTTACTTCCTCACGATAGCGGCTCCTGATCTCTTCCCCAACATAATTCAGCAGTCCTTCTTTTTCTGCCTCCTCTGGCTCCAGGCGGTCAATAAGAGAAAAATCGTCAACTTCCTCAATTTCGGCCATTACTTTGTGAGCTTTTTCCGGTACAATCTGTCCTCCATCTTCACCATATACTTTATAACCATTGTATTCCGGAGGATTATGGCTGGCCGTAATTACAATACCCGTAGCCGCTCCCAGCTCCCTTACCGCAAAGGACAGCATGGGCACAGGACAGAGCTCCTCAAAGAGATAGGTTTTTATTCCATTCCCGGCCAGAACCAGGGCTGCCTCCATTGCAAACTCGGGGGAACAATGGCGGGAATCAAAACCCAAAGCTACTCCCTTTTTTTTCCCCTGATCAATATAATTTACAATATAATTGGCCAGACCCTGTGTCGCCTTATGAACCATATATTTATTCATCCTGTTGGTTCCAGCCCCAATTTTTCCTCTCATACCCCCGGTTCCAAACTCCAGATCTTTATAAAAACGATCTTCAATTTCTTTTTCATCTTCCTGAATTTCCTGGAGCTCTTTTTTAGTTTCTTCATCAAAATGATCACTTAATATCCAGTTTTTATAGCGCTGCATATAACTCATAATAATCCTCCTTTTTGGAAAACCTATTACATGAATTATTTATTGGCTGTTTTTGAAATTGCGTACACACTCCACGATTTTCCGCAGTTCGCTCTTCGTTAAAGCCGGATGAACGGGCAGGGAGATAACTTTTTGGGCTGTCTTTTCCACCACCGGTAAACTTATATTACCATAACCGCGTTCTTTATAAAGCGGCTGCCGATAAACGGGAAGCGGATAATATATCCCACATCCTATGCCTGATTCTTTAAGATAATCTGCAAATTTATCTCGTGAATTCTCCTTAAGGCTGACAGTATAAAGATGATATACATGAGACCGGTCCGCATCTTCTTTCGGTGTCTGCAGCCAATCAAGTTCCCGCAAATGTTCATTGAGAAAAGCAGCATTAGCCCTGCGTTTCCGGTTGAATTTTTCCAGTTTTTCTATCTGAGCCACACCTAAGGCAGCTTCCAGATTATTCATCCGATAATTATAACCCAAAATTTCATGATAATATTTGTAAGTTGAACCATGCCTTATTAAACTCTCCACCCTTTTTTTTAGGTCTCGGTCTCCGGTGACCACAATACCCCCCTCAGCAGTGGTCATATTTTTGGTGGGATAAAAACTAAAAACAGCCGCCCGACCAAAAGTCCCCACTTTCTTTCCCTGAAAGGAAGCTCCATGGGCCTGGGCACAGTCTTCAATTAATATCAAATTATATTTGTCCACCAGTTCCATTATCCTGTCCATGCTGCAGGGCCGGCCAAAAAGATGAACTATCAGCAGAGCTTTTATATCCGGCTCTGCCTTTAGCTTTTGTTCCAATTTTTCCGGATCAATATTATATGACTCTTCTTTTATATCCACAAAAACGGGCCGGGCTCCACAGTAGAGCAGAGCATTTGTGGTAGCAATAAAAGAAAAAGGAGTGGTCACAACCCGATCACCTTTTTCGATACCCGCAGCTTTTAGGGCAACATGGAGTCCGGCTGTCCCACTGTTGGTGGCAACACCATGTTCTGCATTAAGAAAAGTACAAAAGGCCTCCTCAAATCTGCGAACAAACTCACCTTCAGCCAGCATACCACTGTCCAGTACTTCAATTATATTTTCTTTTTCCTTATTATCCAGTATCGGCTGTGCTATGGGAATCATTATCATCGTGCCTTTCCTGTAATGTAAATATTGTTTTATTGGTTATTTTATGTAGGCAAATATCTAGCGGCATATGCCCCGGGTACTGCTTTTTAAAAAACGCATCAAATGTTCAATCTCTTCACTTGTCTGCAGCTCCTGATCCATTATATCAATAGCCTGGCTGACATTATGGTCCGATCTATATAAAATATTATATGCTTTCTCAATCTCCCGCTCCAGACCTGCCGAAAATCCTTTTTTGGTCAGTCCCTCACTGTTTACTCCCTGTACCTGAGCGGGATGTCCTTCAACCATGATATAGGGCGGAAGGTCCTTAATAACCTTGGAATGAGAACATACCCGGGCCAGCTGTCCGATCTTGACAAACTGATGAATCCCCACCATCGGGGCCAGAAAAGCATCGTTTTCCACCATCACATGTCCTGCCAGATTGGTAGAATTACTTAAGGTAATATTATTCCCCAGATTGCAGTCATGAGCCACATGGGAATAGGCCTGAAGATAATTATCATTACCCAGCCTGGTCTCACCTCCACCTTCCTCTGTACCCCGGTGAATAGTTACATATTCACGAATGACATTATTATCTCCAATATACAAAAATGTTTTTTCCCCTCCATATTCCAGGTTCTGAGGAGGAAGTCCAATAGAAACTTCATCATAAATTGTATTATTTTTCCCAATCTGGGTCCATCCTTCAATTTGCGTATATGCTCCTATAGTTGTTCCGGATCCAATTTCAACATGTTCCCCAATAACACTGTAGGGACCAATTTCCACCCGTTCAGCAATACGGGCCCCACTGTGAATTACTGCTGTTTCATGGATTCTGGCAAACTCATTATACTTCAAGAACTTTCACCTCAATTTAAAAATTAATGTTAAAATCTATTATATCATTACCTATATCATAATTAAAGCCCAGCTCAAAACAATCATATTCTCTGCTGAGACCAATATTTAGTGACTCCCAGGTCCCCGATGTCTGTTCATATGCTATTTCCCCCGACAGCCGCCAGAAGGAATCAGGTTCAGGCAATTCAAAGCTTAAATTAATACCTGTACCCAGCACCATACTGTAATCGATAATTCTTCTAAAATTTTGCAGCTCTATACTGTTTTTTACCGAGAGCTGACCCTGGAGGCTCAAATCTTCACCTATGTTATAATCAGAAGCATATGTAATACCGGTACCCAGCTTTTGGGAAAGATCCACAAAAGACCATTCACTAAAATTATATCTTAAATCACCCGTAAATTCCAGAGTTAAATTATCTTTCGGCAGCCAATTCTGTTTGGTTTCCAGACCCAAATAACCTGCTCCCTGCTGGAAATTATTTTCCAATATCAATTTGTTTTCACCCGGCTCCCATTCCGTCTCCACCATTAAACGGGCCCAGGAACGAATAATCTCATCTGTCAGTAAATAATCAATTTCTCCTTCAAACTGCCAGTTATCTTCTTTATACAATATTTCTGCTGCTAACTTTTGGTCTAAATCATAATTTAAAAGACCGGCTGCTTTAAAATCAGCTGCCTGATATGCAGTATAAAAACGGGAGCCCCATTCCTCCCGAACTTCTAATCCATCATGGATCCGGACCCAGTTGATCCCGGACTCAAATAACAGATCATTGGTGTATTGATACCGACCACCCTGATAGCTGCCATATACCCGGTCACCTTCACTGTTTCTGTAATATTCCAGTTCACTTATGTAAGTCAGCCGGGGGTTTATAGGCCATCTGTTCTGCAGTTTTAGGTCAATCACACCCTGCTGTTCTAACAGCAGCGAAATCTGGCCCTGAATCTCTTCACCAACCTGATAGGGATATATTACTTCCATAGTAAGTCCGGTCTGTGAGCTGTATCCTATTGAAGGTACGGGAAAAGGGTGGCTGATCTCATATTCACCATCTATTTCCTCATAATGAACCACATACCCGGGGAGCTGCAGCAGCCTGTTATCCCTCCACCACAGAGAAACCTCAGAACCGGTGATTCTTTTTTCGGGATAGATGCGCACTTCAGCGGCCCTTATTGAATAATGAGGGTCATCATCAAAACGGCAGGTGGTAAACATCGCCTCCTGCAGATGCAGAGAGTATTCGCGATCCCGGTATATGTTTATTATTCCGCCCGAAAAGTTTACAGCACCAATCTCACTCTCGGCCTCATACAGCTGACCGGTCCGCTGTTCAATGTCAAAATAAAGATAATTTCCGGTTATTTTCTGATCAGCACTTATCAGCATAACCCGTTCCCGGGCCTCGATTATACCCTCCTGAAGATCAATTATCAGACTATCAGTCCGGACCTCAAGATCCTGATATCTAAATACAACATCCCCGGTAGTGGAAATAATATTGTTTTGATAATCATACCTTATATCATCACCTTCCAGAAGATATTCCCCACCGGCCGCAGTATTTGAATATGCTGTCAACAGGATAACAAAAAAAATAATCAAAAAGACAAGCACATTATGAAAAATTTTTGAATGCAAAAAAATCACCCTCTGAAGTGCCAAAAATAACCAGCCTTTACTTACTATCTGATATAAAAAAATGATAGATAAAATTAAAACCTATTTAGCACACAGGCCAAATAGGTTACCGGTAAATAATATTTATATAATATTTTTATCTGCCTGAGTCTTACTCAACCCGAAAATTGTATTAGAAGTTAATCTGAAAACTGGCCTCAATATTGGAGCGAGAGGAACCATTCTCTCCTTCAGATTCCTGAATACCAACCGATTCATTAAACTGCTGGTAACCAATGGAAAGACTTGAAATGTTATTGATATTTAAATCAAGCCCCAGATCCCAGCTGGTAGAATCTTCAAACCGTGAAAAAATATCAGGATTAAAGACCTTATAGGAAGCACTTAGAGTAACAAAATCCTGATAACCCACTTCCATACCGGTCACCGATTCTCTCTTCTGGTTTTCTCGATCAATTAAATAACTGGCCCTGATCTGGCCGGCATCTTCAAAATATTCCAGCCCCAGGCTCGTCTGGTAGCCCCCTTCTCGCTGCAGTAAATCTCGCTGCATAAAATCAGCAGAAATAAGAAAATGGCTGGAAGCCTGGTGGCTTATGCCTAAAGCCCCACCTGTGTCCAGGTCGGTCAGCCCCATCTCTGAGAGCAGAACCGGATCATTCTCAACAACCAGATAATCCCGGCCATCAATATTGGCCGTCAGAATAGTGTCCGAATCAAGCTGATACTCCAGGCCCATATTTTTATTTATACCTATATTATATTTATCTTCCCGGTAATCATAGTCAGCTTCCAGGGTTATACCCGGAAAAAGATCAAAATAAAATATATCATCCCGATAACCGGAATTTACATTCAGGTTATTCTGCAGGCCTAAAGATTCAATACCACTTAACTCATCTACCACAGAATCGTCTGGGGAACCCACATCATAACGAGAGGCCAGGTCCTCCAGCTGGCTTAAACCTTCTTCGGAAAAATCCCGCTCGATATTATCAATAAAATCCAGATTATTAAGGGATTCAAAGAAATACAAATTGTTATTGGTGATATTTAGATAAGGGTCTACAGCAGCACGGGCCGGCTGATAAAAGAAAAGAGCTGATAATATAAAAAATATTATAAGTGCAGATATATAAAACCCGGTTTTAGCCCTCATTTTTTTCACCTCTTTAGATAAAATTCTAAATTACCAGCCGTGCAAAAATATCTGAAAAAAACCACCAGAAGCTGTAAACAAATTTTCGGCTGTTTTATATTAGACCGATAATAAACCAAAACTTTGCAAAAATTTTAACTACAGTCTAAAAATAAAAAAGGAAGGGCCCGGGGAAAATCCCCGGAACCCTGTGATTCATGATTGGGAGGCTCTGTTAGAATTCAACGGACAGGCCACCACTTACTCTTCTGATTTCATAGTCTGCCAGATCGTCACTGCCTTCAAAGGCTTCAAACTTAGTGTCTTCCAGACTGAGGTCAGCGTTAATACCTTCTACTACTTCATAATCCAGACCTACATTGTATTCATGCAGAATACCACCGGACTGGAAGATTTCATAGGAACTGTCATCAAAGACAGTGTGACCGAATTCCTTGTTACCATAGCGGTAACCACCGGTCATGGTCAGGCTGTCAGTCATTGCCTTTTCAGCATCGATACCGGCTTCCATGGCTGTACCCATTTCATCTGCAAAGTCACCCTGGTCTGTTATAATACCATAGTAAGCATAGGGCATCAGATCCAGGCCAAAGGGTGAGAGCAGCACATCTTTGTCCATATTAACGGTACCGAATCCAACAAGTGCATTATCAAGCTGATTCAGATATTTGATGGCGGTAACTCCAAAGATTCCCGGAGTAAATTCTCCACCATATTCATGCAGAATAGCATCGGGATCAGCATCTGCATGGAAGTCCCGGGACAGATCAGCCCAGGCCTTCATGTCACCAACTGCATACTGGGCAAACAGAGTACCCAGAATTTCGTCTGTGGTATAACCTGCACCTTTGATATCATCATCAGGATCTACTTCCAGGTCACCAGGTGCAAAGTCATCTCCGCGGTTCACATAATTCAATCCGGTTTCTACGGTCAGATTGGTGATTAAATCCCAGCTTCTAAAGAGATTATATCTGAGATAGGAAGCATCATCATAGTCAACCTGGTTTTCATAAACCAGGGTGTTTTCAAAACCGAATAGTTCTTCATAGGCACCAAATGCCAGATGCATGCTGGTAGCTTCAGGTTCATAATCCTGCAGCATCATTTCGATATTCAGAAGATTCAGCCCACCATAGATGTCATATCCGGTATTCTGATCAAAGGGATCGGATGGATGAACTCCCACCAGATCCTGATTGTTGTGATAGTTAAATTCCAGAGCCTGAATGGGGCCAAAGGCATCACGGGCCACATTAAGGTGCATATAGTACTCGGCAAAACCGATATCACTGACGGCAAAGGTCGGTGTAATGTCAAAACCGGCCAGCTCAATCAGGGTATCCATTCCTACTACACCGTTAAATTGATCAATTCCTGGTTCATTTACTCCATCTTCAACGGCAAAGAGATACTCCGCACCAAAGTTAATATTCAGCGGGTTCTGGAAGGGTGAAATGCCCAGCAGCTGTCCCATGGTGGTCTGACCACCAATTGCATTTTCATGCAGGGCATAGGTGTAATCTTCATCATAAACAGCGGTAACACCATCTACAGGATCGGTGAAAAGATAATCGGTCATACTAATTTCCTGACCAGAATCAATTACGGCGGTTAAGTTATCAGTGGTAATTTCACCTTTAATATAGTCACCAATAAAACCATCAGAAGTATCAACTGCGATTAAATCTTCTAAAGTAACCAGTAAGTCCAAGTTGGCAGCAAAGCTGGGTCTCTGCAGCAGTACATTGACTCCAACTTCATGATTGAAATGGTCATCTGTAGAAATTAAGAAATCACCAACTTCATCCATATCTATGCCAGAATTATAGGGATCTACAAAATAATATCCACCTTCATCTACCCAGCCATCCCACCTGTAATAACTGGCAGAATAGGAAGGATCAACAAACTGAACAGTTGGTTCTTCAGCCAGTTCTTCTTCTATGGCTGTAATTTCAGCACCCAGATCTTCAATAGCATCATTCAGGGCGTGATAGCGCATCTGCTGCAGTCTGCCGGCAGTTTCAACATCAACTTCCAATCTATTCAGACGGTTAACTAAATTATCAACATCGGTCTGAATCTCCTGCAGAGCTTCCATCTGGGCCTGCAGTTCATCAACATCATCCAGCAGTCCACCCAGGCGGGCCATATTGGAGCCCACATGACCCTGAACATTTTCCAGCTGAGTTTCCAGAATTCTTATATCAGTCTGCAGCTCGGCCAGATCATCTTCAGTTACTTCCGGATCTTCGGGAAGCTCATCCAGAGTGGCCTCTATGTCTTCTATAGTAGCAGTCAGTGTATCATAACGCATCTGGCTCATTCTGGAGACTATATCCAGCTCAACTTCCATTCTGTCAACCTGTTCCTGAAGATCGGAAGTCATCCGCTCAACCAGCTGAGCTATTTCTTCTTCATCAACAGTTTCTACTTCATCGAGCATGGCATTTACTATAGATTCTACAGCTTCTGCCTGCTCAACTGTCAGTCCTGCTTTTAATCTATCAACATCATTCTGCAGATCCATCAGAATATCATAAAGATCATCATTATCTTCCTGGATCCTTACCCAGGCCCGCTCAAAAGCAACAGCAAATTCGTAACGAGTAAAGGCCTGATCACCTTTGTATTCACCATCCGGATAACCTTCAATTACTCCGGTTGCTGCGAGTTCCTGAATAGCGTCATAGGCCCAGTGATCGGGGTCTACATCAGGAAAAGTTCCGGCTACAGCAGAAAAAGAGAGTGTAAACACGAGCGCCAAAGCCAACAATATACTTAATTTCTTCATTATCTAATTTCCCCCTTGCTTGTTTTAAATCTCGATTGTTTTGTTTTTGATGTTTATCAACAAACCCGGGGAACCGAACTATGAGTATCCTAGTTTCCTCAAGTTCTATCCCCTGAGCAGAGTTAACAAAACATCATTAATCAGAAACCCTGTCTCAATTACAGTTATGTGTATTGAGTGTATAGGTTCCCTATTATCTCCTTTCGCTCTGCGGTTCGGGGGTTCACCTCCTTTCTCCCACGGTTTAGCTTTGGAGATAATAAGACTTTTGACGGTATTCTTTTACATATCACCTGCAGAAACAGCCCACAAATACGGTAAATATGTAAATGAAACAGGTAAATACTAATTTCAGCTAACATATATAATATAGATAATTTCCGAAAATGTCAAATTTAAATCACCAAAATATTTCATGACCTGTTTACATGATTTATATATTTTTATAAACCAGGGCAAATCAGGGCATAATATATAACCGGTATCTTTATTATTCGAGACAAAAACATTAATTCCTGCAAATAAAACAAATTTTTATGTTTTTTGTATCCATTAATTGTAATTCAAGACTTCCCGGAAAATTCCTCCCTGAAATTGAAATTTATTTTTTCTTTTGCGGACTGCTTAAATTATTTTTTATATATTCTCGGCCCAAAATCACCGCTGTTAGGTCATCTAGCTCCTGATCCGGCCTCCAGGACACAATCTTGAAAAGTAATTTTTTCAAAAAGGAACTGTGCTGCTGCCGGTATAATTTTTCAGCCCTGCGGGTTGAGCCCTGTTCTTCAATAAGCTCTTTTTCTATATCCCTAAGCTGGTCATCAGCTTTCAGCAGCTGCCAGATATTTTCACTGGAGGTACCATCTCCTACAATGATAAGATCAACTTCAAAGTTCTGAACTGTTTCTTTTAATACCCGATCAATATGCGGAGTTTTTATAATATCTTTATAAAGAACAGCAGCATCTTTTTTTGAAATTACAGCAATTCCTGATTTTTCCCGTCCGGGATCAACGGCAAGCAGAGACATGTTTAATCACTCATTCTCTTTTCGTTTTATTTCAAAAGTCAGGTTTGAAGAACCAAGGTTATCCTGACGCCAGATATCTTCGGAGGCATAAACCCCAACTTCAACCAGTTCTTCCCGGTCATCAATCCTGTTCAGCAGCCGATAATACTCAGTAAAATCCAGGGTGCCCACATCTCGCTCTCCATCATTCAGCAGGCCCTGATGTACTGCCTGTTCACTGATCTGGTTTAACAGCTCCTGGAGATGCTCTTCAATCTCCTCCGGGGATAGGGTGGCATCAATAATTTTTGCGGCAATTTTCTCTCCGGACTCAAAAACCACCCTGTCCTCAATTAAATTCATGAAATCTGCCAGAAGCCAGTCTCCGGGAGAAACATTCACCCGGGCCACCAGCCGGACAATCACCCTCCGGCCTTCTTCCATATTATACATTACCCGGGCAATATTAAATATCTCTTCTTCTCTGAGCCGCAGGGCCATACCGGTCTCATCATCTACCCTTATGGGGCGCCTTGAAGCTTTTTGGTCAGCTTCATTAAGAAACTCTTCTATGGCAGCAATAGTTTCTCTTTCCGAACGCCCACCTTCAAGCACATCGGAATGAATGACATCTCCTTTTTGATAAACCAGATTTTCTCCCCGGTAAGATGAATAAAGATCACTATAGGTAGAATATAAACTGCCCAGCAGCTCAGCATCCTGCCGCAGCAGATCATAACGTTCTTCCAGTTCAGCAATATCCTGGTTTAACTCCCTGATGGTAAATTCCAGATTATCTCTTTCATCTCTTAGTTCCTCAACCAGGCTGTTTAATTCCTGTCTCTCCACTTCCAGTCTTTCTATATCGTCTCGAGCTTCAGACAAACTCTGCTCAGCCCGGCCCAGCTCCTCCCGGGTGACAGATAGCTCTTCTTCAAGTTCATTCTTGCTGTCCTGAAGTTCAGACAGCTCAGCCGTTTTTTCTTCTATTTCCAGTCTCCGGGCCTCCAGTTCAGCATCCCGTTCCTCAAGCTGCTCATTTAAATTATCCAATCTATTAAGAACCTGATTAATATTGAAAAGAGCCTGACGTAATCCACTGTAAGTAACCAGTAAAATAGTAATGGACAGCCCGGCAATTAAAATACCTGTGACCACAGTAATAATAATAGAAGAGTAACGGGGCCGGAGGCCAAAAATTGACAGGCGTTTTTTCCCCGCCTTCATACCTATTTGATCACCCAGATAAGCTATTAATCCACTAAGAATAATAACAAGTCCAATTAAAAGACCTCCATTCATGGCCTCCACCTCCCCTGTTTATGATTTCTGAAAACAAATAAGTTAATAATCCTTTGATCAATTCAATACCCATAGCTGCCGAAAAGATCCTGCAGCCCGGTTAGCACATTTCTGTATTCCAAAGTGAGCTGTCCGGTTAACGGCCCACCCGGATCAGCATCAGGCTGCCAGCGGCAAAAAACACCAAATTCTGCATCCAGGCTCCCAGCCAGGGAGGAATAGTTCCTCCGGTCCCCAGGGCTTCTCCCACACTCATCAATATATAGTAAAGAAAAATAACAATAATACTGATCCCCATGCCCACTGCTGAGCCCCCGGATCTCCTCCTCTTAATTCCCAGGGGAGCGGCCAGCAGTACAAATATAAAATTGGCAAAAGGAATAGAAAGCCGCATATGCCATTCAACTTTTTGTTCAGCAGTATCCTGACCCTGTTCCTCTTTTAGGGCTATAAGCTCTGCCAGTTCACCCAAATTCATGTCTTCTGTATCTTTGCTCATCTGGGAAATTCTATCCGGTTCAGCGGTAATCTGACCGGCCTCCCAGCGGGAAAAACTGATCTCCGGAACTCTGGCCCCCGGTTCCAGATGATAAATAACCCCTTCGTGAAAATACCAGGAAGCATCAACCCAGCGGGCCTCCTGGGCCTTAATTAAGGTGGCCGGACGATCCTGATAATAATCATGGAAGAATACATCGCTCATAATTCCCGTATCAGCATTAAAATGACCGGCATAAAGAACATAATCAGGATAACCGGTTTCAGAATCAATAGGAGTCCAGAACAGATCACTCTGAGTTCTTGGTCTAACCTCACCCCGCCTTATTTCGTGCATCATCTGATTAAAGATATAATTAGCCCGGGGAACCACAGCTTCATTTATTCCGATAGTTAAAAAACTCATCAACAGCCCCAACAGCAGAGCCGGGATTAATATTCTGTATATGCTGACTCCCCCAGCCCGGAGGGCCACGATCTCACTATCTCCGGCCAGACGATTATAACACATTATTGTAGCCAGAAGGGTGGCCATAGGAAATGTAAAAACAATCACTGAAGGTAAAGATAAAATCAGCATTCTGATAACACTTATGATCCCAATTCCATATTCTATATATAAATCGGTTAGATCAAAAAGGAGATCAGTACCGATGAAAATTGCCGTAAAAGCAGCAACTCCAAACAAAAACGGAATTAATAATTCCTGTGTGAGATAGCGATAAATAATCTTCATTAAAATGCTGACTCCTTACAGTACAAATTATACAATAAAAATAATATAATACCAAATACAGCTGTTAACATTACATCCTGAATTTTTCACCCAGATAGAACTTTCTGGCCAGCTTGCTATCCGCTATTTCCCGGGAATTCCCGGATAACAGGATTTGTCCTTCATGCATAATATATGCTCTATCGGTTATGGAAAGAGTTTCCCGGACACTATGATCGGTGATTAGTACTCCCAGCCCCCTGTCTTTTAAAAACTGTATTATTTCCTGTATATCTTCAATCGCAATAGGGTCCACCCCTGTAAAGGGCTCATCCAGAAGTATAAAATCCGGTTCTGTGGCCAGAGCTCGCGCAATTTCAACTCTTCTTCTTTCCCCTCCCGACAGCTGATATCCTATTCTATCACGAATATGCTCTATTTGAAAATCCTGGAGGAGATTTTCCAGACTATTCTGCCGCTCTTCGGCAGTCAGATCCTGGGCCTGAAGAATGGCAAGTATATTATCCTGAACAGACATTTTCCGGAAAATAGAGGCCTCCTGAGCCAGGTAACCAATTCCTCTGCGGGCTCTTTTGTGCATGGGTAAAGAGGTCAAATCATCTCCATCCAGAGTTACATACCCTTCATCGGGCTGAATAAGGCCCACCACCATATAAAAGGTAGTTGTTTTTCCCGCACCATTGGGACCCAGCAGCCCAACAATTTCGTTTCTCTGAACACTGAGGTCAACCTGATCCACTACCCGCTGCTTGTTATATATTTTCACCAGGGATCTGCAGTTTATGGTCACTGCTCATCCTCTCCAGTAAAAATTAGACTGGCATTGCCCTGCAGATTAATTACTTCCTCCTGAGTATCAACATCTACCCGATCCGCAGAAAACTCCTGATTATTTCTTGTACCCTCTACCTGTTCTTCCAGCCGGGCTCTTCCGCTGGCCAGATAATAAATCAGACTTCCGGCCCGGGCAGTAAGATCCAGATGCTCAATCTCAACTGCACCCTGCATTTTGACTATTTCCTCTCCCATACTGTAATTCATCCGGTTTCCAACGGCCCATATATCCGGTCCCCTGAACTCCAGGTCCTCATAAATATCCGCTGCTTCTTCACCCAGATTACCTTCCAGACGTCCTCCAGAGAGCACATAATCACCATATTCAATCCGGAGGTTTCCTTCCATCATCAGGTCTTCGGTGTCAAATAAATAATCCAGAATATCACCGAAAAAAACCATATCCCGGTATTGAAAAAAAACACTGCCCCGGGCATTAACACTTTCCTCTGATAATTTTATTTCTTCAGCCTTTAATTCACCATCAAGGCGGGCCTGAGCTTCATTCCCGGCCAGACTGCAGATAGAAAAAACAATAAGCAGTAATGAAAAAAATCCCAGCAAAATTTTGCGATAATTTTGAATTTGGCTTCTCTCCCGATTTATAAAAAATCTCACTCTGTTCCCTCCTTAAACTTAAAATTAGCCCTTTTGTCTCCACCTGTAATCTCCAGTTCTTCCAGTGAAGAGTCACTTTTAAACTCCCTGCCGGTCATCACAAATCTGGGGGTTTCAAAAACGAATCCTCCCCTGCCCTGCAGGGTATCATCTTCCTGATTCCAGGTTATTTTTTGTGTTTTTATAATATTATCACCATGATGTATCTCAATATCTCCTTCAATCTGTAAAAATTCTCTATCCAGATAATAATCACCACTGCCGGCCCACAGATAATATATTACATTATTTTCCCGGGTACTGTCATACACATCTATTTTTACCGGAGAAAACTGAATTTTTCCTGTTGTTCTATCTATGGAAAAATTATCGGATTCCAGAACCCATTTTCTTGTTTTGTTATCATTATATAATTCAAAACTGGTGTTTTCGAGCAGCATAAGCTCCTCAGAATGCTCCTGTTGGGGATGTCTTTCCTGTTCTTCGGAGATAAAAAAATAATCATAAAAAAGCATTACAGCTCCCCCGGCAGTTATCACTAAAACCATTATGATTAATAATATCCGGTTAATCTTTATACCCCTGATTCTCACCTGTAATCGCCCCTTTTTTCAATACCAGATGGGCGGTTCTTTCAACAGCCCCCTTTTTACCCAGCATGCGGGCAATCTGTTCCAGGTCATGCCTCATATTCTTCAGAAGATAAGGCTTCTGCAGATAGGAATCAACTGTTTTGAAAATTTGAGCCGGACTGACTTCTTTTTGAATAAGTTCCGGGACAATCTCCCGGGAAGAAATTAGATTGGGCAGCCCGATAAAATCAACATTCAGCAGTCTTTTACCCAGCCTGTAAGTCAAAGTACTGGTTTTATATATAATTAGCATAGGTGTTTTTAAAATAGCAGCCTCAAGAGAGGCAGTACCTGAAGCAATAATGGCAAAATCTGCCGCCTGAAGTGCTTCCTGAGTTAAACCACGGACAACCTTCAGGACCACATTGCTATCTGTCACTAAAGGCAGAACAGCTTCTTCAGGAATATTTTCCGCCAGTGGGAGCAGTATCTGCAGCTCCTGATTTTTGTTTTTAAGGTGAACAGCAGCTTCCAGCATTGAAGGTAAAAGTCTGTTGATCTCCGCCCTCCGGCTGCCGGGCAGTAAAGCAATTGTCTTTTTTTCAGGTGAGATCTCCAGCCGGGAAAAAACATCCTGCTCCTGTTTTCTGTTAATCACATCCAGCAGGGGGTGGCCCACAAATTCTACTTCCGCTCCTGCCCTCCGGTATACATCAATCTCCATGGGGAAAACAGCGGCAATTGTGGCCTCAGTACGAGCCATCCACCGGGCCCGCCAGCGTCCCCAGACCCAGGCGGAAGGAGGAAAATAATTAACCACCGGAATATCAAGTTTGGCCCCCAGCCGGGCCATCACCATGTTAAATCCCGAATAGTCAACCAAAAACATTACATCCGGCCGTTCTTTGCTTATATAATCTTTTAATACCCGGTAATGTTCAAGATGAACCGAAAAATTACTTACTGCTTCCTGCAGTCCTATGGAATTCATTGTGGTGGGGTCCAGTAAAATTTCAGCCCCGGCCTCTTTGAGTTTTTCAGAACCCATCCCTGAAACTTTAACCCGGGGTTTTAACTTTTTAATATATTTGATTACCCGGGCCGCATGCTGGTCCCCGGATGCTTCTCCGGCAGTAACCAGTATTTTACCCATATCATCGCTCCTTTATTTCACGGGCGGCGACTGTAATCCCTGCCTGTTCAGCTCGACTGATAAACTCTTTTTGATCCAGTAAAAAGGTTTTTTGAGCTTCCAGAATTAATCCTGAGGCCTTAATCTCAGCTAATTTTTTCACCGTCTCCAGACCTACCACCGGAAGATCAAATCTCAAATCCTGTTCCGGCCGGGTAACTTTTGCCATAACAGCCCCTGATCCACCATATTCCCCGGCCCGCAGGATAGTTTGGTCAGTCCCTTCCACAGCCTCTACAGCAAGTACAGACCTGTTTTTGACCAGGACAGTTTGCCCTATGTCCAGTTCTCCCACTTTTTGGGCCAGAGAAAATCCATATTCCATATCCTGTTTAAGTGAATCTGAAGGCTCCCCTGTGGTAAGTATACCCCGCCCCGGAAGCAGTTTCTCCATAAAAGTGGTCTGGGGCAGTACCTCAAATCCTTTGTTTTCAAAAAAATCCATCAATTTTTTTAGAATTATTTCATTACTAAATTCGGGAAGTGAAGCCATAAGCTTCTGCATCATTAAATCGGGCTCAAAATTATTAAAAAGCCTGCTTTTCTCTACTTTACCCAGCATTATTATCTTTTTGACATTTTTCTGCTGAAGAAAATTTATTAGCTCGCCCAGAGCTCCCAGATTAATATCTTTTATTTCAGCTGCATAATCTTTTAAACCTGAAGTCTGCTCTTCAATTATCGGACAGGCCACCACCCTGTGACCCTTTTGAGCAGCCCTTTTGGTCCATATCCCTGGAAGCCGACCCTTTCCGGCAATTAAAACTATTTTTTCCATGATCATCACCTAATCTGATTTATTTCTTACTATTCCCAGCTGCGATTTTTTTAAAAAAGCAATAAAATGATTTATTTCCGGTCCAAAATCACTGCTGTCAATCTGCTCCTGTATATTAGAAATAGATTCTTCAATATTATAGTTCTGGCCAGAGCGATAGACTATTTTATATAATTTTTTTACCAGTTTTCTCAAATGGGGGTCAAATTCATTACGGCGCAGCCCAATGATATTAACCTTTATTCTCAGGGGGTTATGCCCATCAACCAGCATATAAGGAGGTACATCTTTGTCCACCCGAGAATGTCCACCCACCATGGCTATTTTACCAATTCTAACCTGTTCTTTTACCGTACACAAACCGGCAATAACAGCTCTGTCTTCTACTATAACCCCGGAACCAAAACAGACTGCATTGGAAATTATTATATTATCACCCAGCTGGCAGCCTTCTGCAATCCGGCAATAGGCCATAATAAAATTATCAGAACCAATACGGGTAACTTCATTTTTACCCCCGGTATAAATGGTAACATTTTCTCTGATAATATTATTATCACCTATCTCCAGACTAACCCCCTTATTAGTTTTTGTGTTTTGGGAATTAACCCCCAGCACAGCTCCGTGATATATATGGTTATTTTTGCCCACCGTAATATTGCCCTGTAATACAACATGAGGCCCTATTTCGGTATCAGAACCGATCTTAACCTCTTCACCTATTATGGTATAAGGGCCAACTTTTACATTGCTGCCAATCTCGGCCTCCGGATGAATGGTGGCTGTATCATGTACATGGGCCATGTGCAGCAGGTTATCCTGTGCATTATTACTGGATTTCACAACTATCGTCTCCTTTCCTGATTTACTTATCCTGTAGTACAAAAGTTAATATTGCTTCTGCTGCCAGCTCATCCTGAACATAGCTTTGACCCTGAATGCGAGCCAGTGTTCCTCTCAGCCGCAGAAGTTCTCCTTTAATTACCAGGGTATCACCCGGAACCACCGGACGCCGAAATTTGGCCTTATCAACTCCCGTAAAGTAGGGCACTTTACCTTCCGTATCCTCAACACTTTGATATAACAAAAAACCACCCACCTGGGCCATAGACTCCAGAATTAGCACCCCCGGCATAATTGGATGTCCGGGAAAATGGCCCTGGAAAAATTCCTCATTAATGGTCACATTTTTAATCCCGGTAACCTTCTCCTCCGGTTCAAGTTCACGGATACGATCAACCAGAAGAAAGGGATAGCGGTGAGGAATTATAGATTTAATCTCATTAATATCTAGCTTTCCCATTTTTTCACTCCTCCGGTGCTAAATTAACTCACCCATATAATTTATAAATCTGCTGGGCCAGTTTAACATTTAAAGAATGTCCCGATCTTACGGCCAGCAGGTGACCCTGCAGCTCCCCACACAAAGCGATATCACCTATTAGATCAAGCAGCTTATGCCGGACCGGTTCATTATCAAAACGAGAACCATTTACCGAGCTCTCACTATCATAGAGCAAAACATTATTTAGACTGCCTCCCAGAGCTATATCATTGTTATGCAGCTGCTCAATATTTTCCTTAAAACCAAATGTTCTGGCCCGGGCTAGTTTATCCACATAGGAGTCAATATTTTTTTCAAATTCCATAAATTGAGTTCCTATCTGAGGATGATCATAATCAAAAATAAAACTGGCTTTAAAACCATTATAGGGAAAAACAGCCAGAAATCTCTCCTGGTTTTCCCTAACCCACAAGGATTGCTTTATCTCAATAATATTTTTATCTGCTTTTTGGCCGGTAATTCCCGATTTTTTTAACAAATCATAAAAAGGAGCAGCACTACCATCTCCAATAGGTACCTCCGAACCTTTAAGCTCAATGATAATATTATCTATTCCCAGACCCCATAAAGCAGAAAGGAGATGCTCCACAGTAGCTGCTTTTATGAGCTTCCCTCTGTATTTTTTCCCCAGTACTGTACATCTTTCTGTTGATACTACAGAGGTGGGAACAGCTTTTATTTTCACAGCCGGGTCTCTATCAAGTCTGTGAAAAACAATCCCCGTATCCGGGTCAGCTGGTTTAAATCTTACTTCGGTATTTTCACCTGAATGCAGTGTTTTTCCAGAATAAACCGTTTCTTTTTCTATTGTTTTTTGCTTTCCCAGGTTAACGGACAATATGAATCCAGCTCCTTAAAAAATCCCATTGAATATCATTTTATACTATATCACTCCATAGGCCTATTTGCAAACTATGATGAGATATCAATCTCCAGTTCAACATCACCTTCTACTTCAAACCGATCCTCTTCTGCTCCTGTAAAAAACACGGCCCTGTTTCCTCTGATCCAGTCCCCATCTTCCTCTTCAATAAATACATCCTCTGTAAGCACCATTTGTTCTGTTTCTTCGTCAAAATCAGCCTCTCTTGATCTTAGTTTGCGCTGATCATAGTCAATTTCGACTCCATCACGGGCGGCAAAAGTTTTGGCCTCTTCATTCAGCTCCAGAAAAGGAGAACGTATAATGATTAATCTATCCTCCTGTTCACGAGTGAACTCAACATTTTCCCGGAAGATGTAGCGGTTGCTTTCCAGCAGAGCGTTTAATCGGCTGCTGGTAATATTACCATCAGCAAAAATCATTTCCACTTCCTGTTCCAGCTCAGCCTCCCTGGATTCCCGGAAATATTCTCCCCGCAGAGCAGTAATTGTCACCTCACCCCGGATAATGGTTACTCCTTCTCTCAATTCTATTCTTTCATCAAGGTAATTTAAAAAACCCGCTTTCAGCTGTATGGTATCCTCAGCCCGTACTGTGCTCCCTGCAGCTATAAACAGGAAGATCAACAGGCCCAGCAGTATAACAGCAAATTTTTTGCTCATTAATTAAACCTCCTTTTTTAGGATATCGGTCTATTCCAGAAGTTCTGTAATACCCAGATCAAAGCTCAACTCTCTATCTTCACCAAGTCCAAATTCAAAGCCATGTTCGGGCAGCAAATTTATAACATATTCGACAGTAAATTGTCTTTGGGCATGATTATAGCTAAACCACAGCTCCCGACAGTGAAAATTGCGTTTAACAACCGTTTCCAGGTCATATTCAGCTCCCCAAAACTCGTTTTTTTGGCTGTGTAAAATTTCTACATACCAGAGATCCTCAACTTCATATATAAACTGATTATCCCATTCTTTTAATTCATCCCGCAAATATTCATATTTTAAACCACTCTGGAATCTCCAGTTATAATCACTTTCATACTGGCCCTGCAGGGCAATAATTCCTTCCGGAGAAGAGGTGAAATCTCTCTCCAGACCCAGGTTCAAATTCCAGTTTTCCCTTTCCAGCTCTGAGCTTAATTCAAAACTCTGGTAGGCTGCTTTGTAAAAATCATATTCCAGACTGCTTTCAACAGCCCAACCACCCCGTTTATAATCGGCAGCTAAAATTAAATCTTCAGGATGACGGTCTTCAATATTATATGAAGCTTCTGCTCCCAGATTTAAATGGGGCGTAACCTGGTATAGGGCCTCTCCCAGCAGAGGTAAAAATTGTCTGTTCAGAATATCATATCCTGTTTCCAGTTCTAAATCAAAATCGGATGGACTGTAATTATACGCTGCCTGAAGTTCATGTTCCCGATAAATGCGGTCAAAACCAAGAGGGCTTTCCCGGCCCAGATAATTACTGTAGAAATGATCTAATCTACCTGTAGAATTTGCCCCCCATCTGTATTCAAGACCGGTTTCTCCGGTAAAACCAAGCTGATAGGACACAGGTTTTTCTTCTCTTTCCGGAAGGCGAAAAAAATTATTGCTGATATTATAATTTGTGTTTAAATATATATTTTCAGCAGGTGAAAATCTGGTATCATATTCCAGCCCATGGACCATTTTTTCAGCTCTTTCATCCACTCCTTCTTCCCGATAACGGCCCAGGGAAAAATGGTAAATAAAATCAAAAGGTAGATAGTGCTCATAATTTATTTCTGGCCAGCGGTAATAGGTAGTATCAGCACCATTATCAGTGCTGTTAAACTCGGGATCATATCTTTCCATAATCAACCTCAGTTCTCCGGAAGGACTTCTTCTCCTGATAAAATTATTGGTCTCCCAGCGAAAAACTGCCTCCTGTTCGGGCTCCAGGAGGTACTCTCGACCATACTGAAAATTGATCAACCAGTAATCACCCAGGTAGCGCTGATATTCAAAATCCAGCTCCAGTTCCTGTATATCATCAGCTGTTGAATCATCATAATCCTGTCCGGCAAAATCACTATGTAAGAATATCGTTTCTCTCCGCTCCTGATCACTATAATCCAGGTTTGCTCTCCCTTCAACCTCCCGGTATTCATCATATCTGGTGTATTCTGCTTCAATATCTGTATCCCATTCTTCTCCTTCGGTCAGATATGTAAAACGGGTCTGGTAATCAAACAGGCCCCTGAGATTTATTTTATTCTGCTGATTGTAAAAATAGAGATAACTTTCCCGGCCCTCTTCCCGGATAAAATAATGTTTAAACCCCGCAGCAGCACCGGTACGGGTGAAATAATCCAGATATAAACTGCCCGAATTTCCATCTTCTAAAATATAATTGTAAATTATTTTTACAAACCAGCCCCGGCGTTCATTATAACCAACACTGGGAATAATACCTTCATCTTCTTCTTTTAGAGAAAGATAAAGATAGGGCCAGTAAAAAAGAGGCAGACTGCCGCCCAGCTCATAAAAGACAACATGCCGGGCCGTAAGATAATCCCCGGGATATATTGTAGCTTCCCGGGCCTGAAAATAATAATGGAACACTTCTTCATCACAGCCGGACATTTTACCGGTAGTTATGTCAATTCTTAAAGGCCCTTCCAGCTCCTCTGTTTCTCCATCTTCCCGGACCACATTTATCCGGTCTGCCTGTAAAAAAACATTTTTGTGTCGGCCCCTGATGGAGCCGCTTAATTCTATTCCCTGTTCACCATAAGTCACTTTATCAGCTTCCAGATTAAGACGCTGTTCGGCAAAAACTGAAAGGCTAAAAACAGAGCTGAAAAGAAACATAAAAATACAGCTAAAAAATAAAGTTGATTTTAATAATTTAAAAAGGCCTCTCAGCTTATTTAGTTTTGTCTGTACCCTCTGATGTGCGGTACGGAAGTAGATCAAAACCAGACCGGCCAGGGCAAATACTATATTGGGAGTCCAGGCTGCGGCCAGAGGCGGGATCATGCCATTGCGGCCCAGCGAACGGAGCAGAGACTGCATAAAATAATATAAAAATATTATTACAATTGTAAACACAATTCCTGCCGCCCGACTGCTGTTTTTACCCAGGCTTAAGGGAGCCCCGATGAGTATAAAAATCAGAGGTATAAAAGGGGTGGCCAGTTTAAGGTGATAATCAACGACCAGGGAAACCACTGAAATTCCGCTTTTTTGAAATAGCTCAATCTCACTTTTCAGTTCCCGGCGGCTCATTTCCCGGGGGGTCCTCTGCCGCCCATAAAGGGAGCTTATATCCCGGGCCACCTGGATCTCCATGTCTTCAAAATCACCTGCAAGCTCGAGCTGACCATGTTCATCATAGGAATGAATAACCCCTTCGGACAGAAACCAGATATTTTCTCTTATCTCACCCCGCTCAGCTGTGATAATTTCGGGGTACTTGCTCTGAGAACTCTTATTGAAAATAACAATATTAAAGACCCTGCCCAGCTCTTCATTAAACTCATTGACAAAAAACAGCCGCCCTTCAGGGCCTTCAAAAAAAACATCCTCCTGTACATCAGGAGCAGCCTGTTTTAAAATTGAGAGCCGAATAATATTCTGGGCCCGGTGATTGGCCCAGGGAACAACCCTTTCATTTAAAAGAAAGGTCAGCCCACTTACTAAAACACCCAAAATAACGAGGGGAATTACCAGCCTGTATAAACTTACTCCTCCCATCCGCAGAGCCGTAAATTCATTATCACGATTAAGCCGGCCCAATCCATATATGGTCCCAAACAAAATTGCCATAGGGAAAGTTTCCACAATAATTTCGGGCAGCTGATAGATTAACAGCTCCACGACCTCAGCCACCGGTATCTGTTCAATTATAATCAAATCCGCCATTTCATATAAAAAACCGCTCAACATAATTACTTTTATTAGCAAAATACCAATCATGAGCGGATACAGAACCTGTTTAAAAATATATAAATCAATCAATTTTTTGTTCCAGCTGGGGATCATTATTAATCAACACCTTAAAAGATAAAACTAATACCACATCTGCTTTTTTTATTTATCCGAATTTTTTTCTTTTAGTTTCTGTACTTCCTGTTCCAGTTCCTTAATCCGTTCTTTCAGCTCCGGAAGCCGCCTCAGGCTGGCCCTCTCCTTTAACTCCTGTCTGTGCTTTTGAGCCGGAATACCGGAATAAAAACCCTTTTCCTGCAGATCTTTGGAGACCATACCTTTACCCCCTACAGTAATCTCATCACCCAGGGAAACATGATCAACTACTCCCACCTGCCCGGCGGTTGTGACTCGGTCTCCGGTTTTAGAACTGCCGGCAATTCCGGTCTGACCAGCAATTAGATTATCTTCTCCCAGGCATACATTATGCGCAATCTGAACCAGGTTATCTATTTTTGTCCCCTTTTTAATAACTGTTGTGCCGGAGACAGCTCGATCAATACACACACAGGCCCCTATTTCCACATTATCTTCAATTTTTACTTTTCCCAGCTGAGGTATTTTTACATTTTCTGTTCCGGACCAGACATAACCAAAACCATCACTGCCGACAACACTTCCGGGACCAATCTCCACTCTACAGCCCATACTGGTCCCATGACCGATGACTGCCCGGGGATGTATAACAGAAAAATCACCAATTTCAACTTCTGCCCCCACATAAACACCGGGCGCTAAAATAACTTCATCCCCAATAATAGCTCTATCATCAACCACTACCCCGGGATGAATACTAACCTCATGGCCCAGTGAAGCTGAATTGGATACTTCTGCACTGTCATCTACACCGGGGTTATAGTAAGGCCGGGGAGCAAAAAATCTGGCTGCCCGGGCATAGGCCAGCCGGGGATTATCAACTTTAAGAACATCTATTTCATAATCCTCTTCCGAAATCTCTTCCGGGATAATTACCAGTCCCGCTTCCGCCTGAACCGCTTTCTCCAGCAGCTGTTTGTTTTCGGCAAAGGTAAGAATTCGGGGCCCGCTGTGCCCTATTCCGGCAGCTCCTGTAATTTTTTTTTGGGGGTCTCCCTTTAGGGAACCGGAAACAATCTCGGCCAGTCGAGAAGCTCTTATAAATTTCGGATCATTTTCATTCATCTCCCCCACCATCCTCCAGGTGCTTTTCATCCAGAATATTTATCGTTTCCTCAGTTATGTCATTTCCGCCATGAAAAATACTTTCCTGACTGACAATAATATCCAGGTTTTTCTTTTCCTTTATTACCTGCAGAACATCCTCAATTTCTTGATCAAAATCTTTTTCCAGAGCCTCTTTTTGGGACAAATACTGCTGATAGGCTTCATCCTGTTCATACTCATCTGAAAAGTCATCCTGAAGCTCACTGCTTAATTCAGCAAGTCTATCCGAATAATGCCGGGCCCTGCCGCTTTCTTCAAGCAGATAATCCATATCCAGAACCCCAATCAGGTGTTCTTCTTCTGAACCACAGGCACTTAATAAAATAAAAGCTGTCGAAACCATTACCACCAGAACAATTATTCTCAATAACTTCATCTCCCCCGGCCCCCATTTGCATAATTACAGCATAATTATCAAAACTGCTCCATCTCTTCTATTAAATTATGACTTATATCAAGTCCGGTATTTATGTTTTTAGTTATTTCTTTTATTTTATTGGCAATTTCTCTTTCTTTAAGTCCTGTTTTATCCTGGCGAACATTATCCTGTCTCAATCTTATCTCTTCATTTTTTGCTGCTATTTCTGAAGAAATTTGGTTTAAAATCTGATCTTCATATTCAGAAATGCGCCTTTCGTATTCAGCCTCCATGGCAGCAATCTCATCTTCGAGATCTCCTTTTAATTCCGACTCTCTCTCCTGTACTTTATCCTCTATTTTCTGTTCTATTTCTGCAAGCTCATCACGCAGAACATCCCTCTCCTGAGGAGTGAGGTCAAGAACCTCCAGTTTAAGACTAATTTTGAAAATTTCTGTATAATAGTCTTTTAACAGTTCCTGTTCCAGTTCTTTTAGTTCAGGAAAATTAATATTTTTAAGCTCTGAAATTTCCTCCTCTAAAACAGACAGCAGTTCTTCTCTTTTCTGTTCAATCTTCTGGTTTCTTTCCTGTTCTTTTTTTTCTCTAAATGCTTTTAACTCCCGGGCCAGCTCCTGCTCTTTGTCTTCTATAATTTGCTCATATTTCTGATGAATTTTATTTTTTTCCTGTTCAATTAGCCTTTGTTTTTTTTCTTCTGCTGTTTGAATATTCTCTTCTTCTCTTGCAGCATGAACTGGAATAAACTCTCTTTGAAATTTAGCAGCAATCATATCCTCAATTCTTTGTCCTGAAGTCTCAACTTCATCAAATTCGGCCTTTAATTCTGGTAAAGAAACCTGTAATTCAGGTTGATCTGAAGGAGGGACCAGGCCAAAGAAAATTATTATAACCAGCAGCACAAAAATCAAAACAGCAGCTGTAAAAATTAAACTAATACTGCTTTTAAATACTTCTTTCAGCATGCTAATCCCTCCTTTTCTTATTTCTGTCCCTGTAGCTCTTCAGCTTTTTTTAACACCCCGGGAGTGAGATCATAACCCCCAACCCAGACTTCCTCTTCTTTAAAGACCAGATCGACTTCCTTTTCAGCAGCGGTTTTTTCAATTATATCATATATCTCCACCAGCAGCTGGTCTATGAGCTCCTGCCTCTGCTGATTCATTTCCTCCTGATATTCCTTTATTAGCTGACGGTGTTTTTGGGGATCAGTATCAGAAAGTTTTTCATTAAGCTCAGCTTCCTTTGCCCTGAATAGTTCAGCCAGTTTATCTTCTGCTTCTTTTCTGCCGGGATACCGGGAAAAGATTTCTTCCACACTGACATATGCCGCCGTAAATTCAAGCTCGGAATTCTCTTCTGTAAAATGATTTATCCCGTATACAGAAAAAGAAACAATCAGCACCAACATGATTATCAATATAATATATTTTACCGACATAACCGGCCTCTCCTCTCAATCACTTGAGTATCTGTATGTTTTCTCAAAAAATTAAAATGTCTGTCCTATACTGAAGTGAGGTTTCCCCTGAAAATCATCATTCCATCCAAAATCAAAACGCAGCTGACCCACCGGGGTGTCCATTCTAACACCCAGACCGGCCGCAAATCTTAAATCAGAGATATTAATTGCTTCATTGTAATCCCAGACATAACCGGTATCAGCAAATAGTACTCCGGTGAAATTATCTTCCAGCAGGAAACGATATTCAAGGTTGGTTAAAAATAAGTGCTCACCTCGAAATTCTCCAAAATCAAAACCACGCAGGGTCTCTGAACCACCCAGAGAAAATTTTTGTCCGGACGGCAGAATCCCATTTGAGGTTCCGGCTCTCGTGCGTACAGCCCAGGCCTGGTCTTCTTCAAAGCCGGGAATATACCTTCTAATATCGGCATCCAGTTTGGTGAATTCCTGGTCACTGCCCAGAATTGGCCCTGCATATTCAAGAGAAAAATCATCCAGACTACCTTCCCGGGGATTGAAAGCATGATCCCGGGTATCCTGACTAACATTGAAGGTTAAACTGCTAATTCTATTTTCACTTATTAGATCATCTTCTGCAGTATATTCTTTAGAATTGAACAGTCTATATCTTAAACTACCATCCCAGATATCAGTAATAGGGTGCCCCAGAGTAAGAGAACCACCTCGCTCATGCCTGTAGGCAATTTCTTCTTCTTCACTGTAATGATCTTTTTCACGATCATATATATTGGCCCCTACAGAAAGATGTGAACCGAGAAAACGCGGTTCCTGAAATTCCAGAGAGAGATCCCGGACTCCTCCAAATTCCCAGAGAAAAGAGATTCTTTGTCCATAACCCAGCAGATTCTGTTCACGAACATTTATTCTTCCGATCCAGCCCTCTTCACTGCTCCAGGAACCACCTACATTAAGCACACCTGTCTGGCGTTCTTTAATATTAAGCACAATATCAATATCACTGCTGCCGGTCTCAGTCTGGACAGGTTCCGGATTTATTTCTTCAAAAAATTCCAGCATATATAAATTCCTGATATTTTCCTGAAGTTCAGGTATTCTAATAGGCTCACCCTGCTGTAATGTTATTTCTCTCAGAATAACAAAATCCTCGGTTTTGGTGTTTCCCTCAAGCATTAATTCATTAAGCACACCAACGGACAGGGGTACTGTTAGTTCACCATCTCTGGTAATCTCAACATTATCAAAATCGATAAAGTGATTGGAACCGGAATACCCATAAACCGGTAGATAACCTTCCTGATTCATATGATCTTCGATATTTCTCAAGCCCTGACCGATCTGGCCCATATTAATTACCTCACCCAGCTCAATGTTCATTATATCCAGGAGAGTTTCTTTATCATAAACTGTTTCTCCAATAAAATTAACCTCCTGTAAAACTGGATTTTCTATAACATTTATTACAAGTTCAACACCCTGTTCATACTCCCTGAGATCAGGTGCAACCCTCTGAAAATAATCAAGATCAAAAATGCTCTGCAGATCCTGACGAAGAAGATCTTCATCCAGTTCATCACCAGGCTCAATTTGCATAACTTCCCTGATCGTTTCCTCAGATATATTCTCATTTCCCGAAAAAGTTATTTTTTCAATTACAGGTTCTTCTCTTTGAATTGTTATGTCCTCTTCTATTTCCTGGTCTGGCAGCTGAGCTGATGTAAAATTAGAAAAAACAAACAAAAGAAGAATACATAACACCATAATATTTATTTTTTTCATTTTTTAATCCTCCCCAAAACTCTTTTTTTAAATAAATAATTAAAACTCAATAATTGTTTCCAGTGATATTCGATATTCATCATCTCCATACCAGGTTCCATCCAGATAAGTATTAGCACCCAGGCGATATTTGAATGAAAACTCATCTTCCCTGTAATCCGGTGTGATTGAAGCCGAGTATTCCATGTAAAGTCTGTCCGACAGATCCTTACCCATTATTACATCAACTCTGTTATCCAGCCCTATATCATAGGCATCAATGGTAAAGGTATCCAGTTCCAGATATTCCCTTACATCCCCGGCAACCCGTTCAACAAAATCCAGCTGAAATGTTTCCTGCAGAAAACGAATAAATTCTCTATTAATCGCCTGCATAATACTGGGATCTTCTTCTGCAAATTCACCCAGTCCACCCCTTCGGACAAGAAGTGACAAAATTTCATCTTCAGCCAGTGGTGGTTGGGATTCAAAAGAAGTCTGCATATTATCTGCCGGACCACTAACCACAGCATATATCCGGTTACCATCAACCACTGTAGAAGCCCGGGCATGGATTCGGGGAATATAATCAAGATGCCGCTGAAAGTTTGCAGAAGCCTCCTGGAGATTAAAACGATTATTATAATAAGCAAAGGTTCCTTCAGTACTGGAAAGATTTCCGTCTATGGAAACATCACCTTCATAATATTGAAGATTGATACTTCCCTCTTCAACTAATATGCGAAGCCGATCATTGCTGGTAAAATAAACTTCGGAACCGGGGTATATATTAATATCTACCGCCGGACTAAATATAGTTTCACTCTCATCAGTGGGCCAGTCAAAGGGAGTACTTACAGTAAAGTTTTTTGTGGTTATATCACCGGCAAAAACAGGCCGGTAAAAGGAACCACTAATTGTTATATCCGGATCAATAAGACCTTCATAGGAACCACGGGCAAAAGGAATATTTTGACCGTAAAGAACCAGGTCCCAGAAATCATCAAAATCAAATATATTAATTTGTCCGGAAAGATTTACCTCTTCCTCCCCATAAACTCCCAAAAAGTCTTCAAAAATAATAGCCTGTTCGGAAAATCTCATAACACCTTCCAGCTGACTTACTGTTTCCGGAAAACCCAGTTCCATATCTCGTCCCTCAAGTTCAACCAGCCCCTCCAGCTGAGGTTCCCGGCGGGTACCGGTCAATTTTATGCTGCCGGTTAAATCACCTTCAAAAATTTTCAGCTCTTCCATTTCTCCGGCTAGAAAATTCAGGGGAACACGATCTAAGTTCACCTCAAAATTCAGCTCCTGAATATCCGCCAGATGAACATCTCCGGTAATATCCAGCTTCCTATCTTCATCAAAATCGATACTCTGTTCCACCGAAAGAGTCCTGTCTGAATTTAACTGCAGATTGCCTTTTATTAAAGGTATGTTAAACTGCATAAAGTTTATATCATTAATTTCACTCTCTATATTTAAGTTAGGTTCTCTGATATCACCATTTACCCGGCCGGAAAAGTTTGCCCGGCCGGAAACAGGTACCTCTCCACCTTCCAGAGCTAAATGATGTTCTATATAAAGGTTATCACCATTTATATCAAGACCAAGCTCTCTACCGATAGAACCCTGAATAATAATTTCTGCTCCCCTCTCTTTACTCTGTTCCTCATCTGCCGGGAGCTCACTTCTGCCTTCACCACCTCTAAAATCCAACTCAGCCCGGGGCTCATTCCAGGGCCCCCTCAGCTGGGCCTCTCCCACCAATAAAAAATCATTCTGGAAATCCTGGAAAAATAGATCTATGTCCAGTAGCCGGACAAAAGAATTCAGATTTCCGTTTTCTGTTCTCATATCCAGAAATAATTCGGGAATATCACTCAGGGAGTGTATTTCACCCTCAACATTATATTCTCCTCCTCCAAATCTTCCTTCAAGCTGCTGAACTGTGATCTCATCTGCTTTATATAAACCTGTTCCCGAAATAGATTTTACAGATATATTCTCATATTTTAGCTCCTCAGAATTTAATTCAAAATCAATTTCCGGATTATCCAGAGTACCTTCCAGTTCACCTCTGGCCTGTACTGTACCCTGCAGATCATATTGATTTATATAATCTCCGGGAGCAAAATTGTCAAGTTTAAAATTGCCTGTAATCATTTCCTCAGTATACAATCCTGTCCCCTGAAGAACTGTGTTCTTTTTTAATGCCTCAAATTTATTGATTTCAAAAACCTTATCCCGGGAGGACAAAAAAGAAAACTGGAGATCATCTATCTCATAATTTTCTCCAAAAATAAGAATAGTTTCTGCCGAATACACCTCACCCTCAATTAGTGGATTATCCGGTTCACCACTGACCTTAAGATCCATATCAAAATGTCCTGCCGCCGGTATATTGATCCCCATAAGCTCCTGTATATTACTATATTTTAGGTCAGACAGGGACAGCACAGCTTCTATCTGATTCCCGGTATCAGCGGTGTTAATCCACCCCTCTCCCGATACATGGCACTCCGACCAGTAAAAACCCATCTTTTTTACTTCTACTTTCTGCTGTTCATATACAATGTTTGCAGTTAAATCCTCTATCCTGTGTTCATTATAATAACCCCGGGATAAATCTATATCCATTGTTACCCGGGGCTGGTTCCAGGCCCCCTTAAGCTGACCTGAAAAAGAGGGACTGCCCTCCAGGCTGTTAACCTCAAACCAGGATAAATTATTATTATCTAAATAATATTCAACCAGAGCAATATCCATTTCAGATGACCGGAAATCTATATTCCACTTTTGGTCACCGGTATTTAAGGTACCATCAAATAAAATATCACCCCGGGGAGTGCTGACTTCTCCTGCACTAAAGTAAAGACTATTTTCAGAAAAAAGCAGATCCGTACTGGCCTCCTGAACGGGATGCTTTAGACCTTTTATATCATATATATTTACATCTCCCATTACCATCATATTTTCCAGATTCATCTGCTTTCCAGTCAGTTTTAAATCCAGATCAGCTTTTCCGTCCAGCTGCTGCAGATAATCATTTCCAGTATAATCTTTAAAAAAATCTAATTGTAAACTGTTCCCTGAAACACTAAAACTGTATTCCTGAGTTCGGGGCCTGTAAACCCCCTCCAGAAAAGCATGACTGTCCACACCCCTGTATAAATTCATATATTCCAGAAAAACCAAATTGTCTTTATATAACATTTCCAGCTCCAGGGAATCCACTTGTTCATCTCTTATCAATACCTGATTAAGGTCTGCGGTAAGGTGAATATCCGGGTTTTCAATTAAACCCTGCAGATAAAGTTCCATTTCACCGGTTCCCCTGATCTCAAAAAGACCATAATTTTCCAGCTGAAGTCCTCTTTCGCCCAGTACCAGATTTTCTGTGGCTAAATTAATACTATACCGGGGTTTATCAGAAAAAATTTCCCTAACTGCACCTTCCATATTTAATCTGTTATTTTGATATATAAGATCTATATTTTCTAAAATAGCAGTCTCCAGTCCGGAATCAAATAAAAGCCGGCCCTGAATGTCTTCCAGTGAATGACTGTCTATGCTGTCCCGGTAACTAAAATTTAGTCCCACCTGCTGAAACTCTGCTGTACCCCGATACTCAGAAGCTTCAAAACCACTCCCTCTTAACAAAAATCTTAAATCGGTGGTCCCTTTTAAATCTGTCACCTGAATGCTGTCACCTATGATAAACTCTTCTTCAGCAATAATATCGGCCACAAGATCTACAGCAGCAGATTCAAGGGCAAAAACACCCTCCCAGCCCTCATTATGCAGGGCAAAATTAAAGGAAATGTTATCTAAAGATAAATGGGATATTTCCAGATCATTGTATGCAAAATTATCCAGCACTAAAGAAGAACCAAGATTGATATCCACTTCCCTATCCCTGATCTCAATTATACCTTCTGTATTAGTTAGTAAAATTTGGCTTTGTACCTCTTTCTGGTGCAGATGATAATTCAGCCTGCCATCCTTAATATAAATATTCAGACTGCCCAGCCGGGATAAAATATCATCTTCTCCTGATTCAGAAAAAAAGTTTTCTCCCGTATCAGACACTGGCTGGAGATCAGGGCCTTTTAAAGCAATATAATTAATTTCATGCAGCCAGTTATCCGGAGCACGGAGCAGATCCAGAAAATTATAACTTACGGCCAATTCATCGGCCGTAAGAACATTTCCCTCCCAGCCAATTTCTATATCATGAAATACAATTTCATTAAGCGGCCAGTAGTCAACTTCCTGGAATACCAGTTCCAGATCAAGCTCCTGTTTTAAATCTTCAATGAAATTTAGCCTCAGCTCTTCCAGAGGCTCTCTGAGATAATTTTCTATAAATTCTGGTATTTTATCTGAAGCCTGAAAGGAGGGTATTTCTATTTCCTTGAGATCAGCAGTATAGCCAGCGGCTTTTTCCCGCAGGTCAGACCATAATTCCGTCCGGGAAAAGTCAAAAGACAGGTCCAGAGAAAAATCAATGTTCTCCGGGGAAAAATCTTCCTGCACTGCCTCCCACATACTGGAGACATCCTCTCGAGCCTCAGTAACCATATTCATTAATAACAGGCCACCTTCTCTTATTATAAAGAATCCGGCCCCACTTATTATAAAAAATAAAATTACCAGTACAGCTATTCTCCACTTCATAAATTAGTCCTCCATGAAACCTGTTATTAATGATATTATAGATTTATTATTTCTGCAAATAAAATAGGGCTCTATAAACTATCTTAACCAAATATTAATATTTATTAATAATTTTTAAATCAATAAATCAAAGTATGTTTTTTGCTGGTTTTTTTGTTTTCTATTATTGCCCCTTTTTCATTCCCCGGTTTCTTGATTGTTCTGTTTATTCTCCTGATCATTGGCTCCTTTTTCAAAGTTTTCCTCAAAATTCTGTGGTTCTTCTATATCATCTGTCTTTTGATTTTCATCTTCATCAGGAGATAATATTTCTAAATCCAGCTGCAGACTGCCTTCCATCACAAAATCAGTTTCGATAATTTCAATAATATCATCCTCAAAAAAATCAAAAACTTCCGGCTCCTCTTCATTTTCATCTCTATGATCAAGGGGCATGGAACCATAACGGGGTGCTAACTGCACAATTATTTCATCATTTCTGGGCAGTTCCAGGAAATCATTCAGCATTTCTGATAGGTTTCTATAACCCTCCCGAAATACTTCATAATCATTTTCTTCACCATTATCATCCGGTATATTATAAAAATCACCATAGGGTATTGTATAACCCCCATCAATCATTAAAATCATCGAACCAGGTTCGATATTTTTGGGCAGCTGAAGCTCAATATTTTTTGATATCTGTTCCCGGCGATAGGGCAGAAAATCAATTTCAATATCCAGTGTATCCCCCGGATATATTTCTCTATTTAAAACTTCAGCCCTTTGTAAAATGGCATTTCTCTTTTCCCTGTAAATATCAATATCAACTTTTATATCAAAAATACGCACCCGGGAAAAGGGATTAAAACTGATTAAATTTAATAACTCAGCTGCATCATAAAGACTGGCAGCTGCAATATCATTCTGACTAAAATACACATTTTCTTTCCTGATTCTGTTATTCGGAAGTCCTGTACCCAGTATTTCTATTTCAACCCGGGAGGTACCGGCTCCAATGCGGTCAATTGTGTTATCCATACCCTGAAGCAATACACTGGTTCCCAGGGAAGTTAAATAATCCTGGTCATTAATAAGATTCATTTTCATCTGCTGATCTATCCCCCGGCTCATATCTTTAATATCCAGCCGCAGGGGGATTATATGGGGAAAATTATTTATTTTACCGGCCAGACCGGCCCTTCGGTCCTCCTGAACTACACCAAGCAAATCAGGCAGAGGAGCCCCCAGCTTAAAGGGAATTGAACCATTTCCGGGTATAATTTGATTAATTTTAGCTCCACTTAACATTAAATTAACCACTCCCCGGTTGGTAAAAGGATGTCCCAGGGCTAATATCCGGTCTTTTTGGAGATGGGTCAGAGTTCCCAGAGCCGAAACATTAATATCCCCTTTAACCAGCTGAACGGCAACTGCACTACCGGGTACAGCCTCATAATTGGCTCCAGATTGGCCATCACTCCTGCTCCCGGAGATGACTTTATAATCCTGGAACTGCAGAAAATCAATTTCTTCTCTGAATTTTTCCAGAGCACGTCCCTCAAGACCATCGACCAGCAGAGGGGTGCCCAGGGGCTGAGCATCTTCAGGTGTATCCTGTCCGGGCCCTAAACCGTTTTCTTCGGACAGTAGATTCAGCATCTGCTTAATTGGTGTTACCAGGGCATATTCAGCACCTGTTTCCCAGCCATAACTGATTGCTCCAATTAACTCATCTTCAATATAAACCGGGCTGCCGCTCATGCCGGCAGCTATACCACCAATCTCATCTATTTTTTCTCCGGATGCTTTAATAAGAATTAAATCATTTTCCATGTCTCCGGCCACTGTATCAACTACTTCCAGTGGAAATTCTTCTACTTCTGTGCCCGAAAATACAGTCCGAGAATAGCCTTCAGCACCGGATTCTATCTCATCAGCTGCTCTCATTGTTATATTTTCCGCTGCTGCTGTAATGGGAAAAAATAAAATTAACACTAATAAAAGAACCGCAAATCTGTTCTTGTTAATCAATATCTCCGACCTCTCTTTCTAATACAAAACAGGACCTCTGCCTGTTCTCCTTTTTATTATTATAGCATACATTTCTTTTTGAAAAAAAATAATCCGTAGGCCAGAATATTGTTTACCCTGTTTTTCAAATTTTATTTAGCTCCCGGTTTCCTTTTTTTGATTATTATGTAGACTGACCTTCTGTATATCCGCTCCCAGCCCGGACAGTTTATGCTCTATATTTTCATAACCTCGCTCTACATGCTGAATATCATTGATTATGGTTACTCCCTCACCTGCCAGTGCGGCTAATATCAGAGCTGCCCCACCCCTGAGGTCAGTAGCTGTAACTTCAGCACCACTTAAGTTTCCGGGTTTTATTAATGAACTGTGACCATCTATTTTGATATCGGCTCCCAGCCTCTGCAGTTCGTCAACATGCATAAATCTATTTTCCCAGACCGTTTCAATGACCAGGCTGGTGTCATCGGCCTGAGTTAACAGCACCATTATCTGGGGCTGAAGATCAGTGGGAAAACCCGGGTAGGGTAGAGTCTTTATATCCACAGATTTAAGCTGATCCTTCTTTTCCACTTTTATACCGGTGATATCCTCCTCTACATCAACATTCATCTCCTTCAATTTAGCAATAAGGGGTTTGACATGTTCGGTTAAAACATTTTCAACAAAAACTTCCCCTTCGGTAAGGGCTGCAGAAATCATAAAGGTGCCCGCTTCTATCCTGTCCGGTATTATTCTGTGTTCAGCCCCTTCAAGCTGATCAACACCCTCAATTTTGATTGTATCAGTACCAACACCCTTAATATCAGCTCCCATGATGGTAAGATAATTGGCCAGATCAACCAGTTCCGGTTCCCGGGCTGAATTTTCAATTACTGTCTGACCTTCAGCCAGAGTTGCGGCCAGCATTATATTTATCGTAGCCCCTACACTGGGGTAATCCAGATAAATTCGGTCTCCAGAAAGAGAGTCAGCTTTTACTTCCACAATACCATGATCCATATTAACCTCAGCACCCAGAGCTTTAAAACCCTTTAAATGTAGATCAATTGGACGATTACCTATATTACATCCTCCCGGTAAACTTGTCCTGGCAAATCCTTCCCGGCCCAGCATTACACCCAGTACATAATAGGAAGCCCTGAGTTTACGGGCCAGTTCAAAATCCACGATCGGATTATTAACAGAAGAAGGGTCGATATATACCTGACCATCTTCTCTCTTTACTTCTGCGCCCATTTTAGCAATGATTTGACATAGATTATCGACATCTCTAAGTTCGGGAATATCCTTTAAAGTACTTGGTGTCTCAGCCATTAAAGAAGCGGCTAAAATGGGTAAAGCAGCATTCTTGGCTCCACTTACCTTAACCACGCCCTCCAGTTTTTTGCGGCCTTTTACTCTAAATTGAGTCAACTTTTTAAAGCCCCTTTCCCGGTGTTTTAACTTTAGTTTTATACTTATTTTATTCTTATTTTATTCTTTTTTATACTTATTTTATACTAATAAAGATGGCTGCCCTGCAAAAAGTCAATTTTATTTAATTTTAGAAATAAGATTACTGTCCTGAAAGCAATCATAAATTATAAAATCTTATAATAACACTTTTTGCAGGATAACCAAAGATATGAAAGATAAAAAATTAATAATAAATATTCTTTTCTGTATATTTATTCCTGTGCTGCTAATAATATACTCAACATTAATATTTATATATTATTATATCCTCTGCTCAAAGGCATGTTAATAGTCCTTTTTAACCTTTAATGTTCTAATCGTCTCCCCGGCAGACACATTTGACTCCGGCTATTTTATCAAAAATATTCATTTTCTTATAATTCCTGAGTTCTTCTGGAGCCTTTTCTTTTAGTTCACTCCAGCATTGATCACATAACTTACTGCCAACATTCTTGATAATTTTATCAGATATACCCTGTTTTTTCAATTTCTCTCTTCTATCCATCACTTGAATTTTATCGGTCTTTACGGCCTCACCACTGACCACAACCAGACCCACATCTCCTTTAAAATTTGGGGAATCAATTCTTTTAAATTCCAGGCCATTTTTTAGGGCCAGGTCTATATAATCACGGGCTCTTTCATCATTAACTTCCCGGTCAATAATAAGTTTATCTGCCTGAGGATGATTTATAGCATCCAGTATTTCGGAATAGGTACCGGGTTCAACAACCTGTTCATAAGTCAGGTAACGAATGACCCGTTCCTTAAATTCCCCCAGAAAACGATTTTTTTCATCTTTTTTTATCTCCGGAGGTCCACTTACCCCCTGTTCTACAGCTTTTTCAAGTTCGCTTTTTCCTCTTTGTTCTTCAGACATTATATCACCACCTAAAAACACCACACTACTTTATTTATATTTTAACAGATAATCAAATATAAATCCAAAAAAATTTAACCCCTGGATACCCAGGGGCCGGCTGCAGTCGATAATTTAATTAAATATAATTGAATAACTTCTACTTCCATTGATGAAAAATGGATGGGGAAGAAAACTAAATAATTTCAGCCACAGCAAAACATACATCTGAGTTTGGTTACTTTATCAGCCGATAACACTCCAGCTGATATTTTAAATATTGTCATCCTGAAGAATACTGCTTACTATATACCTGAATAATTTTCAGCTGCTTCAATACGGGCCTCTGCCCACTCCAGGTCTTCTTCAGCCTGCTCCCTGTCTTCATCATTGTTCTGTATAATTTCTTCAGCTTTTTCCCGGGCCGTTCGGGCTTCTTCCAGATCAATATTATCCGGTAAAATTGCCTTTTGAACAACCACATTGATAATATCTGGTTTTACCTCCATAAAACCCGAATCCACGGGGATGGAAAGCTCTGTATCCACAGCCTTAACTTTAAGTAATCCGGTTTTAAGAGCTGTTACCAGAGGTGCATGCCGGGCCCAGATCCCTATCAGACCATCAACAGCAGGGGCCTCAAGTGCTTCAATATCCTCATTGTAGGTCACTCCGGCCGGAGTCACAACCTCCAGCCGGATTGTGTTCTTCTTTTTTGCCATATTTATCAGCCCACATCTTCTTTATTGGCTTTTTCTACTGCCTCATCAATTGTACCCACCATATAGAATGCATCTTCCGGTAGATCATCGTGTCTACCCTCAATAATTTCTTTAAAAGCACGGATAGTTTCGTCCAGCTCCACATAGGTTCCCGGCTGACCGGTAAACTGTTCGGCCACAAAGAAAGGTTGAGATAAAAATCTTTCAATTCTCCGGGCCCGATTAACAATTGTTTTATCCTCTTCTGAAAGCTCATCCATTCCCAGAATAGCAATTATATCCTGCAGTTCTTTATATTCCTGCAGAATCTCCTGGACCTGACGGGCCACTTCATAGTGCTCCTCTCCGACAACAGTAGGATCCAGAATCGAGGAAGTGGAATCCAGAGGATCAACCGCCGGATAGATTCCTTTTTCAGAAATTTGCCGGGAAAGAACCGTAGTTGAATCTAAATGAGCAAATGTAGTCGCCGGTGCGGGATCAGTAAGGTCATCAGCAGGTACATATATAGCCTGTACAGAAGTGATTGAACCTTTTTTGGTGGAAGTTATCCTCTCCTGCAGTTTCCCTACATCATAAGCTAGAGTGGGCTGATAACCTACAGCCGAAGGCATTCGACCCAGCAGGGCTGAAACCTCCTGACCGGCCTGAATAAATCGAAAAATGTTGTCAATAAAAAGCAGTATATCCTGACCGACTTCATCACGAAAATACTCCGCCATTGTTAGGGCTGAAAGACCGACTCTCATCCTCGCTCCCGGAGGTTCATTCATCTGACCGAAAACCATAGCAACTTTTTCCATAACTCCTGCTTCCTGCATTTCCAGCATCAGGTCATTACCTTCCCGGGTTCTTTCACCAACACCTCCGAAAACAGAAAAACCACCATGCTCCAGAGCAATATTATTTATTAGTTCCATAATAAGAACCGTTTTTCCTACTCCGGCCCCACCAAAAAGACCTACTTTACCGCCTCGAGCATAGGGGGCCAGCAGATCAATAACTTTTATTCCCGTCTCAAAAATCTCCGTTGAGGTTGCCTGTTCCTCATAACTGGGTGCAGACCGGTGAATAGGCATTGTAGTTTCAGCTTCTATTTCACCTTTTTCATCAATTGTTTCTCCCAGTACATTGAAAATACGCCCCAGCACACCTTCCCCAACCGGTACACTTATGGGATCACCCAAATCATAGGCTTTCATCCCTCTAACCAGGCCATCTGTGGAATCCATGGCCACACAGCGAACCCGATTATCACCGGTATGCTGCATAACTTCTACTGTTAAATCTATTTCACCAATAGTATCCTGATTGTCTGCAGATAACTGTTCTTTTTGGTTTTCTTCCTGATCTGGTTCTTCTTTATTTTCTTCATTTTCTTCTTTATTTTTCTGTGGTCTGCCTTTAATTTGTAAGGCATTTAAAATTCCCGGTAATTCTCCTTCTGGAAATTCAACATCAACTACAGGACCGATCACCTGTACAACACGGCCCACATTTTCTGCTTCAGTCACTCCAGATTCCTCCTTCTTTTATATTCCTATTTTAAAGCTTCTGCGCCCCCGACAATTTCTGTTATTTCCTTGGTTATTTCCGCCTGCCGGGCTCGATTATATTTGAGGGTAAGATCCTCTATCATCTCCTCAGCATTATCTGTAGCAGAATCCATGGAAGTCATCCGAGCCCCAAATTCACTGGCCTTAGATTCCAGCAGAGCTGAATACAGTAAATTATTAATATACCTGGGAAGTACCCTGTCCAAAATATCAGCAGGAGAAGGTTCATATATATAATCAACCTGTTCTTTCTCTTCATCATATCCTTCCGGAAGACTAACCGGCAGTAAAGTTATCATTCTGGTTTCCTGGCTTATTGCCGAATTAAAGTAAGTATATATGAGATTTATCCGGTCCACTATCTCCTGTCTAAAGAGTGAGATAACTTCTGATCCTATCCGGCGGGCAAAATCAAAATCTGGATAATCTTCCAGATCTATATATTCCGAAATTATATTATAACCATTTTTACGGGCAAAATTTCTTACTTTACCCCCGACAGCCATTACCTTTTCCTGTTCTTTATTTTCAATTTCCAGGGACAATTTTTTGTTAATCCGGCTGTTATAGGCACCACACAGCCCCCGGTCTCCGCTGATAGCAATGTACAGTGTTTTTTCACCCTCTCTTTTTTGAACCAGAGGATGATCCTGAGCATCTCCACTAAAACGAGAAATATCTGCCAGAACCTCACGGGTCTTATTGAAAAAGGGCCTTACTTCCTCGGCCCGGTCCTGGGAATTTCTCAACTTAGCAGCAGCCACCATTTTCATAGCCCGGGTAATCTGCTGAGTGTTTTCAACACTTTCAATTCTCCGTTTTATATCCTTCATGTTTTGCATACTTTCTCACCTCAAACCTCGACTTCTTCTTCTATGTCCTCTTCTATCTCTTCTTCTGATAACTCATCTTCTTCTATATTTTCCACTATACTCGTTTCTTCAACTTCAAACTGATCAACAAATTCAGCAATCACTGCCTGCAGTTCTTCTGCTGTCTGTTCAGTAAGCTCCTGTTCTTCTTTTATGTTTTTACCTATTTCTTCATAACTGGCATCCACATACTGCAGAAATTCTTTTTCAAATCTCTGCAGATTATCTACAGGGATATCATCCAGATATCCATTGATAACTGTATATATAATCATTACCTGTTCCTCAACAGGCATGGGAGAATACTGGGCCTGTTTCAGAATTTCCACAATTCTTTCTCCCCGGGCCAGTTTCTCCTGAGTCGCCTGATCGAGATCAGAACCAAACTGGGCAAAAGCTTCCAGCTCTCTGTACTGAGAAAGATCAAGCCTCAGAGAACCGGCCACCTCTTTCATAGCATTGATCTGAGCCGCACCCCCCACCCGGGATACGGAAATACCAACATTTATAGCCGGTCTCACCCCGGCAAAAAAGAGCTCCCTCTCCAGATATATCTGTCCATCAGTTATGGAAATAACATTGGTCGGTATATAGGCGGATACATCACCGGCCTGAGTTTCAACTATCGGCAGAGCGGTCAGGGAGCCACCACCCAGATCATCATGTAGACGGGCCGCTCTTTCTAACAGACGAGAGTGCAGATAAAATACATCACCGGGATAAGCTTCTCTGCCCGGAGGTCTTCGTAAAAGAAGAGACATGGCTCGATAGGCCACCGCATGTTTGGAAAGATCATCAAAAACTACCAGTACATCGCGATCTTCTTTATACATAAAATGTTCTCCCATCGCACATCCGGCATAAGGGGCAATATAACGAATTGGAGCCGGATCACTGGCCGTAGCCGAAACAATTGTAGTATATTCCATAGCCCCTTCCTGTCGCAATTTTTCAGCTATCCGGGCCACAGATGAAGCCTTCTGGCCGATAGCAACATATATACAAAGTACATCAGTGTCTTTTTGATTTATAATAGTATCAATCCCAATAGCAGTCTTACCCGTCTGACGGTCACCGATGATAAGTTCCCGCTGACCTCTTCCAATGGGTATCATTGAATCAACTGCCTTGAGACCGGTCTGTAAAGGAGTATCAACCGGCTGTCTTTTCACCACTCCCGGGGCCTTATTTTCAACCGGACGAAATGTATCACTCTCTATACTGCCTTTTCCGTCAAGAGGCTGGCCCAGGGCATTTACCACCCGGCCCAGCATATTCTCGCCTACGGGAACTTCCACAACCCGGCCGGTTCTTTTTACCGTATCTCCTTCTTCTATCTCAGTCTCATCCCCCAGCAGCACACAGCCAATATTATCCTCTTCCAGATTCAGTGCCATGCCATAAACATCACCGGGAAATTCCAGCAGTTCACCGGACATGGCATCCTCCAGTCCATAAACATGTGCTATTCCATCTCCCACATCCAGAACAGTTCCCACACCCACTGATTCAACTTTTTGTTCATAATTTTCAATTTCATTTTTGATAACTGAGCTAATCTCTTCCGGCTTAATTTGCATTATAATTCCACCCCTAACTCACTTACTGGAATTCGTTTTATTCTGTTTTTCATGGATTCCAGCCCATTTTTTAAACTACCATCAATAACCTGATCTCTTATTTTCAATTTAAGACCTCCGATCAAACCGGGATCACATTTATTGTTCAGAATAATTTCGTAATCCAGCAGCCCATCCAGCTTTGCACGAAGTTTATCCTGCATATTTTCACTCATTTCTATGGCTGATAAAACCTCAACTTCCAGAACTCTCCTGTCCTCATTAAGCAGCCTGGTGTACTGTTTGATGATCTTTTTGATTATGAAAACTCTGTGTTTATCAATCAGCAGAAACAAAAAGTTTATGATATATTGGTCCAGTTGCCCGGAAAGTATTTTTTTAATAACCTGTTTCTTCTCTGCAGGAGATATTTTCTGGTGCAGCATTACCTTTTCAAAATCAACATTTTCTGACATCAGATCTTCTATTGTGTCCAGATTATCCCGGAAAACTTCCAGTTTTTCTTTTTCCAGAGCCAGCTGAAATAAAGCCCGCCCGTATCTTGCCGCCAGTTCATTTTCTATCACTGCACTTCACCCAGCATTTCGCTGTCCAGTTCCTCAATATATTTTTCGATAAGCTCCCGGTGCTGCTCTTCATCAAGCTCCTGATGCAGCATTTTAGAAGCAGCTTCCATACTTAAATCTGCAGCATAATCCCGGAGCTCACGGGCTGCATCCCTTTTAGCTGTTTCTAATTCCTGCATCTTGTTTTCTTTGACCTTTTCCGCTTCTTCTTCAGCCTGTTGTACTATATCCTGAGCTCGTTTTTTTCCTTTTCGTTCCGCTTTAACTATTATTTCCTGGGCCTCTTCTTTAGCACCCTGCAGCCGGGACTCATATTTTCCCTTCAGCTTGCGAGCTTCTTTTTTTCGCTGAGAGGCTTTCTCAAGATCATTTTCGATTTTACCTTCTCTTTTATCCAGCATATCAAGCACCGGATGATAGAGAAATCTCTTTAACAGATACATGAGAATAAGAAAGTTTAATACCTGCCAGAAAATATTCCAGTTTATTTCAATCATACAAACCTCACCTCCTGGATTAAATACAGCTAAATAAAAAGTAAATACCTTTAGTACCCCAGCCAGAAAAACATATTAAGCAGCTTTATCACAAATAAATTCAATATAATTTATAAAAATATCAGGCAATAATTTCTCTGTTTACCGGGAGGATACCTCCAGGCACCCTCCCGGAATTTTAAAAAAGTTATACTCCAAAGACCACAAATATTAAATAGAGGGCAATTACCAGTGAATAAATACCGGTTGACTCAGCTACAGCCTGACCCAGAAGCATAGTTGTAATGATATTACCTCTGGCCTCAGGATCACGGGCTACAGACTCAACAGCTTTACCGGCGGCAAAACCCTGCCCAATACCGGGACCAATACCGGCTATCATAGCAAAACCTGCTCCCAGAAGTGCTGCTGCACTAACAATAGTATTAACAACTTCGGTGGAAAATTCAACCACTGTATTTCCTCCTTTCTCTTAAAAGATATAAAATAACTAAAAATTAACAGAAGGATCCTATCAAACATCTAACTTTATATATATGAGAAAAATTTAATGGTTATCCTGCCAAAAATGTTATTTTAAGATTTTTCAATTGATGATTGCTTTCAGGACAGTAATCTTATTTATAAAATTAAATTGACTTTTTGCAGGGCAGCCATTTAATATAATCCTTGAAAAACAATAAAAATTAATATAAAACACAGCCCATTTTAAAATTATATTACTGTAAGCTCTCCAGTTTATCCTGCCAGGCCTTCTTTATCAGCTCCAGAATAACCCAGCCCAGTACAGTAATCTTAAGTAAGAATAAACCCGCCGCTGCCGCCCAAACATTAAGAGAAGAACTTTGATAGGCTACAGCCAGCCCGACAAATGAAATTACATATTCAACAAAATAGCGGTTTCGAATAAAAGAACTGGCCCTGGCCTTTTGCATGTCTACAGCACGACGTATGTTAATCAGATTTAGCCGGAATAATAAAAAACTAATAACCAGCCCAAAACTAAGCCCCAGAAAAATTGTCCTATCATGTATTAAAGAGGACAGCAGGGGCAGTAAGGCCACCAGCAGGGTTTTTTTCATAATCTCAAGCTGTACTTTTTCGGGATGATCAATATATTTTAGCATGAACACCACCTGTTAAAAATATCACATGTCAGGAAATTGCAAAAACAAAATACAGAGCTACTATCAGGGAATAAATACTTGTAGAGGCTGACACCACCTGACCGAGAAGCATAGTTGTAATTATCGGCCCCCGGGCTTCTGGCTGTCGGCGAACGGCCTCTGTAGCCTGACCGGCAGCATATCCCATGCCCACACCGGGACCCAGACCGGCAATCATTGCCAGACCGGCAGCAACATAAGCAGATATATTTATTATGGCCTCAATTACAGCGGGATCAAATTCTATCAAATTTTCTCCCTCCTTTACCAGATATAATAAAGCAAAAAACCTTCAGCATTAACAGATAAAATAAAAAATATGATACCAGAAATAACTCCAAACAGGCTGCCAAAAAATCAAAACAGTTAAACAGCAAAAATTAAATTAGTCCTTGGCCACAGAGATATAAACAATGGCAATCATGCCATATATAAAAGCCTGAATCACTCCCACAAACAGATCAAACCAGGCGTGCAGAGGTACGGGTATCATCCAGGGTGCGGCCATATAGATTAAGCCCAGAATAATACTGGCTCCTACCATATTCCCAAAAAGACGGAAGGAATGTGATATAGGTTTGGCCAGCTCAGAGACAACATTGATAGGCAGCATGAAAATAACCGGTTCAGCAAAACCTTTTGCATATCCCAGAATACCCTTTTCCTTCATCCCATAATAATGACTTACCATAAAAACCACTGCCGCCAGTCCCAGAGTTAGATTCAAATCAGTTGAGGGACTCGGCACTCCGGGAAGCAGTACCACCAGATTGGAAAAACCTATGTAGACAAATATGGTGGCAATAAAGGGCAGCAGGTTGCGCCCCTCACCCGGCAGCATATCTTCAATCTGATCCTCAATAGTACTGACAATCAGTTCCGCAATATTCTGTGCTTTGCCCGGTTTTAAGCTCATATTACTGGTTATCCACCTGGAGACTAGCACCAGCAGAATGAGTAAAATCCAGCTAACAATCAAAGTATCGGTTATGGGCAGGCTTTCATTTCCCATAAAATAATAAAGCTCCTGTGGGCCCGGTTCCAGCATCTGCAGTATCCTCCTTTCTCAGCTAACATATCTCACATACATATCTTACATATCTCAACTAACAAAAATAAAAATATCACCTGCAGCTTACTGTCAGCTGCATTAAATGAAAAAAATAACTAATGAAAATAACTGTTCCCTATTTTTGAACAATGCTCATTATCAACTTATAATTGGTGTAAAAACCAGCAATAATACCAATTACAAGCCCCATAGCCTTAAATATAAGCTCCCTTTCCAGCCAATTGTCCAGAAAATAGCCGGCCCCAAAACCAATACAAACACTGGCCAGCATAACGAAACCGACCTGGCTTAAAAGACTTAATGAATGAAGGATCTGGCTCCATTTATTATCACTCATAATCCTACCCCAATCTCGAATTAATTGAGCAAACAGGCCGCCAGTAAATATCCAGAAATCATTATAACATAAAACCTGTAATTTTCAAGCAATATTTATAAATAGTTCGTTAATATTCCTGCAGAACCCAAAATGACACTTCTCCTAAATTCCTGACTTACCCAAAATCTTAGTAATATAAGACCTTACACTCCCTTAATATCCCAGATTATATAACAGCAATGACCTCCTGAGTTATCAGCCGGCAGTGATTTGTATTTTATACCACTAAAACCATATTACTCCCCTTCTCAGCCTTAGCTATTCTGTTTTACCTATCTTATCCACTCTCCGCTGATGTCGGCCCCCATCAAAACTTTCTTCAAGCCAGACTCTAACTATCTCCCGCGCCAGTTCAGGTCCTATGATTCTGCCCCCCATGGTCAAAACATTGGAATCATTATGGCGTCGGGTATCCCGGGCTGATACAGTATCATGACAGTGAGCCGCTCTTATACCTTTAAATTTATTGGCCGCAATTGACATTCCTATACCGGTACCACAGATCAGTATACCCAGCCTTCCCTCTCCGGCAGCTACCTTTTTGGCCACTCCGGCTGCATAATCAGGGTAATCAACTGATTCTGTACTATCAGTTCCTATATCCTCATAATCAATATTTTCTTCCTCAAAAAATTTAACTATCTCTTCTTTCAAATGATAGCCTGCATGGTCGGCTCCAATTATGACTTTCATGTTATCTCCCTCCTGAGGATTATTCGGGTTTAAGCCTATTTTTTCGCTTTCCCGGGCCAGCTGCTCCAGAACCGCGAGTACTGCCTGTTTTAGTTGATCTCTTGTTGAGCGGTAGGTCTCCAGAGACTGCCCCCAGGGGTCCCGGATATTTGAAATTTCCGCCCCTGTAAGTTCATTAAAAGAATAAATATAGTTTTTCTCAGGCCCCCATTTTTCTTTTAAGATGTCCCTCTGGCTATCAGTCATGGTGATAATTAAATTCACCCGGTTGATTAATTTTTCATCAGCCGGCTGACAGCGGTGACCCTCTGTATCAATATTCACTTCTGACATTACCTTAATCATCCTGTCCTGCCCCTGTCCCCCGCTGTAAGCACTTAATCCTGCCGAAATAGCCTGCCAGTCATCAAGATTATATTTCTTTTTCAAAAATTCAAACCAGTATTCTGCCATTGGACTCCGGCAGGTATTACCGGTACACACAAACAGCACTCTGGGCATTACCTGTCTCCTTCCTTTTTATCAAATTGTTCCAGAAAAACTTCTTCTTCTGCAGCCTTATATAACCTATTCATCACGGCCCGGCCAATTCCTTTTTCCGGAACAGCCTCTACAATAATATAATCCACACCCTCATAATCCATGTTTCGCAGACAGGCAAACAAATTATGAGCGGCCTGGGATAGATCTTTAATAGAACCCATTTCTGCTATTTTGAAATTTTCAAAAAACCCCCTGCCCCTGATTTTCTGTGCTGTTTCCGTACTAACAATCAGACCCGGTTCTTTAGGTTTTCGGCTGTGAATATAATTTTTTAGATTATCGGGCTGACAGTTATGGACTAAAATAACCGGGGCTGCAGGTGAATAATGTCTGTATTTCATACCCGGGGCCGGAGGAGTCATTGCCCTGTTATCTTCAGCCTGCCTGGAACTGGGGACCGGTTTGCCTAAAACAGCTGATATATCATGACCCGTAATGGCTCCCGGCCTCAGTATTTCCGGGCCAGAGCCGCTTAAATCCAGTACAGTGGATTCCACCCCCACCTCACAGGGCCCACCATCAATTATCAAAGAGAGTTTCCCCTTCAGATCACGGTAAACATGTTCTGCCCTGGTAGGACTGGGGCCCCCGGATATATTGGCACTGGGCGCCGCCAGGGGAAAAGAAGCTCGGGCAATTAAAGCCCGGGCCACCCGGTGAGAAGGCATCCTGACCGCCACCGTATCCAGTCCGGCGGTGGTTATATCCGGTATAACTTTCTGGCGTTGAAAAATAACTGTCAGGGGTCCCGGCCAGAAAGCAGAAAACAGTTTGTTTAATTCAGGCACCTCAGCCCCCTGGACAACTTTTTCCAGCTGTTTTTGGTCTGCAATATGCACTATCAGGGGGTTATCAGCCGGACGACCTTTAACAGAAAAAATTTTTTTTACAGCTTCAGAATTATTTGCCTCAGCCCCCAGTCCGTAAACTGTTTCTGTGGGAAAGGCAACAACCTCTCCCTTTTTCAGAAGCTCAGCTCCTTCTTTAATTACTTTGTTGTTCAGAAGTTTTTTGTAATCCAGATCAGGGTTTACCTTTTTTATGTGGGTAACATAGGCCATTGTTTTTAGCTCCTTCAATCCTCTATCCGGGCCCGGATAATTCTATCCTGCCCCCTATTATCTTTTATAACCTCTACTTTTTTCCATTCAGCAAGCATATCACCCACATCATCAGCCTGCTGTGAGCCTATCTCCAGCATTAATACTCCTCCCCGGTTGAGCACTTTCCGGGCCTGGGGAATAAGTCGGGTATAATAATCAAGCCCTTTATCTCCTCCCTCCAGGGCCCGCCGGGGCTCCTTTTTTACTTCTGGAGGCAATTTTTTCATCATACTGTCTCTGATGTAGGGGGGGTTGGACACAACAATATCCACATTGGCCTTGCCCCTCTTTATCAATGAATTAAGCAGATCACCCCGGATAACTTTCAGTCTGGTTTCCAGTTCATATTTTTTTATATTTTCACGGGCCACCTGGACTGCAGCCCGGGAAATATCAATACCCAGTATCCGGGACTCTTTTAAATAATAACCCAGGCTGACCATTATGGCACCACTGCCGGTCCCCACATCTACAATATGAGGAGCCGAAAGTTCTTCTGTTTCACAAAATTCAATTACTTCTTCAACCAGGTTTTCAGTCTCCGGGCGGGGCAGAAGAACTCCCTCATTGACCATTAATTCCAGAGACATAAATTCTTTTTTCCCGGTGATATAAGCAGCCGGTAATCGTTCTGCCCTTTTTTTAATCCGGGTCCGGAATTCATCAAGCTCATTTGATTTTAAAGGATAATCATAATTTACATATAATTTAATCCTTTCCATACCTAACAGATCGGCCAGAAGAACCTCTGAATCAAGTCGGGGAGTTGAAATATCATGTTTTTTTAAATATTCTTCTGAACGATCAAGTACCTCTTTTATATTCATACCCAACCCTCATATATAATATTTATCAGCATCACAGCTGCTCAAGTTTCTTGAGATTATCCTCTTCAATAAGAGGCTCAATAATAATATCAAGCTCCCCATCCAGAATATCTTCCAGCTGATGTTCTGTTAGATTTATACGATGATCACTTACCCTGTTCTGCGGAAAATTATAAGTTCTAATTTTCTCACTGCGGTCTCCAGAACCAATCTGGCTTTTTCGGGCTTCAGCTCTTTTGGCCTGTTTTTCTTCCTCTTTTTTCTCTTTCAGGCGGGCCCTAAGAATCCTCATCGCCCGGGCCCGGTTTTTGTGCTGGGATTTTTCATCCTGGCAGGATACAGTAAGACCGGAGGGCTCATGAGTAATTCTAACTGCAGAATCAGTGGTGTTTACACTCTGACCTCCGGGTCCACTGGATCGAAAATAATCTATTTTTAAATCATTCTCATCAATATCAATATCAACTTCCTGGGCCTCCGGGAGCACGGCCACGGTGGCTGTCGAGGTATGAATCCGGCCACTGGATTCAGTTGAAGGTACACGCTGGACCCTGTGTACTCCACTTTCATATTTTAATTTTTCATAAACATTTTTACCCTCTACAGAAAAAATTATTTCTTTAAAACCACCCACCTCAGAACGGTTGGCACTCATAACCTCAGTTTCCCAGCTGTTGTCTTCAGCATAATGAGCATACATCCTGTATAAATCTGCGGCAAATATTGCCGCCTCATCCCCCCCGGCCCCGGAACGTATTTCTACAATAACATTCTTTTTATCATCCGGATTATCCGGCAGCAGAAGGAGGGGAAGCTCCTCCTGCAGTCTTTCTTTTTTTGGTTTTAATTCTTCCAGTTCCATCCGGGCCAGTTCGACCATTTCTTCGTCATCTTCTTTGAGCAGTCCTTTTAGTTCCTCTATTTCGGAAAGAACCTCTTCATATTCGTGATATTTATTTACTATTTCCTGAAGCCGGGACTGTTTTTGCATTAATTTTTGATATTCCTCTGAACCCCGTTCTATATCCGGCTGACTGAGTTTTTGGGTTAATTTATTATATTTTTGTTCTATTTCAGACAGTTTTTCTCTTAAATCAAACACTTCTTTCACCTTCCTCTTTTTCTAAAACATGTTGTAGGGCGGTGATTGCCACCTCAAGCATTGAATCATCAGGTTCACCTGTGGTCAGTTTTTGGATTAAAAGTCCCGGCCAGGAGAGAGCTCTAATCACCGCAGGAGCCTGCTCTCGACCGGCCAGTTTAATAATTTCATATGAGGTCCCTGCAATTAAAGGCAGTAAAAGCAGATGAAAAAATATTCTGTACTGCAGGGGAGGTCGACCAAAAAATGAAAAGAAAAATATACTCAATAATATTACCAGAAAAATAAAACTGGTTCCACACCTGGGGTGCAGGGGAGAAAAGCTGCGGGCATTTTCAACAGAAAGAGATAGATCGGATTCATAGTTGTTTATCACTTTGTGTTCAGCCCCATGATAGCGGAAAACTCTTTTAATGTCTTCCAGCCGGGAGATAAAAAATACATAAAGTATAAAAGCCGTAATTTTAATAAATCCTTCAATAATATTTAAAATCAGATTCAGCTCTATATAGGGCTGAATTAAACTAATAATAAAAGCGGGAGTGACCACAAAAATCAGAACAGCCAAAACAAAAGCCACCACAATGCTGAGCAGCATCTCCCATATTTTTATTTCTTCTCCTTCTTCTTCTGCAGCCTGATCGGCAGAATAACTTAAAGCCCGGATACCGATATACAGCATCAAAACCAGGGAGACCACACCCCGCACAAAAGGCCAGGAGAGAAAAGAAAATTTTCGGTCCGGAAAAGATATCTTCTCCTCCTTAATGGCAATATCCTCCTGATTGCGGCGCACGGCAACCGCTATATTCTTTTCTCCCTTCATCATAACCCCTTCTATGACAGCCTGACCACCATACTGTTTTTTCTCCATAACAGGTTCTCCTTTTTAAAAAATAATAGCTATAAAAAAAGCAGAGCCCGGGCCCTGCTTTCAAAAAAAATCAATTTTTTTATTTCCCTACTCGGTAACTTCTTCCTTTTCTTCACTTTCCTCTGTTTCTGAAGCCTCTTCCTCTTCTTCAGCTGCAGAACCAACTTCACCTTCCTCTTCGGAGAGACCATATTTTTCCCGGAATCTCTCCACCCGGCCTCCTTTGGCCGATTTCCTTCTTTTCCCTGTGTAAAAAGGATGGCATTTGCCGCAGACCTCAACCCGCATATCCTCACGGGTGGACACGGTTTCATATTCTTCACCACAGGCACAGGTTATTGTTGTTTTTTTTAAATCGGGATGTATTTCCTCCTGCATTTATTTCACCTCTTTCTATATAATTGTATTGATCATTTTATTGACTGTAATTTTATATGAACATATCATAAAAAGCAGCATTAATCTCTCTTCATTTTAAACAACTAATATTATAACACAGCCCCTGAGACTATGCAAACAAATCATTTGAAGATCTTACTCAGAGCTGCCAGAAGCTCCCGGTTATCACCGGTGTTTTTTATCTGTTTTATAAAAGTCCGCATCACCTGGGTTTTATCTGCATCAGCAATTTTTGTTCTCAGATTCCACATCGTATTCTGCTCTTCTTCATCAAACAGCAGCTCCTCTTTTCTGGTCCCGGAGCGGGGAATATCAATAGCGGGAAATATTCTCTGTTCGGCCAGCTTACGATCCAGATGTATTTCCATGTTCCCGGTTCCTTTAAACTCTTCGTAAATTACATCATCCATCCTGCTGCCGGTTTGAATAAGTGAAGTTGCAATAATGGTCAGACTGCCTCCTTCTTCAATATTGCGTCCGGCCCCAAAAAACTTTTTGGGAAAATGCATTGCGGAAGGATCCAGGCCCCCGGACAGAGTCCGACCACTGGAAGGAGTTGTTACATTGGCCGCCCGGGCCAGGCGGGTGATACTATCCAGCAGAATAACCACATCATACTTATGCTCAACCAGCCTTTTGGCTTTTTTAAGCACCAGACGGGCCACCTGCAGATGATCTTCCGGAGGTTCATCAAAAGTAGAGCTTATCACTTCAGCATCAACCGAACGCTTCATATCGGTAACTTCTTCGGGACGTTCATCAATCAAAAGGATCATCCTTTTAGTTTCCGGATAATTGGTTTTAATACTGTTTGCTATTTTTTTTAAAAGAACCGTTTTCCCCGCTTTAGGAGGTGATACTATCAGGCCCCGCTGTCCTTTTCCAATAGGACAGATTAAATCCATTAGTCTGGTGGAAACTTCATTTTTTTTATATTCCAGCTTAAATCGCTCCCGGGGATACAGAGGAGTTAAATCTTCAAAAAAGGCTCTATCTTCGGCTTTTTGAGGATCCTGAAAATTTACCGCCTCTATCCTAAGCAGAGCAAAATATCTTTCATTCTCCTTTGGCTCCCGCACCTGACCGGCCACCACATCCCCGGTGCGCAGGTCAAAACGGCGAATCTGGGAGGCAGAAATATAAATATCATCACTGGAGGGTAAATACTGAGAAGGACGCAGAAAACCATAACCTTCATCTTCAATTATTTCCAGCACACCTTCAGCAAAAATATTGCCCCCTGCTTCTGTTTCTTTTTTTAAAATAGCAAAAATAAGATCTCGCTTTCTCATCTGACTGTATCCCGAAACCTCGAAATCCTTGGCCAGATCATGCAGCTCGGTTATTGTCTTTTTTTCCAGATCACTAATATTTAGCAATAATATTCCACCTTTCTTTTCCCGGGCCTCAAGTAATAGACACAGGGTTGTTCGACAACTTTTATTGCCGCTTATTTATTAGACAGCGTAAAATTTAGACAGCTTGAAATTAGAAAAACTGGATTGTTCAGGCAGGGATAACAGTAATTAAAATAAAAAGGAAAGAAGGGCTGAGATGAATAAAAGGGTACTATTCCCGGCCGGAATAATACCCTGATTGCTGACAGGAAAAACTATGCCTTATTTTTGCTGCCCAAAATTTCTATTTTTTCTTTAACCCGCTCTTTAATGGCCTCCCGTCCCGGTCCACAGTATTTGCGGGGATCATAAATTTCCGGATCCTCAGCAAAGATCTTTTTAACCCGGTCGGTAAAGGCCTGCTGAAAGTCAGTATTAACATTTACCTTGTTGATACCATTCTGTACTGCCCGGCGTACATCATCATCAGAAACTCCGGAAGCACCATGCAAAACAAGCGGAATATCGGTCTTTTCATTGATTTCTTCCAGCCGTTCAAAATCAAGCTCAGGCTCTCCACTGTAAACTCCATGAGCGGTTCCAATGGCAATGGCCAGGGCGTCAACACCGGTCCGGGCCACAAATTCTACCGCCTCATCGGGACGGGTATAAGTGGCATCAGCTTCATCAACTGTCACATCATCCTCAGTACCTCCCAGCTGACCAAGCTCAGCTTCTACACTGACTCCTACACTGTGAGCAGCCTCCACCACTTTCGCTGATTGGGCTATATTCTCTTCAAAAGGATCATGTGATGCATCTATCATTACTGATGAATATCCCAGACGAATACACTCCATTGCTTTCTCAAAACCACTGCCATGATCGAGATGCAGAGCTACCGGAATACTTGCATTTTTGGTGGCCGCCTCCACCATACCTACTACATAGTCTTTACCTATGTATCTCATTGCACCTTCACTGGTCTGAAGAATAAGGGGTGCTCTGCTTTCCTCAGCGGCTTCAATTATTCCCTGTAAAAATTCCAGATTGTTTATGTTGAATCCTCCTACCGCATAATTTTCTTTGTTGGCTTTATTGAGTATTTCGGCCATTGGTGTTAAATTCATATAGTTTCCTCCTCATGTAATATGGTTAAAGAGATTTTAAATCTATTTAATCTATTTCTATTTTTAAATCTTTATTCTGCTGTTTTATGTTAATACTGTATTTTAATACTGTATTTTAATACTGCAGAATCCATTATATTTTTAGCTAGTGATTAACTCCCGTTCCATCGGCCTCCCGGAGTATTTCCCTGAGGAAAAATATATTATTTACCAGTTTTAACTCGGTAAGTTTGCGCAGGTTCTTTAAATCCTGTCTCCGGGCCGTGGGAATAATTACGAAATTACCACAGCTGGCACACTCCAGTCTGATGTTCTCCCGGGACAGGTTAATATCAATATGCAGGGCCTGACACTCACAATGCAGACTGCCTTCAGCAGCCAGGTCATGAATGTAATCAAGGGCTTCCAGGATAACCTCCGGATTGGAAAAATCATCACTGCCCAGTTCCCGGGTAAGAAGTTCCATTTCCTTTTTTTCTTTGATTTCTTTTTCTTTTAGTTTATGGTAGTCTCCAAAATAACCCAGATTAAGCCCGGTAGATTTGCATATGAGAGGGTTTTCAGAATCCGAAGCCCAGAAACGAGATGTTTTCAGGATTTGAGTATGCTGTTTTTCACATACCGGACAGTAATAACATATCTCCAGATTAAGTTTTCCCAGCCGGGAAATAACCGCCTTTTTTTGCCCACAGGGGCAGATGATCTGGCAGCCCCTTTTATCTGACAGCTGAAAAACATTTATTTTTTCCAGATAAAAAGGACCACAATCCAGGCATCTCAAGGCAACTGCGGTTTCTTTTTTTAAAATCATAGCTGGCAAACCTGATGACGGTTCAGGCTTTTCCCCCTTCATTTTATTATAAATATAAAACAGTAAATTTGTCCGGAATCTGAACAGCATTTTAATTTATATCTGAACAGTATTTTAATTTTAAACAGCAGATAATTAACTATATTTATTTTATTCTTGAAAAAATCACAAATTCCTTTAATAAAAACTGGAGTAAAGTGACCGGCCTGGCTTTTATTCTTTGTGGATTATTTTTTTAAGTTCTTTAATTCTTTCGAGATGTTCATCATCCTCAAAACAGAGACCAAAGGCCCTGGTTTCAAAATGACTGCTGGTATCTGAATCCACCTGACGGTTAATTATCTCCTTGATCAGTCCTACAGCTCGTGCCGACTGGTCGGTAATATCCCGGGCCAGTTCCTCACTTTTTTTCAGCAGGTCACGGGGAGTAACCAGTTCATTAACCAGCCCAATTTCATCCGCTTCTTCAGCATCAATGATATTACCGGTATATAATATTTCCTTGGCCTGACCGAGCCCAATTAATTTTGGAAGACGGTGGGTACCACCAAAACCGGGAACAATTCCCAGGCTAACTTCCGGCTGCCCCAGCCGGGCTCTGGTGCTGGCAATACGAAGGTCACAGGCCAGACAAAATTCCATTCCTCCTCCCAGGGCATAACCATTAATGGCGGCAATAATAACCTTTGAACTCTTTTCTAGCATATCGCAGAGAGACTGACCTTTGCGGGATATCTCCCGGGCGGCTCCCGAATCAAGCTTTTCCAGCCAGTTAAGATCAGCTCCAACAGAAAAAGATTTGCTTCCCCGGCCCGTGAAAATTACAGCCTCAACATCGTCATCCTCCAGTAAATCGGCAAATGTTTCCCGTAAACCATCGAGAACTTCCTCATTATAAGCATTTAACACCTGAGGGCGATTAATAAAAACCCTGGCCAGAGGCCTGGAATATTCAACTTCAACCATATTTTTACTCATTATTGACATTAAACCTCCCGGTAATCTCTCATTTTAATCTTAGCCCGCATTTATATCATTCAATATTTAATGAGAAATTCCTTTAAAAAAATAAATGATATTAACCAATATTAAAATTTTTTCTGGAGTTTACTTTCCTTTGCTGTGAGTTAAATAATTAATTGCAGCCTCCACAAAATCAACAAACAGAGGATGAGGGCGGTTGGGGCGGGATTTAAATTCCGGATGAAACTGGACGGCTACAAACCAGGGGTGGTCGGGAAGCTCAATAATCTCTACCAGTTTCTCATCAGGGGAAAGACCGGCCATTGCGATTCCGGCCTTTTTTAGTTCACTGCGGAATTCATTGTTCAGCTCATAACGGTGGCGGTGGCGTTCATAAACAATTTCTTCTCCATATGCTCTGCGGCATATAGTTTTTTTGCCCATCCGGCAGGAATAAAGGCCTAATCTCATGGTCCCCCCCATATTTTCAATATCCTTCTGTTCCGGCATTATATCAATTACAGGATAGGGGGTGGCCGGATCAAATTCAGTACTATTTGCTCCTTTTAGATTCAGAATATTCCTTGCATATTCAACAACCGCACACTGCATTCCCAAACAAATCCCAAAATAAGGTATTTTATTTTCCCGGGCATATTTTATGGCCTCTATTTTGCCTTCAATACCCCGTTCACCAAAACCACCGGGTACCAGAATCCCGGATAAATCGGCAAAAAATTCTTCATAATTATCCTGATCCTCAAGGTCTTCAGCATATATCCATTTTATATTAATTTCATATTCATGCATAATTCCGGCATGGTCCAGAGCCTCATTAATGCTGATATAGGCATCCGGGAGTTCTACATATTTACCCACAATTCCGATTGTCAGTTCCCGGGTTCTTTTTTTCATTTTTCGAACCAGCTTTTCCCAGTCCTTGAGATCCGGTTCATGTACTTTATCCTTGAAACCGAGTTTGTCTATTACAATATTGGCCAGATTTTCATTTCTGAGCATCAGGGGAACCTCATATATATGATCGGCATCCACCACCTGGATTACAGCTTCTTTTTCAATATCACAAAACAGAGCCACCTTGTCTTTTACCTCCTGGGTTAAAGGACGATCCGAGCGGCAGAGCACAGCATCCGGCTGGATACCGATACCCCTGAGCTCTTTAACACTGTGCTGGGTGGGCTTTGTTTTAAGCTCTCCCGCATTTTCCAGAAAAGGTACATAAGTACAGTGCAGATAAAAAACATTGTTTTTACCAAGATCACTTTTCAGCTGCCTGATAGCCTCCATAAAGGGTAGACTTTCTATATCCCCCACAGTTCCGCCAATCTCCGTAATAACAATATCGGCATCCGTCTCCCGTCCTACCCGGGTGATCCGGTCCTTAATCTCATCTGTGATATGAGGAATTACCTGTACTGTGGCCCCCAGGTAATCTCCCTTTCTCTCTTTGCGGATCACTGAACCATAAATCATACCGGTGGTTACATTATTGTTTTGACTCAAATTTTCATCAATAAAACGTTCATAATGTCCCAGATCGAGGTCAGTTTCCGCTCCATCATCAGTAACAAAAACTTCACCATGCTGATAGGGGCTCATAGTACCGGGATCCACATTTATGTAAGGATCAAACTTCTGGATACTGACTTTCAGTCCCCTGCTTTTAAAAAGGCGTCCCAGAGAAGCAGCAGTTATACCTTTGCCCAGAGCGGAGACCACTCCTCCCGTCACAAAAATATACTTGGTCATTTTAAGTATCTCTCCTTAATTAGTTTTTACCTAACAGACAGCACAGCAGACAAAAAATAAAAACCCCCGGCCCTTTACATCTGCCTGGGGGCTTCCATACCCATCAGCGACAGTACATTTTTCAAAACCTGTCTTACAGCTTTAACCAGATAAACCCGGGCTGCACTAAGCTCTTTATCATCCGTAATAACCCTTCTTTTATTGTAAAAAACATGAAAGGCTTCGGCCAGTTCAGAAGCATATGATGCTATATGATGGGGCTGGCGGCTGACAGCACTAAATTTAATCTCTTCGGGAAAATGGGCCAGTACTTTCATAAGATCAATTTCTTCAGCAGAATTGAGCTTTGTGGGATCCACAGCTGTCTGTTTTATCTCCTGTTTATTCTGCAAATTTTCCATTATACTGTGAATACGGGCATGAGCATATTGAATATAATAAACCGGATTGTTCTTTGATTGTTCTAAGGCTAAATCCAGATCAAAATCAAGATGACTGTCCGAGCTGCGCATAATGTAGAAAAAGCGGGCCACATCACGGCCCACTTCCTGCAGCAGATCCCTGAGGGTCACAAAATCACCGGATCTTTTGGACATGGAAATCTTTTCACCCTTCCGCATCAGGCTGACAAGCTGAACAATTATCACTTCCAGACTCTCCGGATCCTCTCCCAGAGCCTCAATTACAGACTTGATGCGGGGAACATAACCATGATGATCAGCCCCCCAGATATTTATAAGAGAATCAAAACCACGCTCCAGCTTATGGTAATGATAGGCTATATCCGCTGCCAGATAAGTGGGAGTCCCATCAGATTTAATGACCACCCGGTCCTTCTCATCAAAAAAGGCTGAAGCTTCAAACCAGACTGCCCCTTCCTTTTTATAGATATAGCCCCTGTCTTTGAGCATATTAACCGCTTCCTTGATTTTTCCCTGATGAAGCTGATTTTCTTTATACCAGCAATCAAAATTAACACCAAGACTTTTCAGATCCTCTTCAATCATCTCTAACATAGTGTCCAGAGTATATTCCCGGCATATTTCCAGGCTTTTTTCTTCGGCAAGGTCATTTAATTCAGAACCATATTTCTCCTGCAATTCACGGGCTATATCAACCAGATAATCTCCGGCATAGCAGTCCTCCGGCAGGCTGACATTTTCACCCAGTTCCTGTTTATAACGGATAAAAGTTGAACGCGCCAGTATCTCTATCTGGTTGCCCACATCATTTACATAATACTCTTTATGAACATCATAGCCTGCTTTCTTCAGAATAGCGGCCAGCACATCACCGGTTACCGCCCCCCGACTGTGCCCGATATGTAAAGGTCCGGTGGGGTTGGCACTGACAAACTCCAGCAGCACAGACTCCCCCTGACCGTAGTTTAAGGAACCATAATCCTCCTCCAGCTCTAAAATTAAATCCAGTACTTCATAAAGCCAATCATTTTTCAACTTAAAATTTATGAATCCCGGACCGGCCACCGAAATTCTGTCCACATACTCACAGGTGAAAAAATCAGTAATTTTCTCGGCCAGTTCCCGGGGGCTTATTCCAATCTGTCCACCCATAATCAGGGCCAGATTGGAAGCATAATCCCCATGTTCTTTTTCCCGGGGCCTCTCAATATCAAACTCAGGTAGTCTATCCTCATTTAACTCCAGTTCTTTTTGTTGAGCTGCCCGCAGAAGAGCTTTCTGCAGCTCATGTTTTAAGGTTGTTTTGATTTCTTTTAACTTATTCATATTCACTACCCCGTCCTGTAATTTAGTACCCTTCTTATATAAAATAAAAATCCTCACTCAACATAACCTGCTTTAGTCATCCATACTTTAGACATTATATCACCTGAAAAAAACAACTGCAAACCAGATATAAAAGCATTAGACCTGCTGTTTTTGTCCGCTGTTTTTAAGATAATCACTGATTTCTGCAGATATTTATATCTTTATGAATTAGATGCTTCCCGGGTTTTTCCCGTCTCTTTATATAACCACTCTTCTCTTAGAGAGGGAAAAAGAAAATAATCAGCAGGGGTACCACCACCGGAGACAATAATACAGGTCAAATATATCAAGCAAAAACCCCTATCCCTTTATAAAAGATAGAGGCCTTTTTATGTAAATTTTGTTATCCTCTCTATCAGGGACTCCAAACATCTTTTACAGTTTTCTGCTACAGCTTTCTGCCAAAATCCACACCCTGAGTGTGTCCGGATAAACTTCGAAAATCATTAACAATACAGCCCAGTTTTTCCAGCTCGGACATTAATTTTTTCAGAGCTCTGGTGGTTGCAAAAAAACTGGGAGTCACAAAAACAACCACCTCCTGGCCCTGAGTTCGCTTACAATCTTTTAAAAAACCGGGCAGGTCTTCAGCAATCGAGCCCCGGAAAAAACCATGGGTAGGACTGCCCACCACCACCAGATCATAGGGGTGAAAATTCAAAGGTCTGCTCTGCCGCTCTGTATTTTGCAGGTCAACCTGGTATCCGTTCTGTTCTGCCCCTTCTTTTATTCCCTCAGCTATTTTGCGCAAATCTCCTTCCCGGGAGTAAATAACCAGCAGTTTCTTCAATTCTGCACCTCCTAGTAAATACATGTATAATGTATTATAACATATAATATTTATAATTTACAAAAACTGCCTGCAGTAATAAGAGATGATTTAGAAGCAGAGAACACCTGACCGAAAATCTTATAGAAATACAGAAATTAAGTTAGAAACCCAAAATAAAAAAACAGTGAGAATAAATCTCACTGAAAAAATATCTGTCCTCTGATATTTTCTTTTTTATCATTCATAATCTGATCTTTCTTCCTTTATCTTCCTTGATCTTCCTTGATCTTTCTTCCTTTTTCTTACTTATTGATTAATATTCATTATTAACTCATTGATTATGAAGATAAAGCTGTTCTTTAATTATAAAGATAGAGCTGCCCTAATTAAGATTAAACTGCTTCAATAAAGACTCCTTGGGCTGATAGCCAATAACTTTAGCTTCCTGTTCCCCATCTTCAAAATAAAGCAGGGTGGGAATACTCATTACTTCAAATCTGGAAGCCAGTTCCTGTTCCTGATCCACATTAACTTTACAGACCTTAACCTGATCCTCATATTCTTCAGCAATCTCTTCCAGCAGGGGTGCTATCATTTTACAGGGGCCACACCAGTCAGCCCAGAAATCCACGATAACGGGTTTCTCAGAATTAAGAACTTCTTCTTCAAAACTGCCATTTTTGATCTTTACGGGTTCAGACATGTTAAAACTCCTCCTCTTATATTTGTTCAGGCCACTTAAACAGCAATAACAATCATTAATTATTTCTTTTTCCAATCTATCAAATCTTTGCTTATGTTTAAGTAAACTGGATTACAATAACAAAAAACTAATTTTCCAGAAAAAGCAGATAGGCCAGATAGGTATTATACAGGTCGATCTTACTTACCAGCTCATAGGGAGCATGCATGGACAGCAGTGGTGGTCCGGCATCAACCACATCCATGCTGTAATTGGCCAAAAACTGAGCAATAGTACCGCCCCCACCCTTATCCACTTTTCCTATTTCTCCAATCTGCCACAGAACCCCATTTTCGTTAAGCAGACCCCGTATTTTACCCATAAATTCAGCACTGGCCTCCGAAGCTCCACTTTTTCCCCGGGCTCCTGTGTATTTGGTTAAAACAATCCCTTTGCCCAGATAGGCAGAATTGGTTTCGGAATACTGGCCGGAAAAATCGGGATCATAACCGGCATTAACATCACCGGAGATCGCTTCAGTATTGCGCAGCACCTTTCTTAACAGCAGATCAGAATATTCATCATAATATTTATCAATTATTTCAGCCACCTGATTTTCAAAAAAACGTGATTTCATCCCGGTACTGCCCATACTGCCAATCTCCTCTTTATCAACAAGTAAGGCAGCTGCCGAATAACGGGGCCTTTCAGCTTCCAGCACAGCTTTGAGGGCCGCATAACTGCAGACCCGATCATCATGGCCATATGCCGCCAGCAGACCTCGATCAAAACCTACATCCCGGGCCTCAAAGGCGGGTACCACTTCCAGGTCGGCACTGACAAAATCTTCCCCCTCAATATTGTATTTCTCTGAAAGAAGATCAAGGACTGCGGCTTTTACCTTTTCATTTTCATCATTATCATCCTGGAGGGGAATACTGCCCACAACAACATTGAGCTTTTCACCGGTTATACCTTCCGACATCTTCTTTTTCATCTGATCCCGGCTGAGATGAATCAGCAGATCAGTGATATAAAAAACGGGGTCTTCTTTATTCTCACCAATGTTAACCTCAATTCTGGTACCATCATCTTTAACCAGCACCCCGTGCAGGGCCAGGGGAATAGTAACCCACTGATATTTTTTGATACCCCCATAATAATGAGATTCTAAAAAAGCAAGCTCACTTTTTTCATTAAGGGGATTGGGCTTCAAGTCAAGACGGGGAGAATCAATATGAGAACCTAAGAGGCGCATTCCTGAAGTAAGCGGTTCTTTGCCCACCACCAGAGCCAGCACTTCCCGCTCCCGGTTCACACTATAAATTTTGTCCCCCTGCTTAAGATCATCCATCTCTTCTAACTTTTCAAATCCTTCCTTTTCAAGCATCTCTACAGCCCGGGAAGTAACTTCTCTTTCGGTTTTATTCTCGGTAATAAATTTGGCATATTCTTCACTGAGATTAAAAGCTTCCTGCTGTTCATCTTCTTCCATTTCCAGCCATGCATTTTTGGGATTAAATCCTTTTTTCTCACTCATGTATACTAACACCCTCTCCTTATTATTTTTTGCTATTTTTTAAAAAAGCAGTAATAATTATACATTTCTCTGCTTTTAAATGCAATATATCACTTTACAAATAACTGCAGGACTTCAATTTTGGTTTCTTACTTAAAAAGACCCGGGTTTGACCTTGCTTAACTGTCTTTCCGCTGCTCCAGAAGTCTTTGTATCAGCTGACAGTTTTTCTGGGCCGCCCCTTCGTTATCTCTAAACATATGAGCTATGTTATCCGTCATCCGGGAGAGTTCTTCCGGATTTTTCAAATAATAAAGCATTTTTTCAGTAAGCTCTTCTGTATCTGATATCTGGATACCGGCACCATACTCCAGCACAAGCCGGGTATTGTTTTTAAAATTAAACATGTGGGGGCCAAAAAAAACCGGGCGCTCCTGAATAAGTGGTTCCAGAATATTGTGTCCCCCTTTTTCAACCAGACTTCCGCCCACAAATGTCAGGTCACCAAGAGCATATATCTGAGCCAGCTCTCCAATAGTATCCAGTAAAATCACCTGCTGTTTATTTCTTTCCTCAATCTCGCTGCGTTTAATTACCGGGAGCCCCTGGTTCTGGTAAAGCCTTTCAATTTCATCAATCCTGCGGATATGCCGGGGAGCCAGGATCATAATCAAATTTGGAAACTCTGATTTTACTTTTTTATAAACCGGAAGCAGCTGTTTTTCTTCATCGGGATGGGTACTGCCTACCACCCAAACCGGCTGATCCGGAGAAATTTTAAATTCGGAATACAGCTCTTTTTTTTGTTGGGAATCACATTTTTCATATTTTCTATCAAATTTAGTATTCCCGGAATTCATTACCCGGTCAGCATCAGCCCCCAGCCGGGTTATGTATTCAACATCACGGGGGGACTGCATACTGAAGATATCAATTTTATCCAGCATATCAGACAGAAAAGGCCCCAGATATTTATACCTCTTATAACTCTGGTCACTGATTCTGCCATTAACCAGTATAATCTTAGTGCCCTGCCGGTGAGCCCTGTGAATAAAATTGGGCCATAGTTCAGTTTCCATTATGACCACCAGGTCCGGATTAATCTTCTGCAAACTGCTGTGAACAGAAAAGGAAAAATCAAGGGGAAAATAAATTAAGGAATCATAATTGATTATCTGCCGGGCCATATTTTGGCCGGTTTCAGTAACTGTGGAAAACACAATATTGTATTCCGGATGTTTTTCCTTAAGTAAAGAAACAACTGGTTCTGCGGCAGCAGTTTCCCCGACCGAAACAGCATGCACCCAGATAACCTTTCTGTTATCTGTTTTCGGGAGCTCTTTACTATCAGGGAAACCCAGCCGTTCCTTTATGTCTTTATTAAAGCTGCCCTTAATTTTTTTATACAGGATAACCGGTATATATACTATTAATAAAATGAAAAGTAAAATATTATATAAAATATACAAAAATATCTCTCCCCGCCAGGATTTTTTAATATGATTTCCAGCGCCGGTGCAGCCAGAGCCAGTGTGATTTAAACCGGGTAATCATTTCTCCACATATATCAGTAAGCTCCTGCAGCCTGCTGTGCAGCTCTTCAGGATCCGCTTTTCGGTCAACAAAAATTGGAGGCTTAATAATCAGCTGGTGGTATTCCAGTTTTTTTCTAACCAAAAATACCGGAATAACCGCAGCTCCTGTCCGGGCTGACAGCTGTACGGCACCTTTGAATGCAGAAGCCGGCCTGCCCAAAAAATTAACCTTCCAGCCCTTATGGTGGGCTTCCTGATCACCAAGGATCAAAAGGCATTTACCCTCCTGTAAGCATCGATAAGTTTTTCTTATTGCCCCTTTTTCCCGGTATATCAGGTCCAGTCCGGTTAACTGTCTGATTTTTTCAATCTCTGAATTCAGAAGTGAAGATTGGGAACGGGCCACAGCAGTAACCGGATATCCCATTTTGGAGAGAACAGCCGCCAGCCACTCCCAGTTTCCAAAATGAGCTGTATAAAATATTATCCCCTGACCCCGGGCAAAAGCATCCTTCAGATAATCCTCACCCTTAATCTCCACATATTTTTCCAGAGGACCGGCAGCCAGCTTATCAGTCCTTAAAAATTCCATCAGAGTAAAACTCAGCTGTAAATAGACATCATTTAAAATAGAGTTAATTTCATTTTTTCCCAGGTTCGGAAACGATTTTTTTATATTTTCACGGGCTACCGTGCGCCGCACCCGGAAAACTCGTCCGATTAATAATGCTGTCATTCTGCAGATAATTTTCCGTGCTTTATATGGTAATATATTAACCAGATGATAAATTGTTTTAAAGATAATTTGTGAAAATCTAAATTTCATCACCCAACCTCCCGTTTAGAACACCCGGGCCCGGAGCAGATCCTGAAAGTTAAGCATACCCACCGGACGGTCTCCTTTTACGGCCGGCAGATCATTAATTTCTTGTTCTTCCATTAAATTCAGAGCTTTTACCGCCAGTTCCCCTACAGCAATAGTTATAGGGTCTTCAGTCATAACCTCTTCCACCGGATTTTCAAGAAATATTTCTTCTTTTTCCAGATGTCGGCGGATATCACCATCAGTTACTATCCCGGTAAGCCGACCCTCCCGGTCAACTACTGAAGTTGAACCCATATTCGAATCAGTCATGGTAAATAGAGCCTTTTTAACTGAAGTACCTTCACATACAGTGGGATTCTTCCGGCGTATTTCCAGAACATCGGAAACTTTGGTCAAAAGTTTTCGACCCAGACTGCCTCCGGGATGAAACAAAGCATAATCTTCAGGAGTTATGCCTTTGAGGGAAGAAAGAGCGACAGCAAGGGCATCCCCCAGAGCCATCGCCGCAGTAGAGCTGGTTGTAGGAGCCAGCCCCAGAGTACAGGCTTCCTCACTTACTCCTGAATCCAGACATATATCAGCATATTCACCCATAGTTGAATCACAGTTACCGGTAAGCAAAACCAGGCTGCTTCCCATCCGGCGCAGAGAGGGTAAAAGTTTTATCAGCTCTTCAGTCTCACCACTGTGAGAAAGGGCAACTAAAACATCATTTTCTGAAATCATGCCCAGATCACCATGTAGAGCCTCACCGGCATGTACAAAAAAAGCACTGCTCCCCAGGCTGGCAAATGTAGCAGCCAGCTTTCGGGCCACATGACCTGATTTGCCAACTCCGGTAAAAACCACCCGCCCCTTGCACCTGATTAAAAGTTTTATGGTTTCTTTAAAAGAACTATCAATTAGCTCCCGAATATCCAGCACCGCCCGGGCTTCTGTTTCCAGAACATCACGCGCCCGCTGCAGGCTCTTATTTAGTTTTTGGCCATTAATATTTACATTTTCTTTCATTATGGATTCACCCCATCTGCAGAACTGCTGATGGACTTTAATCTTTCCAGTATATCTTCCAGATCATTGAGCCGAATCATGTTGGGACCATCACAGAGAGCCTCCTCCGGCCGGTCATGAACTTCCATAAAAAAGGCCTCAACCCCAATACCGGCCGCCGCCCGGGCCAGAGGAAAGGCCAATTCTCTCTTTCCTCCGGAACTATCACCGGCACCACCGGGCAGCTGAACACTGTGGGTGGCATCAAAAACAACAGGATAACCCGTCTGCCCCATGATAACCAGGGACCTCATATCCACCACCAGGTTATTATATCCAAAAACTGTTCCCCTTTCCGTTAACAGAATTTTTTCATTACCTGTATCCTCTATTTTTTTGACCACCTGTTCCATATCTGCAGGGGCCAGAAACTGTCCTTTTTTCACATTAACCACTTTCCCTGTTTTCCCGGCCGCAGTCAGCAGGTCAGTCTGCCGGGATAAAAAGGCCGGTATTTGAATTATATCCACCACATCTTTTGCCTCCTGAGCCTGAGAAGGAAGATGAATATCGGTAATCACGGGCAAACTGAACCGATCCTTAATCTCCTCCAGAATCTTCAGTCCCTCCTTTATACCCGGGCCCCGGTAGGAATCAATCGAGGAGCGATTGGCTTTATCAAAAGAGGACTTAAAAACATAAGGAATATCCAGTCTGGTGGTTATTTTTTTAATTTTTTCTGCTATCATCAGCATCCTGTCTCTTTCTTCCAGCACACAGGGACCGGCCAGCAATACAAAGGGGTTGTTCCTATCTCCAAAAACAATTTCCTCATTTACTTTTACTTTTTTTTTCATCTACAGCAGCTCCTTTTCTACCCGATCTATATCCTCGGGTTTATCCACACCTACTGTTTTATATTCGGTCTCCACCACTCTGATTTGATAGCCATTTTCTAAAGCTCTGAGCTGTTCTAGAGCTTCAAAATTTTCCAGAGGAGTGGGAGCCAGCCGGGCAAAATTCAAAAGAAAGTCCCGCCGATAAACATAAAGGCCAATATGTTTATAATATTCAGCCTCCTGATTAAGATTTCCGGGAATCGGAGATCGGGAAAAATATAAAGCATCCCCCTCACAATTACAGACAACTTTTACTGTATTCGGGTCTTCAATTTCACTCTTCCGGGTTATCCTTCTTTTAAGAGTACTCATCGGTAATTCTTCTTTTTGGTGAAAAGGTTGAACAGCCTGTTTTATCATTTCTCCTTTGATCAGCGGTTCATCACCCTGTATATTCACCACCAGATCACAATCCAGTCCGGCGGCTGCTTCGGCTATTCTGTCTGTTCCCGAGGTATGGTTTGGAGAAGTCATTACTGCTTTTCCACCAAAAGATTCAACCTTCTTTTTTATCCTCTTATCATCAGTGGCTACAATTACTTCTGCCAGTATTCCCGACTCCCTGCTGCCCTCCACCACATGCTGGATCATCGGTTTCCCGGCAATAGAAGCCAGCGGTTTACCGGGAAAACGAGTAGAGGAATAACGGGCCGGAATCAGGCCATAAATTTTCATGTAAACCCTCCTAGAAATTCAATCAAATATTTAATCAATTTGCATCTGTACTGTTAGAACCAAAAATCGAACTTTTTCATCTAACTGAAAATCCTGCTTTTTTTCAAAAACCAGATCAGCTAATTTTACCGCATCCTTTTCTGTGGTAATTATCCACTGTATATTTCGTTTACTGGCTTCTGTAAATAATAATCGAATATCCTGTAAACAGTAATTATGATGATCCGAAAATATTTCTTGATGTGCTACCCTGGCTCCCAGATTAGTTAATTCAGCCAGAAAAGAAGACGGACTCCCAATCCCGGCTGCTGCCACAATTTTTTTTCCTTTAATATCCCGGAAAGAAACTGAAGTTTCCTGTTCTTCAGCTGATGAGGCATAATTTCTGAGCGGTTCCAGGGCTTCAGCTTTTATACAGGCCCCCGTAATCGGAGCCCGGGAATTATATTTTCTTAATTTCTCAGCTATGTTATTATATGTTTTCTGAGTAATATGTTTTTTATGTGAAATAATAAATTTATGGGCCCTATCCAGAGAAGATAATGGCTCTCTCAGATACCCCCGGGGCAGAAGCCTATTATAACCGAAAGGACAGAGACCATCTATGATGACTATATCCTCATCTCTGTATAGGCCTCGGTACTGAAAACCATCATCAAGGATAATAATTTCAGGAGAAAATTTTCTGCAGGCCAGTACTCCGGCCTGATAACGATCTTTGCCAATGATCACGGGGATCCCTGCAAGTTTGCGAGCCAGCATATAGGCCTCATCTCCCGCTTCCTCCGGGTCCAGAAAAACTTCTTTCCCGTCAGAAACCACCACCGGGCAGTCTGCACTGGATTTATATCCCCGGCTGACAATAACCACTTTTTCACCTGCCCTGCTTAAATCCCGGGCTGTTTTTTCCACCAGAGGTGTCTTACCGGTTCCCCCCACTGTTATATTACCCACACTAATTATCCTGGGAGAAAGCCTTTTTATACTAAAAATCCCTCTATGATATAAAAAATTGCGAATATAAATCAAAACATAATAAACTCTTTCCAGCAGAGAAAGTAAAACAAGAACAAACCTGCCGGAAAAATTATGGGCTTTACCCTTAATTAAATTTTTAAGATATGTTTCTATTTTTTTAAACACTTCTTTTTTTTTAAGCATTCAAAAACCATCCTCTGAACCGGACATAAACATTTCTAAATTAATTCTTCAGCCTTCTGATTGGCTTTCTTTATTGCCTGTTCAAGGAGAAGACAGCGTTCGGTTATCCCTGTTTTAGGAGGCAGCTTAACAGCTCTACCAATTACCAGTACCACCCTTGTAAATGGATAGGGAAGTATAAATTTATCCCAGCTGGCAAATGTTTTTTTCCTTTTAGCTGCCAGACCAATCGGATATACCTGAACCCCTGTTTTGGACTGCAGATATATTACCCCGGGCTTAACCTCCCTCAGGGGTCCCCGGGGTCCATCAGGTGTCACAATAACCTTTTTATTTTTATTTAAACTGCGGTATAACTTTCGCAGAGCTGAAGTCCCGCCCCGGGAACTGGAACCCCGAACCACCTTGTATTTTAACTTATCCAGAACCCGGCTTATATACTCACCATCTTCACTGCGGCTGGCCAGAGTAATATAACCCCGCCTTCTAAAAACATAAGATGATACCCATATATGCCGGTGCCAGACACAATACAGGCCGGGTATGTCAAAATTTACTTTATCTGCTTTTTCTCTCAAATCAACAATCTCCAGTCTATATGTCTGGTTAAAGAGATAAATTAAAAAAAGAGCTGATCCGGACAGGATCCTGAGTTTCAATCGGGCCCCAAGCTCATTCATCACAGATTACACTTCCCCGGCAGGTGATTTGTTCAGCTGATTTTCATAGAGATCATAATAAATACTTTGATTTTCTAAAAGCTCGCTGTGTTTGCCCCGCTCATGAACTTCTCCTTCAACAATTACTAAAATTTTATCCGCATTTTTAATAGTGGAAAGTCTGTGGGCAATAATAAAGGTGGTACGGTCCTGCATAACCCGGTTTAGAGCTTCCTGTACCTGGTTTTCTGATTCAATATCAAGGGCTGAAGTAGCTTCATCAAAAATTAAGAGAGCCGGGTTTTTGAGAATAGCACGGGCAATAGCAATTCTTTGTTTCTGCCCTCCGGACAGTCCCACACCCCGTTCACCAACCTCGGTCTCATATCCATCTTCAAAATCTGCAATAAATTCATGAGCATTAGCCATTTTGGCCGCACGAATAATCTGATCTTTTCCGGCCTTTAAATTTCCATATGCTATATTCTCCTGAAGAGTGCCGCTGAAAAGAAGTGTCTCCTGGGGGACTATACCGATATGTGATCTTAAAGAAGATAATTTAATATCTCTAATATTGATACCATCAAGCAATATCTGGCCGGAGGAAGGGTGATAAAAACGAGGAATAAGATCAATTAGCGTAGTCTTCCCCGCCCCACTGGGACCTACCAGAGCAACAGTTTCACCCGGGGCAGCTGAAAAATTAATGCCGGAAAGAATCTGCTCCTCTTTTTCAAAATAGGAGAAACTGACATTTTCAAATATAACTTCACCTTTCACTGTGCTCAGCTCTTTTTTCTCTTCTTCATCAGAATCAACAGCAAAATTATCCACATCCATAGTTTCAAATATCCTTTCAGCAGAAGCCAGAGCCTGCTGAAGGGTGCTGTTCAAATTGGTTAATGATTTTAAGGGATTGGTGATAGTCAACAGAAGTGTGAAAAATGCAATTAATTCCGAAGGAAGCATATTGCCTCTCATTACTTCCAGTCCACCAAACCACAGAATAGCTGTAATTGCTATAGAAGCTAAAAATTCTATACTTGGTGTCAAAACAGCACTATACTGGGTGTTCTTCATTTTAGCCCGAAAATTGGCATCATTTTGCCGGGCAAAGCGGTCATATTCAAAATCCTCTCGCCCAAAGGACTTTACTACCCGAACTGCTGAAAGTGTTTCCTGCAGAATATCGGAGACATCGGCAATTTTTACCTGAACCCGGTGGCTGACTTTTCTTATCTTTTTATTAAATCGGGAAATAATATAACTCATCAGAGGTAAAACCAGAATCAGAAGAAAGGTTAATCTGTAGTTCAGATAAAACAAATACCCCAGGCCCCCCACAAAGGTAAAAAACTGGTAAACGGTACTCACAGCCCCCTTTACAATAGCCCCCTGCAGCTGGTTGACATCATTAGTGACCCGGGAGATTATCTCACCGGTTTGATGCTGGCTGTAAAAATTCAAGGAAAGATTCTGCAGATGTTTATACAGATCATCCCGGATATCTCTAACTGCTTTCTGAGCCACATAAGATATCAAATATTTTTGTCCATAATAAGAGAGCCCTTTCAAAAAATAAACCACAATCATGGCCAGGGCTATCCAGGTCAGGGTGGTAAAACCTTCCTCGGTCTGCGCTATATCAGAAATAATTGTTTCAATCAAATTCTGGAAAACCCGGACAAAAAATACCGTGAAAAAAGAATGAAACAGCATAGAAATAATACCCATTATCAGTCTTTTTTTATAGGGTTTTAGATATTGATAAATCCTTGTAACAAGATCCAAAAATAATCATCTCCAGAAAAACAAAAAATATATGTTCTATACTTATACCCTGATCTTTAAGGAAAACATAGCCCATAATTAACTTCACTCTGTGTTGTTTTCTGTATTATCTTCCAGACCATAATAATGAATACCCATCCCCGATATCTCATGATCCACATCAAGACCGGGAATTCCCAGTTTTCCATATAAGGATACAGAAAGGTGCTGGCCCCGGCTGACAATACCGATTTTTATTCCTGCACCGGAAATACTGGACATAGGCCCTTCAAAATCTACCATTGCCCTTTCCACACAGCGGGTTAAAACACGCTGGTCCTGAACTGTATCATCAATCACATCCCCTTTAATTGCTGCCCCCAGACAGTTGCGCAGGATCTTATTTTTCAGCTGTTCTCCTTTACCTCCGGCCCTGGTAATAACACATTTAAAACCTTCTTTTTTAAAAGCCGCTGTCAGATCATCATCATGTTCATCAGCCACCATAGAAAGCAGGGTAGCTACCTTACCCAGTGAATGTTTCCCTTCTATATTTATAAAGTCACTAATCCGAAAGTCTGTTAGCTCCATTTCTGCCCCTCCTGATTTATTATTTTACTTTTTTTGATTATACTATATCTCCGCTTTTGGAGTTGAAAAATAACCTTGAATGATAACCACCATTACTTTTTTCATAGAAACTTATATTTCCTAAATCAGAATAAAAAGATTTGCTCCAAAAGTTGAAATTATATCCTCTGCTTTTCTTGAATAACGGCAAAATATTTTCTCTCTGCAGTTAATTTTAACTTTCCCCTTCCAGATAATCTCGTTCCGGGAAAGGAATGGGCTGGGTTTTATGAAGATTTCGGTCCTTCAATTCCTCAATTTTATTTCTGATATCAGCTGGAACCTCATCACCCAGTATATAGCGATCCAGCTGTTCATAGGTAATTCCCATCTCCTTTTCATCGGTCTGGCCCTCCCAGAGTCCTGCTGAAGGAGGGCGGTTGATAATCCTTTCCGGGATATCAAGATTTTGGGCCAGCTTACGTACTTCTGTTTTAACCAGTCTGCCCAGAGGTGCCAGATCCACCCCTCCATCTCCATATTTGGTAAAATAGCCCACCTTAAACTCACTCCAGTTATCAGTACCCAAAACCAGATAATTTTGACGGGCGGCATAATAATAAAGCACGGTCATCCGCAGGCGAGGCTTTATATTGGCTACTGCCAGACTATCTTCCCGGGCTTTTTCTTTATCCTGTTCCAAAATTTTCATCATTTCTTTAAGCAGAGAATCCAGGTTTTTTATTTTATAGTTAATGGCAAATTTTTTGGCCACTAATTCCGCATCCCTTAAATCCTGATCACTGCTGAAACAGGGCATTATAAGGCCCAGTATATCATCCCCAAAAGCTTTCCTGGCCAGTACTGCTGTTACACTGGAGTCCAGGCCTCCACTTAAACCAACAACCACCCCCCGGGCTCCGGCTGAAGAAACCTTATCTTTAAGCCAGGTAATCAACTTCTCTTCAATAACTTCATAATTTAGATGCCTCATTTAATCCACCCCTTTTTCCAGATTTAACTCTCCTGACAGCAATTTTTCAAAACTACCCCACACTTCTGTAATCTGCCAGATTCCTTTCTCTTTTTCTAATAGCAAAATATCCTCCATGGCTTCGGACTGCTGCTCTCCATTAGGATTCAGGAAAAAAACATACTCCCCCCTAAAAAGAGGTTCTTCCTCATTTTCCAGCTGTTCTATCTCCAGATTGCGGAGCCCAAAAACCATATCCTCTTCCTCTAAATCATACATACCTCGAACTCCCAGAGGCAAACCTTCACTTTGCCTTCTCATCTGCTCCATAATATAAGCTTCTGAAAGAAAAACCTCCAGCTCCTGCAGATCAGTTACCCCGGAAGCTTTGATTTTCTCTTCATCTTTTTCCTGAAGCCCCTCATAAAAAACAGCCACAACTTCACCGGGAGGGGTTTCATCTGTTATATACTCGGTCTCACCGGTCATAAAATTTAACATAACCATCAAAAATACCATAACCAAAACAGCTGTAAGCGGCTTCCAGTGCCTTTTTATCGAAAAAAGAATTCTGTCCCGTACTGCAGTATAACCCCTAATGAATTTTCTTCTGCGTGTATTTTTTCTAACGGTTGAGTTATCAGCCTGATAGCCGTTTCTGGAACACAGTTTTTCCAGATCTGCTCTGGCTTTCTGCCAGCTGTGATATCTTTGTTTGGGGTTCCTAAAAAGCAGTTTTTTAATAAATCTATTAAGCCGCTTTGAGATATTAGGATTCATATAGCAGGGGTCTATGAAGGAGGAAGTAAGAATTTTGTCATATGTATCAGCCTTGGTATGAACCGAAAAAGGAGCTGCTCCTGTTACCAGAAAATATAAAAGAACACCCCAGGAATACAGAACACCTTCTGTAGTCCAGGAACTCCCTTCAATAATCTCAGGAGGTGTATAATTCTCACGGGGGATCAAAGGCTGTATATCGGGGCGATATTGACCCAGAACCCGGACGATTTCAGGAGGTAATATTTTTATTTTATTATCATCTGTCAGGCGCAGGCACATGTCATTAAGGCCCGGCCAGAGATGATTTTGGACTTCGGCGGCTTCTCCGGCCCGGGCAATCTGGAGTCCCCATTCTACCCTCTGAGCTAAAGAAATATCATCCCCATTAAATACCCCGGATATTGGTACCTCCCGGGGAAGACCATTATTATAATCACGGAGCAGATAATACTCTTCATCTCTTTTCTGCAGAGAAAGATAATCGATAATAAAAGGTGAACCAAACCGGGGTGCCCGATCAATATAGTTCTGAATTTCATTTACTATATCTTTTTTCACCCGGGAGCGTGGTTTTTGTTGAAAAAAAAGTTTTTCCCCCACCCGGCCCTTTATCTCCTTCATCTCAATTTTACTACCCCTCTTCATGCAGTAAAGCCTCCTTACAGCTTATATAAATCACTTTTTTATCCTGCTTTCAAAATGTAACCTTTTTACTGCCCCTCCAATAAACCGCGATAGATTTACCCTGGAAATATTAATCCTGGATTACCGAAAGTTATTAATAATACTGGTATTAAATTAGATTAAACAATAAACTCTTCACTGTGATCCGGGCTTTTATCATATTTTCTTTTCATTTCCTGATAACCTTTTCTCCCCAGAATACCATAAGCATAGGACTTGCCCAGTTCCACCCCCGGCTGATTAAATACATTAATATTGAATAGTTCCCCGATAAAAGCTGTCTGAAGTTCCAGAAGATAAAAAAGCTGTCCCAGAGTATGTTCCTGGATTTCCGGTAAGATTATTGTTTTATTTACTCTCTGCCGTTTGGTTAAGGCCAGTTCTGTAGCTTTCTTTTCTGTCTGCAGCAGGTGATTCAAACTATGACCTCCCAGATACGAAACACCCTCAATCTCCTGATAGGCATCAGGTATTTTTAACTTCCGCTCAAAATTTTTTACTTCCAGGAAGTTTATTATTTTATCATAAGGGCCTTCCATATATAACTGTACCTGAGAATGCTGATCTGTTGCCCCCAGAGCTTTTATTGGTGTAGGACCGACATTAACCTCCTTACCATCACGGTCTACTTCTTTACCCAGTGATTCGGCCCACAGCTGTCTGTACCAATCGGCAACATCTTTTAGACGGTGAGCATAGGGAAACATAACTGACATTTTCTTGCCTTCCTGATATGCCAGATATTCCAGCAGTGCATTTAAATAAGCGGGATTATTCCACAGATCAGCTGTAGAGCAAAGCTCATCCATAAAACGAGCCCCGGAAAGAAGTTCATAAATATCCAGTCCGGCAAAAGCACCGAATAATAAACCTACAGGTGACAGAACAGAAAATCTCCCTCCCACATTACCGGGGATTGGAAATGTTGGTATACCTTCCTGTTTAGCAATTTCAATTAAATATCCGGACTCCTGACTGGTGGTTGCCACAAAATGGTCTTTTAGACTTTCTTTCCCCAGCTCTTCAATGACAGCCTGACGGGTGATTAAAAATTGACTCATTGTTTCGGCTGTACCACCTGATTTTGAAATAACATTAAATAATGTTTTTTCCAGATCAAGTTCATCAAGCAAACTCCCGAAACGAACCGGATCCACATTATCAGGTACAAATAGACGGGGAGTATCATTTCTAACATCTGTTCTAATATTATGATAGGGATCTTTTAAGGCTGTCTGCAGAGCTATACTACCCAGTGCAGAACCACCAATACCCAGGACAACAAAATTTTCAATCTCAGATTTCCTTTGGGCAGCAAAATTTTCAATCTCTTCTATTTTATGATGATCCTGAAAAGGCAGTTCCATAAAACCCATTTTACCTTCTTTTTTTGCCTCTCGGATATATCTGTGAATCTGATCCGCCTTTTTCTGGAAATCATCAACCTGCTCTCTGTTCAGACCATGTTCTGAGCCTATCTTTTCGGCAAACATATTGCTAACATCAAGTCTTATCTGTTTTTCCATTATCCAGTTTCACCTCATCCTTATATATTTATTCCTCAGTTCTCGAAAACAAAAGAGTGCTTTCTGTTTCCCCTTCCTGTAATGTTATTTACAAAAAGAACAGGATGCTTTGTTTGACAATACGGTACATATCTGACATAATATAGACATATAAAATTGGCTTATGATTTATTTTTTAATTATAACATTGTAAGTATAAAATAGCAATTACAGAGAAAGGGGCAAAATTGTGATGGGTGAACAACAATATAAACTCAATAATAATCTGTCTGAAAAATTAAAAGGTGGAGTCATCATGGATGTCACTTCTCCCGAAGAAGCAGAAATAGCAGAAAAAGCGGGGGCAGTTGCCGTAATGGCTTTAGAAAGAGTTCCAGCTGAAATAAGAAAACAGGGCGGCATAGCTCGCAGTTCAGCTCCGGAAATGATAAAAGAAATTTTAAATGCTGTTGAGATCCCGGTTATGGCCAAAGCCAGAATTGGGCATTTTACAGAAGCCCAAATCCTGGAATCTTTAAATGTTGATTTCATTGATGAAAGTGAAGTTCTGACCCCTGCCGATGAAGAAAATCATATAGATAAAATGCAATTTGAAGCACCATTCGTCTGTGGAGCCACCAATCTGGGAGAAGCGCTGCGCCGTATTGCAGAAGGAGCAGCTATGATCAGAACAAAAGGTGAAGCCGGTACCGGTGATGTTGTAGAAGCAGTAAGACATATGAGAAAAGTACAATCACAAATTTCAAGGATATCCTCCCTGAAAAAAGAAGAACTAATGACCGAAGCTAAAAAAATGTCAGCCCCTTTTGAACTGTTAAAACTTACAGCTCAGCAGGGTAAGCTGCCGGTATTAAATTTTGCAGCCGGAGGTATCGCCACTCCAGCTGATGCTTCACTTATGATGCAGCTGGGGTCAGAAGGTATTTTTGTGGGATCAGGAATCTTCCAGTCCGATAAACCCATGGAAAGAGCTTCCGCCATAGTTAAAGCTACAGCTAACTATGATAACCCTGATATACTGGCTGAGGTCTCAGAAAACATAGGCAAACCTATGTCCGGCCTGAGTGTAGGTAATATGGCAGATGAAGAAAAAATGGCCGGGCGGGGCTGGTAATACTGATATAAGCTCTACAATATGAATGTGAACTGCAGTTATTCTGGATTCAAATCTATATTATTTATTAATAGATCCCCATCAACCCCGGTAACTTCCAGTTTTTTTTGAAGTGCCGGGTTTTGTGTGCCTTGTGTTTTGGAAATGGGGACTATTTTAATAACCACCCCCGGGAGGGTATTCTCTTTATTTTTCTGTTTTTAATAAATACCTGTCACAACACCTGTCACATTTGAAGGGAGAGAAAAATGGAAAATTCACACCGCTTTTTTTCCAATACCAGCTGTCGGGCATATCCCTGTCATGATCTACAGGATTTAAACTGTCTTTTTTGCTACTGTCCTTTATATTTTGTTAAATGTGAGGGTAATTACACAATACTTGAGGATGGCTCAAAAGACTGTTCTGACTGTAAACTGCCCCATATTCCAGAGAATTATGATTATATACTTGAACAGATTTCACAAACCATAGATAAAGGTTCTTTTAAACAGCAGATATAAAAATTAATTTTAGCATTTATTCATATTTCCTTAACATTTATTTTTTATAATGATGTTGAGAGGTGAAAAACATGGATAAAAAAATATTAATTATCTCATTAAGTCTGCTTTTAATTTTTGCTGTCACCCTGGTTTACAGTTCTGTACTGGCTGAAGAATCAAACCCCCAAAATCAGCCCTTCAGCTATGAAGCTGAAAACAGGGTGGAAGAAAGAGGCCCCGGACTCTACTGTAATATATGTGCTGATGGACCCCGTTTACTGCAGCAGAGAGAGCAGAAACAGGAAGAAAGAGAGCTTAGACACGAAAAGAGACAGTCAGAAAATGGTGAGCAAATTCAAAGACAGCAGCGAAACAGACATCAAAAACGAGCTTTTGAGTAAAAATTTAACTTTCTTTTAATTGTCTGCATTATAAAAAACATGATATAATTAAGGATAGGAATAAAGAATAGGAATATTCCTATCCTTATTTTTTTTCCCCATTATATTTTCTTAATATAGTAGACCTTTATTTGTCCTTTTTTGCCATACATTTGGGGGGCTTTAATGATTATTAACAATGATAACAACCGACATAATAATTATAAAGATGAGATTTTAATTGTTGAGGATGAAAGAAAAATCAGAAAAGTTATTCGTGGATATCTGGAAAAAGAAGGTTTTATGGTTAAAGAAACCTCAGAAGGAAAAAAAGCTCTAGAAATCATAAAACAGGATTCTCCCAGCCTTGTTATACTTGATTTAATGCTTCCTGATACCAGTGGAGAAAACATCTGTCAGCTTATAAGACAGGAATCAGATTTACCTATTTTAATGCTGACTGCAAAATCAAAAACAAAAAATAAAATAAAGGGGTTAAAACTGGGAGCTGATGACTATCTGGTTAAACCTTTCGATCCTCAGGAACTAATTGCCCGTATTAAAGCCATACTGCGCCGTTCGGGGCCCCGGAATCATACTTCAGAAGTAATCATCCTGGGTCAGGATAGAATCAAAATATATCCTGAATCCGGGGAAGTAAAAGTAAAAAATAAAAATGCAGATCTTACCGGAACAGAATTTAAAATATTATACACCCTGATAAAAAACCCCCATCAAATATTAACAAGATATCAGCTGGCCGACAGGGCCCTGGGTCTGGAATTTGATGGCTATGACCGTACCATTGATGTACACATTAAAAATATCAGGCAGAAATTAAAATTGAAAAAGGGAGAATACATTCATACTGTATATGGTCAGGGATATAAATATGTAGGTGATCAGGTTGACTAAAATTGGCACAAAATTATTTATAGTAATATTAGTTTTAGCTGTTGGGGGTTTAACAGCTGCCGGACTGCTGATTAATTTTCAGGTTGGCTCCTACTTTAGGGAGCATGTTTTTCGAGAACAGCAGCAGGAACTTTATGGAATCAAGGAACTTATAGAACAAAATATATACCGGGATCAATCCTGGGCTTCAGTTGTGGAAATTCTGGAAAACTATATACACGGCAGAAGAGTCCTCCTTGAATTAGTTGATTTTGATAGTGGAGAATTAATCTTTTCAAATCTGGAAAGAAGAGGCCAATCCCACAGACAGCATAATTTTCGTCTCCAGCAGCCCGAAAAAATTGTTATTGAAGATGGTTCTGGAGAACCTGCCGCCCATCTTCACTGGGAACTGCAGGGCCAAAACCGCTTTGAAAACACTGATAGCAGCTACTTTATGGCCAATGTTAACAGCACAATTATCAAAGTAGCATTCTTTGTTATTATTTTAACCATCATTGTTTCCTTTTTTCTTTCCCGTTATTTCACTGAACCTCTGGTCAAGATGAACAATCTGGCAGCCGGAGTCGCAGAAGGTCAGTATGATCAAAAAATAAACCTCAATAGAAATGACGAGCTGGGAGAACTGGCCGAAGTATTAAATAAGATGAGCTCAAGGCTGGATTATCTGGAAAAAACACGAGAAGAATCAACCAGTGATCTGGCTCATGAGCTGCGAACACCTCTGACCATAATTTCAAATTATCTTTGTGCCATGGAAGACGGTGTACTGCCTCTGGAAAAGGAAACACTCATTGAAATGAAAGAAGAGATTAACAGGCTTCTGAAACTGGTGGATCGTCTGGAAGAACTTGCGGAAACTGAAGAAAAAATTCTCAACCTGAATAAACAATCTGTTGATCTTCAGAAAATAACTCAAAATATTATCTCCTTTTACAAACAGGAAGCAAAACAAAAAAACATAGAACTTAAATTTCTCTGTATAGGAGATCTTTTCACCATAAAAGGGGACCAAAATGGTTTAAAAACAATTATTGTAAACCTCCTCAGCAATGCTGTGAAATACAC
>PWDW01000134.1 GCA_003553225.1 Halanaerobiaceae bacterium
GTGTTCAATGATTCGCTTTTTATCCTATACCAATGAATTTGATGTTGAAGGTATTATATCAGTTAATTCTCAATGGCAGAAAGATGGACATGGTGAGATTTGGATTCATGAGATGATAGAAAAATATGGAGAGGTTTATGAGAATTTAATTAAACATGATCAAGATTATCCCACTCCGAAAGAATTACATAGTGTGACCTGGCAGGGGATGGTTGATCGTGCTCCCATATATGCTGATGCTCCCCCTTACCGAGATACTAAAGGTTCAGAATTGATTATTCAAAAGCTGCTGGATGATGATACCCGGCCGGTTTATATTTCTATGTGGGGTGGGGGAACCATGATGGCCCATGCTCTCTGGAAAATCAAAAACCATTATTCAGCTGCTCATTTTGAAAAGGCAATAAACAAGGTACGTATGTATTTTATTTCCTATCAGGAGAAAGGAACTGGAGGTGGCCAGTGGTTAAGAGAGAATGTTTCGGAAGCTCTTAATGTACTTGATTTTCAATTTGTTGACACCTGGAACTATCGCCCCCGTAAAGATCAACCATATGAAGAATTATTGGGGGAAGAGTGGTTAACAAAGAATATAAAAACTAATCATGGTCCCCTTGGTGCAGAATATTACCATATGCATGATGATTCTCTGTATGTAAGTGAAGGTGATACTCCTTCCTTCTTATGGGTAGTCCCCAATGGTTTGCGCAGCCTGGAAAATCCAGCCTATGGTGGCTGGGGTGGCCGGCATGAAAATATTGGGGACAATCAGTGGCAGGATGCAAAAGATGATGGGGATGAAAAGAAACCCATGTGGCGCTGGATGCCTGCTGTTCAAAATGATTGGGCAGCACGAGTGGACTGGTGTGTGATGGATTATGAACAGGCCAATCATCATCCTGTAGCTGAGGTTGAAGGTGAACTTGATCGGATGGTTAATCCCGGGGATGAAATAAGTCTTGATGCATCTAACTCCAGTGATCCTGATGGGGACAAATTAGAATTTAACTGGTGGCAATATTATGATGCAGATTCCTGTGAGGAGAAAATAAAAATAAACAACAGTAATTCAGCCCGCGCCAGCTTTATAGTATCCGATAATCCTGGCCAGAAGATACACATTATTCTGGAAGTTAAGGATAATGGGTCGCCTCCTTTAACTTCTTATCAGAGAATTATTTTTTCTATAGTTGAATAATAATTTGTTTGGTTAAGGAGGAAAAATTAATGACCAAAGTATTTATGATTGGAGGACCGGGCAATATTTCCCGGGGAACAGTTGATTATCTATTAAAGAGAAATTATGAACTTGGTATTTATACCCGTAATATAGAAGAAAAAAAAGAGAATAATCCCGAAGTTAAATTTTATGAAGGAGATAGAGCCAACAGGAATAGACTGGAAAAAGCCTTCATAGATTTTGAAGCAGAGCTTGTCATTGATACAATTTGCTTTGAACCATCTGAAGCAAAAGCCTTATATCAGATTACTGAAGGTAAGATTAAACAAGTTATTTTCATAAGTACAGTGGATACTTATGGTTATCCTTTATCTCGACTTCCTTTTAGAGAAAAGGATCAATTCAGACCCCCTCATGGTTCTTATGCGCAAAAGAAACGTACCATTGAATTATTTTATCGAGATAAATTTCATAAAGAAGGATATCCAGTAACAATAGGTCGACCTTCTTTATCCATTGGCCCCGGGTTTTGTCCGATGATGTATGTAGACTGGGGAATTAAAGTGGTCCCCCGTATGAAAGCAAATCAGCCAATTTTAGTTCCGGGGGCAGGAAGGGGATTAATGCATGTTGGCTGGGCTTATGATGTAGGAAGAATGGTGGGACGTATAATTGGAGATAGTGGAGCTGTTGGAGAAGATTACACTTTAAGTTACAAAGACTGTATTACCCGGGAACAATATATATCTCTTTTTACTGATTATCTGGGGGTAGATCCAGAAAGAATTTATGTACCTCAGCAGTATATTAATTCTTTTCCCGGTATTGAAAATATTGATACCATTGATCATTTATATAATAAAAATATGGCTTTTTCATTAGAGAAATTTAAAAAGCATTTTCCAGATTATAAATGGCTTCCTTTAAAAAGAGGAGTGAAAGAAATTATCGATATAAATGAAAGAGAAGGAGTTTTTTCAGAAGTGCAATTGGAGGAAGAAATCATTGATGATAGAATAATAAAAAAATGGCAAAGCAGCCTGAGGGACTGGAACAATTAGGAAAAATGTATTTGGAGGAGTTAAAATGGCCAATAAAATAGAAAAGTAGGAAGAGCAACATAATGTGAAAAGAAAGGGTAGAGTGAGATTGGTAAATCCGGGGAATTCCCCCCGTATTGCTCTACTTGAATTATAAATAATTAAATTTCCATGGTAATAGCTTTCTTTTTTGCGGGAAAGAGAGCTATTACCCTGGTTTTAATGGGATATTATCACTTTGCAGCCTTTCAAGGACAATTTTTAATTTTGCTTTTGCAGAATGCTGTTTATTATTACCCACAGCTGTTCCTCCTTTAGCAATATTTTGAAGGAAGGAAAAGGTTATGTCAAATGAAAATAATTGATAAAATTTCTTCAATTCCCCCCAGGCCTGGGGGAAAGGTATTACCCTTAAAGACTACAAAATTTTTAATTCAAATACTATGACAGTCCCAGAAACATTATACTTTTACAAATAAAAATATGAATTAAATGGAGGTAGTTATAATGAAAAAGTTTACTTTTATTGGTGCCGGAAGTTTTGGTTTTACTCGTAAATTGGTCAAGGATATTCTGTCTTTTCCAGCTCTAAAAGAATGTGAAATTGCTCTGATGGATATTGATAAAGAAAGGTTGTCCTATATCGAAAAAGCGGTTAACAAAATTGTAGATCATGGTAATTATCCGGCGGAAGTAACCGCTACCACAGACAGAAAAAAAGCACTAAAAGATGCCGATGGAGTTCTGATCACAATTTTACAGGGAGGAGTTCAGGTCTGGAGAAAAGATATTGAAATACCAAAAAAATATGGGGTAGATATTAATGTTGGAGATACCAGAGGACCAGCAGGTATTTTTAGAGCACTAAGAACAATTCCTGAGATGCTTGATATAGCTCGAGATGTGGAGAAATATTGCCCCCAGGCCATGGTATTAAACTATACAAATCCTATGGCTATGTTAATTAGGGCTATTCAGGTAGAAACAGATATAAAAATAACTGGACTCTGTCATAGTGTACAGGGTACTGCTGCCATGCTGGCCAATTGGATTGGTGCTCCTATGGAAGAAGTGACTTATTTTTGTGCCGGCATTAATCATCTGGCCTGGTTTTTGGAATATGAATGGAATGGTCAGGATGCCTATCCTTTAATTAGAGAAGCAGTACAAAAAGAAGAAATATATAATGAAGAACAGGTGAGAAATGAGATGTTTTTACATCTTGATTATTATGTTACTGAATCCAGTGGACATAATTCAGAATATAATCCCTGGTTCAGAAAAAGAGAAGATTTAATTGAAAAATACTGTACCCATGGAACCGGCTGGAATCCGGGAGAATACGCCTATATTTTAAAAGAATACCTTAAAAGAGAAGATACCTGGGAAAATGATATAAAAGAATGGCTGGCCAAAGATGAGATTGATCTGGAAAGAGGAAATGAATATGCAGCATATATTTTTAATGCTCTGATGGGTGATGGTGAAAAATTTGAGTTTAATGGTAATTTAAGAAATTTTGGTTTAATTGATAATCTCCCCCGGGGTTGTTGTGTGGAAGTACCTGTAATTGCCTCTCCGCGGGGAATTGATCCCTTACATGTAGGAAAATTACCTGCAGCTGTTGCCAATTTAACTAATGTCAATGCTCGATGTGAAGAGCTGGCTGTAGAAGGGGCCCTGGAAGGTAATAAAAGAAAGATATTCCACGCTATAACTATGGACCCCCTTACTTCGGCTGTGTTAAGTCTGGCTGAAATAGAAGAAATGGTGAATGAAATGTTTGCTTTTAATAAAGATTGGTTACCCCATTTTGATATTTAATGAGTATAATAGTATATCCAGAGCGGTCTGGAGGCAAAGAATGATGAATAAAATCTATGTTTTCTGACCTCAAATGAATTCAAAATTCATTTGCGTAAAGGGGGTATGATGATATGTTTCATCAATTTGGTGAAGAGAGAATAGACTGTAGAAAAGAATTAATTAGCAAACTTCAGCAAAAAACAAACTTTCTCAGACAGGAAGTAATTGATATGATCTGTGAGGCAGGGAAAGGACATCCGGGTGGTTCCTTTTCGGCAGCAGAAATAGTAACCACCCTTTATTTTACAGTATTAAATATTGATCCGAAAAAACCGGCCTGGCCTGCTAGAGATAGATTTATCTTATCAAAAGGACATGCCTGCCCCATCTGGTATGCGGCTTTAGCCCACAGAGGATATTTTGATACAGCACATCTTTCAACTTTAAGAGAGATTGATTCTTTACTGCAGGGGCATCCGGATATGAATAAAACTCCAGGAATTGATATGAATACCGGCTCACTGGGTAATGGTTTATCAATTGCTTTAGGAATGGCCCTGTCAACAGAACATATAAATGAAGATTATGATGTTTATGTAATGCTGGGTGATGGAGAAACACAGGAAGGTATGATCTGGGAAGCAGCCATGTTTGCCGGCAATTATGACCCTGATAATTTATTTGCAGTAGTGGATTATAATGGTCTGCAAAATGATGATTACATCAAAGATATAAATAATCTGGAACCTATCGTTGATAAATGGCAAGCATTTAACTGGAAGGTAAAAGAAATTGATGGGCATAATATTCGGGAAATATTAAATGGTTTTGAATGGATGCATAAAGTTGGGGGACCGGCGGTAATAATTGCCCATACTATTAAAGGTAAAGGTGTTTCCTATATGGAAAACATCTGTGAATGGCACGGGAAAACTCCTGATCAAAATCAAAAGAGACAGGCTCTTGATGAACTGGGAGGTGAAAGCAATGGAAGCAATGGCAACTAGAAAAACATTTGGAAATACATTATTAGAATTGGGAAAACAAAGAGATGATTTTGTGGTACTTGATGCTGATATATCAAAATCCACCTATTCTTACCTTTTTCATGAAGAATTCCCGGATAGAGCATATAATTTAGGTATTGCCGAACAGAATATGATGGGGACTGCGGCCGGTATGGCGGCCAGTGGTTTGAAGGTAATTACTACTACCTATGCTGTTTTTGCCAGCATGCGGGCTTTAGAACAGGTGCGAACATTTATCTGTTATCCGAACTTAGATGTCAAAATAGCTGCCAGCCACGGAGGGTTACAGGTTTCTTCAGATGGAGTATCCCATCAGGGTCTGGAAGATATTGCAATAATGAGGTCCCTGGCCAATATGACAGTGGTCCATCCTGCTGACCCCCTTTCTGCCAAAAAATTTGTAAAATTAATATTACATTATGAAGGTCCGGTTTATCTTCGATTATTGAGAAATGCAGTACCCGTAATTTATGATCAAGACCAGGAATTTGAAATAGGTAAAGGAATTATAGTTAAAGATCATAAAAAAGCGGAATGTACAATTTTTGCCTGTGGTCTGATGGTTGATAAATCTTTGCAGGCTGCAGAACAATTAAAAAAAGAAGATATATTGGTGAGGGTGATAGATTTACCCACATTAAAACCTTTAGATAAAGAATTAGTTCTAGAATCAGCCAGGAAAACAGGAGCAGCCGTTACTGCCGAGGACCATAATATCGTTGGCGGGCTGGGGGGAGCTATTTCTGAAGTTTTGGGTGAAAAAGAACCTTTACCTCTAAAGAGAATAGGAGTCAAAGACGAATTTGGAGAGTCCGGAGCTCCAGAAAAATTATTCACTAAGTATGGGATGAATGTAGAGCATATTATAGAGGCAGTTAAAGGTGTAATTGCAAGAAAATAGGCAAAAATAAACTATGTAAAAAAGCTATTATAAATAATCTAAAAAATACATACAAATGATAATCAACAAATTATAATCAGGAGGCAGAAGAAATGTCAGAAACAAAGGTAGAAATTCAAAATGATAAATTTTTAATTAATGGTCAGAAAACTTATTCAGACCTGGAAAATACCAAAGAAAGTGTTTATGGTTTATTAATGAATGCCCGCTTTATTCAGGGAGTATTTGATGACAAATCAGATCCGGACCGCTTTGCCCGTTTTGGAGAAAAAAACTGGGATCCGGAAAAAAATACCGACAATTTAATTGAGGCTTTACCGGAGTGGTATGATTATGGTCTGCGGGCTTTTACAGTTGGCTTTCAGGGGGGAGGTCCCTGTTTCACCATAGATAATTCAACTATACATAATAATCCTTTTGGGGCCGAGGGGAAAAGTATTGATCCGGCTTATAAAGACAGGATGAAACGTTTAATCAAGGCCGCAGATGAGCTTGGTATGGTAGTTATAGTAAGTTACTTTTATCCCGGTCAGGTTCATCGTTTAAAAGATGAAGATGCGGTGAAAAATGCGGTGAGATCAGCCTCACGGTTCCTAAAAGAACTTGCCTATTCCAATATATTAATAGAAATAGCTAATGAACATAATATTGCCAGCCCCCATTCTATTATTACCGAACCTGAGGGTATGGTGGAGTTAATTAATCTGGCTCAAAAAGAAGGAGCGGGTATTCCGGTGGCCTGCAGCAGAACCGGTGGTAGTGCTGATGAAAAAGTGGCTAAAGCAGGTGATTATGTACTGATCCACGGTAATGGCTGCTCCCGCCAGGATTATTATAAACTGGTACAAAAAGTGAAAAAATGGTGTCCGAATAAACCTGTGGTCTGTAATGAAGATTCACAAAAAATAGACCAGCTGGAAGTTGCATATAATACTTATTCCTCCTGGGGTTATTACAATAACATGACCAAACAGGAACCTCCGGCTGACTGGGGAATTACTGAAGGAGAAGATAGATTTTTTGCCCACCGTATGGCCCTGGGACTGGGAATAGAGGTACCGGCTGTCCCTTTTGAAAAACAGTTTTATCTGCAGGGATTTGAACCGGAAATGGAGTATGAAGGAAAAAGGTGGCCCCGGGTGGCCAGTCTTTATCCAGAAAAAATAAATTATGTAGATTTTTATCTTGATGGAGATCAGATTTATACAGCATATGATTCCCCACATACTATTTATCAAAAATCTACCTGGATACAGGAAGGAATTAAATTTAAACCGGAAAATGATGAATTTAAAGCTGTCATTCATTTGAGAAATGGCGGTACTATAGAAAGAGAAGTAACATTTTAAAAAATTCCAGGGAGGAATTTAAGGATAATGAACAAAAATATAAAAAATGCGGTCATAACCAGTTTTTTAGGTAAAACTCAGGATAGATTTCATGAATATAATGAAGAAAAAACTCTGGAGGAAAAATTTGAGATGATTTCTGAAATGGAATATATAGAGGGAGCTGAGGTGGTTTATCCCTATGAAGTAAAGAATCCAGAATTATTAAAGAAATTGATGGCCGAATATCAGGTGGAAATTGCTGCTGTCAATGTAAATGTTAAAGCAGAGCCTGAATTTTTAAATGGTGGTTTAACTGCTCCCAAAAAAGAAATAAGAGATAAAGCTGTCAGATTTATCAAAGAGGCCAAAGATTTTGCTAAAGAAGCAGGTGCCGATAAAGTAACCTGCTGTCCTCTGGCAGATGGATATGAATTTAGTTTTCAAACTGACTATGCCCGGGCCTGGCAGCATTTGGTGGAAACCTTTGGTGAGGCCGGAAGTTATTTAAAAGAGATTCCGCTTTTTATTGAATATAAACCCAGTGAAACCAGGGGCAGATGTTATCTTGATAATGCTTCAAAAACGATTTGTTTGCTGAATAACATCGGAATAAAAGAAATGGGAGTAACAGTTGATTTTGGTCATTCAATTTATGGTGATGAAAATCCTGCAGAAGCAATAACTTTACTTGCCGAAAATGATATTCCCTATTATATACATATAAATGATAATGATGGCAAGTGGGACTGGGATTATTTTGTGGGAACCAAACACATGTTATCCTATATTGAGTTTATTTATTATTTGAAAAAATATAATTACAGTGATTATTTAACCTCCGATACTTCCCCAACCAGGTGGGATATCAAGAAGACTTTTGAAATTAACGGTAAAATGACTGAAAAAATATATCAAAAGCTGGATAATATTGATATCCAGAAAATTAAAAAACAGATAGATAAAGAGGATTATTTAGAAACATGGGAATTTATTTGTGAAAGTATATTTAATTTTTAAAAAAGCAAAAGTAAAAAAGTATTTTATACAAAGAAAGGAAAGGATGATTGCTATGGCAGATAAAAAACAGAAACTGGAAAGACCGAGGGTAATTATGACTACAGATAGTGAAATTGATGATAAATGTTCCCTGATTAGATTTTTGTCCTATACTAATGAATTCGATATAGAAGGTATTATATCCGTAAATTCTCAGTATCAAAAAGATGGTCATGGAGAAATCTGGATTCATGAGATGATAGAAAAATATAGTGAGGTTTATGAAAATTTAATAAAACATGATAGTAATTACCCGGAGCCCAAAAAGCTGCACAGCATAACCTGGCAGGGAATGGTTGATCGTGCTCCTGTTTATGCGGAGGCTCCCCCCTACAGGGATACAAAAGGTTCAGATTTGATTATTGAAAAATTACTGGATGATGATCCCCGGCCGGTTTATATTTCAATGTGGGGTGGGGGATCAATGACCGCTCATGCTTTCTGGAAGATAAAAAATGAATATTCCCAGGTTATGTTTGAAAGAGCAGTCAAAAAAGCCAGAATGTATTTTATCTGGTATCAGGAGATAGGAACCGGTGGAGGGCAGTGGCTTCGAGATAATGTTCCCGAAGCTCTTAATATTAGAGATGAACAGTTTGATGGTACCTGGAATTATCGCCCCCGCAGTGATCAGCCTTATGAAAATTTAATGGGTGAAGAATGGATGACCGAAAATGTGAAAAAAGATCACGGCCCCCTGGGAGCGGAATATTATTCTATGGGTGATGAGCTGTATGTGAGTGAGGGTGATACTCCTTCTTTTCTGTGGATTGTTCCCAATGGTCTGCGCAGCAGGGAGAATCCTTCCTTTGGTGGATGGGGTGGCAGGCATATGAATATAGGGAATAATCAATGGGATACAGCCTGTGATGATGGTGATGAGAGAAAACCCATGTGGCGCTGGATGCCTGCTGTACAAAATGACTGGGCTGCCCGTCTGGACTGGTGTGTCATGGATTATGAAGAAGCCAATCATCATCCGGCTGCAGAGATTGAAGGAGAACTTGATAGAGTGGTAACCCCGGGTGAAGAAATTATCCTCGATGCTTCTAACTCCAGTGATCCCGATGGTGACCAGCTTGAATTTAATTGGTGGCAGTATTATGATGCAGATTCCTGTGAAAAGGAGATTGATATAATAAACAGTGATTCAGCTCGGGCGGAATTTGTGGTACCCGATAATCCCGGACAGAAAATTCATGTTATTCTGGGGCTCAAAGATAAGGGAGTTCCCCCTCTGACTTCTTATCGGAGGATAATTTTTTCTATAGAATAATATGTACTGGTTATTTCTCTTTTGGATAAGTATATTTATTCCAATTCAGAAAGGAATGATAAAAATTTCGGAAACAAAATTAAATATTACGGGAAATAAATTTTTAATAAATGGTCAATTAACTTATAGTGATATTAAAGATAGTAAAGAAGAAATTCAGGGATTATTAATGAATGCCAGATTTATACAGGGTATATTTGATGATAAAAATAAGCCGCAGAGATTTGCCCGATTTGTTATGAATCCCTATGACCCCGAACAAAATACTGACAATCTGATAGCAGCCCTCCCCGAATGGTATGATTATGGACTGAGGGCTTTTACTGTTGGTCTTCAGCGTGGAGGGCCGGTTAATACCATTGAAGATTGGACAACAATTGACAATAATCCCTATGGTCCAGATGGTACATCCTTTGATCCTGATTATCAGGAAAGACTGGATAAACTAATTAGAGCTGCGGATGAAATTGGGATGGTTGTTATCGTAAGTCTTTTATATCAGGCTCAATCACCTCGATTAAAAAACGGCAAAGCAATTAGAAATGCTGTGAAAACTGGCTGTGCTGTTTTGAAAAATGGTAATTATTCAAATGTAATAATTGAAGTGGCCAATGAACATAATGTAGGACATTTTTCTGAACATCCAATAGTTTATTCTACAGAAGGAGCTGCTTATTTACTTGAACTGGCCAAAAAAGAATCTGGGGGTCTCCCTGTTGGCTGCAGCAGTGGGGGAGGAGAAGCCTATAAAGAAGTCTGTGAAGCCAGTGATGTTATATTGATCCATGGTAATGGCTGTACCCGACAGGAATTTTATAATCAAATTAAAAAAATTAGAAGCTGGGATTTAAATAAACCTATAGTCTGTAATGAGGATTCTCCCTGTATAGGACAGCTGGAGGTTGCATTTGGTAATCAGGTTTCCTGGGGCTATTATAATAATTTAACGAAACAGGAACCACCGGCTGATTGGGGTGTTACCCCTGGTGAGGATTACTTTTTTGCCCGGAGAATGGCAGCCGGAATAGGAATACAAAAACCTCCTCTTTCAGAAGAAGAGAAATATTATTTACAGGGTTTTAAACCAGATACAGTTCTGGGTGATAAAAGATGGGTCAGGCTGGCCAGCTTATATCCGGAAAAAATCAATTATGTGGAATTTTATAGAGATGGAGAAATGATTGATGTTTCCTATGATGAACCTTATATGGTAAATTATCATACTACCTGGATTCAGGAACCGGTGAAAGTCAACCAGGGTGATTGGTGGCTGGCAAAAATTTATCTTAATGATGGAAGAGAAATAAAAGAACTTGAGAAAACAGTTTTACGTTAATTGTGAATTGTCACTTTAATTTTTTTAAAGAA
>PWDW01000239.1 GCA_003553225.1 Halanaerobiaceae bacterium
AATTGATAAAGCCATAACTGATTAAACCGAGCATTATAGAGCTTTTAAAACAGCACAAAGCTGACTACAAATTATCATCCAAAAACTCCAGGACCCGCTCAACATATTCAGCATGGGCAACCTGACTGGCTTCCACATGCCCGGCCTCCGGAACTTTCCAGACCTGATCCCGGGGACCATCACTGGCCGAAGATAATTGGTCAACATTTTTGAGTGGAATTTGCTCATCCTTTTTACCGTGAATAAAAAACAGGGGACCCTCCCAGTTTGCTGCAGCTTCGATCGGGCTCACTGTTTCGGGCTGAATTCCAAAAAGGTGGATCCCAATGTTTAATATAAACCAATTAAACGGAACCGCAGGCAGTCGGGACCAGACCGGTAGATTTTTCTCAAGATATGTTTTTAAGTCGGCAAAAGAGCTGTCCAGGACAGCAGCCTGTACAGCCGGTGTTTCATCCACAGCCAGGACTGCAGCTGCAGCTCCCATGGAATAACCAATCAAACCGATGCTGTGCCGCCCTTCAAATCTTCTTTCAATATAAGAAACAGCTCCCAGAATATCATATTTTTCTTTCTGACCAATAGTGGTAAATGAAGAAGCTGATTCTCCGGAATTCCGAAAATCAAAAACAATTACATTAAAACCATTTCTCACCAGAGCTTCACTAACATTAAAATTCTGGCTGCGATTTCCCCCATATCCGTGGGCAGCAATAACTGTCCTCTGGCTGTCTTTTTCAGCCGGCAGATACCAGCCCTTCAATTCCAGATCTTCACCTGCAGGAGAAAAAGATATCGGCTCATAATTTAAAGAATCCGGTGGAGCTGAAACTTTTTCCCGGACCGGATTAACCAAAAAATAAGTTACTATAATAGAAATTACCAGAATAATAATAAACAGACCGGACATACCAGCGGCAATATATTTCAACCTTTTTTTGCCATCCATAACTGTCAGGAACAGCTCTCAGAAATAATATCAGCCGCTTTTTTGACCTGTCTTTCTTCACCAGAAATACTGAGATAATAACTTCCTTCTGCTCCCTCTATCCCTCCGGCGGCAGTCATCTCAACCTGAACTCCGGTTAAAATATTCAGGGCTTCTATTTCCGTAATTACCTTACCCTGAACAACCATCATTCGGGGTCCGGAAGCACCCGGGCTATTTAAAGAAGCAGCAGTTTTATTTAAATTTTGGGGAACTCTTTTTTCGAGCCCCACGGGCAGATAAAAATCTACTCTCCGGCCTATAACAGCCTGCAGGGCCTTAAGAACAGTCCCCCCTTTAGTATCACCAATTAGAATACCCGCAGTTTTATCCTCCAGATACAGAGCATTTGCCCCTTTAAATATTATATCACCCTCTTCTAGACTACCCACCACCTCAGAGATTGTTTTTTCCCGTTCCCAGACTCCTTTTCTTATCACCACATCTCCCGAAAAACCTTCCGGATCATAATAAGTCTCTTTGTTTTCAGTTTTTGATCCCGGGGGAAATGTATAACCACGGAAAAAATCCCGGCGGGAAAATTCAGCAGCCTGTCCGATCTCTTCCAGAAGTTCTTCTGCCACATAACCATTTGTTGTACCGGCGACAACAACAATTGTTCTGTCCGTTAAGGCCTGCTTGATTTGGGGCAGAGAAGCTACCGCCCGGGCAATTATTTTCTTGCCCATCTCGGGAGTAACCACCAGCTGCCGATGAACCAGACTATTACTATCATTTTTCATAAATTTTTCCTCCTTAATATCTAATAATGATTAACATAACCAGAAATTAATCTTAGCTCACCACAGGGCTATCTGGAAAAGGTAGGCAATAACATCCAAAATCATCTTTCCTGTTTTTAAAAATTTAATTTAAGGTTCCAGAAGAACTTTACCCCCCACTTCACCAGCTTCAATATCTCTGAAAACACTATCTATATCAGAAAGGGAGGTGGTGTGGTCAATCAATCTATCCACCCTGATTCTTTTTTCTTTGAAATACTGGGTGGTCAGATCCCACTCTTTACCGGGAAAAGGAGCAGAATATGACATCCAGGAGCCCCGCACGGCCAGTTCTTTGCGGTTTATGTGTTCAAACTCTTCTACAGTCAGAGATATCTTCTGGGTAGGTGTTCCAATAAACATGACCTGTCCTTTATTGCCGGCCAGCTCCAGACTCAGCTTTTCGGTAAATTCCACTCCGGCACATTCAATAACCTGGTCAAAACCTCTCCCGGCTGTTACATCACTCACTTTTTTGCGGAAATCTGAATCCCCGGTGTTAATACACACCTCCGCCCCATATTCTTTAGCGGCTTCCAGGCTGCTGTCCTCAACATCAAAGGCAGTAATCTTCCGGGCACCATAGATGGCGGCCAGCTGCAGTGCCAGAAGACCAATTGTGCCCACACCGACAACTGCCACCTCTCTGCCGGGCCGAAAATTCATCAACTCCAGAGCATGCAGCCCCACAGTAACCGGTTCAAAAAAGGCCCCCTGCTTATAACTTACCTCCTCGGGAAGTACTACCGAATTTACGGCCGGTATACTAACATATTCCGCCCAGCTCCCATGCCTCCGGGAACCGATAAATGAATAATCCTCACACTGAGCAAAATTTCCCTGCTGACATTCCACACACTCATGACAGGGTATAAGAGGTGCTCCACTGACCCGGTCTCCGGGGGAGACCTGTTTTACTTTTTCTCCGACCTCGACCACCTCTCCGGAAAATTCATGGCCCAGAATTAAAGGATAAAAATGAGCCGCATCGGATAGCACCCGGGGTAGATCAGAACCACAGATACCTGTTTTGCGGACTCGAATCAAAACTTCATCCGGTTTGACCTGTGGTTTTTTAAATTCCTGATATTTAATCTCCCTTTCGTTTTTAAGAACAGCTGCCTTCATAAAAGAACCTCCTGTTTAAATAATTGGATATTAAAATTCACTTTAATCAAATGCATTTTCTGCTATTTTTGAAATTGAATAGAGCCGTTCATAACTGTCTTTCAATTTTTCATACAGCTCCCGATATAGACTGTAATATTTCTGGTATATCCGGTGTCTCTTTTCATCCGGCCCATATGTTTTTTCTATCTTAATCATCTGGTTTACAGCCTCCGAAAAACTATCATAAATTCCGGTCCCCACCCCGGCCAGAATAGCTGTTCCGAGAGCCGTAGCCTGGTCGGTCTGGGGGACATTAATCCTTTTGCCCGTGATATCAGACTTCATACCCGTCCAGACCTCACTACCCGAGGCCCCACCCACACTGTTTAGTTCCTTTATCTCTACACCTGAGTTCTGAGCAGTTTCCAGATTATGCAGTAGAGAAAAACCTACTCCCTCCATCATGGCCCGGATCATATGGGCTCTCGTTTTGTCATAGGATAGACCAAAAAACACTCCCCGGGCTTTACTGTCCCAGATTGGAGATCTTTCTCCAGCCATATAGGGTAAAAAGATTAGACCATCACTTCCGGGAGGAATCTCGGCTGCTTCTCTGTCCATAATCTGGTAGGCATTGCCCCCCTGTTTTTCGGCCAGCCTTTTCTCCCGGCTCCCCAGCTCCTTCCGGAACCAGTTCAGGGTACCCCCACCACCAACTGTCCCTCCCTGCAGCAGCCAGTGGTCGGGAATAACATGGTAACCAAGAATTAACCGGGGACTGGTGACCGGTTCTGAAAGCTGAATACTCATTCCCCCGGCCTGCCCCCCCTGTTCCTGGGTCATACCCGATTTTATAACTCCGGCCCCCAGGGTGCAGCAGGCGGCATCCAGACCACCGGCCACAACCGGAGTTCCTTCGGGCAGTCCGGTCTCCCGGGCTGCCCGGTTTGTTACCGAGCCCACGACCTGATGGCATTCATAAAAAGGGGGCAGTTTTTCTAATGAGAGGTTAAGGCGGGCGGCAGTATCCCCGGACCACTCTCCCTGTTTTATATTAAAAAAATGAAAACCATAGCCCTGGGAATAATCCAGAGAAAATTCTCCGGTCAGCCTGTAAACAATGTACCCATTACTCTGTAAAAATTTATGAGTTTTCTCATATATATGTGGTTCATTTTCTTTAATCCAGAGCATTTTGGGAGTTATATAAGCCGCATCAATCGGATTACCGCTGATCTGCTCTATTTTTTCTCCCGCCGTGTCTTTTATCCAGTCCGCCTGTTTTTCCGCCCTCCTATCCAGCCAGATCATGGCCCTGCGCAGGGGCTGTCCTTTTTTATCCACCGGCAGGGCGGCCCAGCTGAGACCATCAACCCCCACTGCGGCAATCTCCTCTACAGATAAGCAAAGTTCATTTTTAAAATAGCTTACTCCCTTACAGACAGCCCTCCACCATTCCCGGACATCATGTTCGGCTCCTCCGGCTACAGGATAAGTAGTTTCATATTCATAAACATAATTGCCATGAACCTGTCCGGTAAAATCAAACAGAGTGGTCCTGGTTCCTGAAGTTCCTACATCCACTGCCAGTAGAAATTTTGCCATACAGGGTACCCCTTTGCTGGTATGATAAATTATCTCAATGCATAATCAAAATTATGTAAAAATAGCAGTCACCAAAATAACTCTATAAATATCCTGTGTTTAATTCGGCTCTTTTTAGCATTAATATTATATTAAAACCCCGACCTCATCAATTTTTCCGGGGGCCTGAAACCACAAAATTGTATTTTCCGATTATAATTTACAGTCCTTTTCCTGACTGTTGTTATCAGTTTTATCAACCGGTATAACCTGTACTTCAAGGTTAGAAAATCTATCATGCAGCCGGTCTGTTATTTTTTTCTCCACCTGTTTTATCTTGTCTATTTTTTGATCAGCAGCAAACTCCACCTGAATATCAATAAAAATTAATCCTCCTGCACTCCGGCAGCGAATTTCCTGCAGACTGCTGAATTGATCATTTAGGTTCTGCAGCTCGGAGAAAATTTCTTCAACATCTAGAGGAGCGCGATCAGCAAGAGCCATAAGTGCATCTTTAACCATAAAACCACCCGAAATTAAAAGAAATCCGGCAATTAAAACAGAAACCAGAAAATCCACATATATCGCCAGCATACCGCTGCCCATATATATTTCAAAAGACAGGGTCAGAACCACACCAAAATCAATTAAAGTTTTAACCCGGTAAAGTCTCCACTGGGATTCAAAAACCGGTGTCGATTCCCGGTGGTTTAACCGATAATTCCGCTGCCAGAACCAGCCATTAACCAAAAATCCCAGCCCGGATAATATGACCCCCGGAATCAACCAGCCTGAGGGGTCCGGGTCCAGCAGGCGGCCCAGAGAATTGTAAAAAACCACCACAAAAGAAATTATCATAACCATTCCCACCAGAAAAGAGGCAATATCTTCCAGGCGGTGGTAACCATAATTATATCTAACATTGCTTCCTCTCTCCACCTTCCGGAATACAATCCAGGACAAAAATAAAGCCAAAAGCTCACTGCTCCGCCGAAATAAATCGGCCAGCAGGACATTGGTGCGGCCCAAAAGAAACACCACAGCTGTGGCCAGCGGCCCCAGCAAACTTATAATCCAGGCTGCCCGCAGTGTTCTCTCTTTTTTGGATTTTAGCTCTGTTTCACTGATATCTTTAAAATATTTCACCGGATCACCTCTAAAACTAAAACTTATATCAAATATAAATACAGCCTCTGGGCCAGCACCGAAAATAAAGCTGCAAACAGAGGAATGGTAATAGTGTCAAGCCCTTTTCGAGATAGAGCTTCCACCAGGGAGGCAAAGGCAACTATTAAAGCTGCTGTAATAAAAGCCTGAATTAAATTATAACCTCCTAGAAAAATCAGGACCAAAAAAGCCGGGAAATAGGATGCGCCCATAAAACCAAGGCTTCCTTCCAGTGTTTTACCGGAAGGAAAAATGATATCATCATACTCTCTTTTCCCGATAAATTTACCCACCAGGGCGGCAGCTGAATCACCAAAACCCCAGACCATTACCCCCACCACAGCATGAAATATATACTGTTCACCTAAATATTGAAAAATTAATATCAGCACAACAAAGGTGCTGTGCAGATAAATCATCTGCCTTATAACTTCCTTAATACTTGATTTTCTGCTGATCGAAAGCTGTTTCAACCCGGGGACCAGTTTAACAGACAGATTTAATATTATTACCGCAGCCAGTGAAATGCCCACCAGCACCAGAACAGCTATATACCAGTCCGAGAATATATACAAAATTAATAATAATGAAAAACTGTAAATTATATGATAACTCTTCCTGATCCATTCTCTCCTGTAATCTGTCAAATAATCAAACAAACTGATTATCCCGGCAGCTATTATATAATACAAAAGGAGAAATATAAATCCATAAAAATTAGAACTACCGGTCATGGGCCTTAAACTCCCTCCTGCTGTTAGCTTTTTAAAAGATAGAACAGCTAAAACAGCAGCACTATTTTGTTCATTTATAAAAACCATTTTTTATTAAAAAGATAATATAATAATATCATATTTTGTCTTCATCTGGAAAAATATAATGTTTTTCATACAAAAGATTCTATTTCTTCTGTAGTCCAGACTCTATCTTCCCAGCTTCTTTCCTGAAAGGTCTCCAGGGTTTTTTGGACTTCTTCAAAATAACTGCCATAGATATGCAGACTATCGGCCACATGGCAGTAGCTGCCTACCGGGATACCCAGCTTTTCAGCCACAAGCTTATGTATTCCAAAAAAAGCAATCATGTTGGAGAAAGTGGCCTTAAACAGATCATTGCTTCGCATATGAATATTCATATTCAGGCTGCCATCTACAACCCTGAACCACAGCCTCTGCAGACAGGGAACATCCTCTCCTTCACTCACTGTATCCACTTTGGGATTCCAGATAATCATCTGAGCCCTCCGGGAATATCCAGCCCTCTCCAGCTCTTCTACCACATAATCTATCTGATTTATACCTTGTTCATTCTGGATATCATCTCTGTAATTTACCATTCTATCGTGATAGGTATATCCCAGCTTATCTACCAGGTCATCTCTGGTGCCCTTAACCACTTCATCAACATAAGAAAACAGCTCCTCTATACCCATGGGAAAACCGGCCCGGTGATACACTGGTTCATTTTCCGGTTCATGGACCACCATCATGGCGGTAATATCTTTTGATAAGCTATCTTCTTTTTTATCATAATCAGTCCTGATTTTTTCTCCTTCTCTCCAGCAAACCTTTAATGCCTTTTCCCAAACTTCAGGAAAAACCTCTCCTTCTATTAACCTGTATTCCATTTTTATACCCCCTGTAGGTTTTCCGTATTGTCAAAAATATTGACTTAAATTTTACTTAAACCTTGTCATATCAACAATTTATTTGAAAAACTTGCCACCCCCCTCTGTTTGAAGTATATTTTAGTTAGAAACACCCAGTTTCAACTAAATTATTACCAAAAACAAAAAGGGAGGCGGCAAACTTTGAAAGACTTAATTATCTCTTTTTTGCTGGTCTATATTCAAATCCAAAGAAAAATAATTATCTATTTGGTAATGTTATTAACCTCTAAAAATATTGCTCCTAAAAAGGACAATCCCATCAGCAAAAAGTATCAAAAATTAGAAATTGATCCCCGACCCATTATTGACATACCGGAAAAACTGGACTATAAAAAACTAATCACTGAATATGAAAAACAAAACGGAAAACCCTTAAAACCTATTAGGCGGCATAAAAACTCTAAGTGCTCTGTGCCTGATAATATTATATGCCCTAAATGTAATGCTCCCCATGATTACCTCTATGACAATAATGGTGGTAAGGGACAGTTTTTTTGTAAAATTTGTAATCATACTTTCTTTGAAAAAACTAACTTCTCTAAATCACCGGTATATAAATGCCCCTTCTGTAAGAAAACTTTAGTAAAAATTAAACAGCGTAATGATTTTAATATCTGGACAGGTCAAAATAAACTAAACCAGTTCTAATTTTTACCTGAAACCGGAGCTAAACAGCAATTAATGATGTCCACATACTCATATACTGCACCATTAAAGGGAAACTCTCCCGAGGCTATTCTTTCCTGCAAATTATTCAGGGCCTGCCAGGTTTTTTGGACCAGCTCGGGAGGATAATCATATCTTTTTTGGTTAATCTGAAAATCATCCTTATCTACCACCTGCCAGGAGCTGTTTTTCTTTTTTATCAGGTCCAGATCCAGATCTACAAAAGAAATTCTATCATTTTCATACCGGGCCGGCTGAGCTATATTACAGTAGTATTGATCGATTTCTGGCCCGGAAATATCTTCCATGACCACAGCCGTGGTAAACCAGTGATTAAAAAAGAAAAACTCTACCGCCCATTTATTGAACTGAAATTCTTCCTCCCGGCTAAAGTGTTTGAGGGTCCGGCCGGGTCTGCTGCCCACAACTACATATTCTTTATTTTGTTCAAGAATTCTGCTCTCCCAGCGGTAATGAGGTTTATTACCATATTTCAGAGCCATTATTTCAACTTTTTTAAAATCCATGATATCCTTCCTCAATTGTTATCTGTTGTTAACTTATCGTCTTCTGTTTGTCTTCTGAGATTTTTAAAAAATAGCAAAACAAAAATAGGTAAAGACTATACTCCTGTATATTTTTTCTATTCCCTGCTCTATTTTTCAGTTTTAAGCTGTTATAGGTATTATAATATACTTTGATATTAAAAGACAGGATTTATTTGTTATCTCTACCCCTTATCTTTAGTTGAGCTCCAGGGTCCTCAACCTCATATCCTCCTCATACATCCTGCCCCTTGCTTTGGGCACCTCAAAAGATTGATGTAAAATCAATTTCAAAGTACCGGCCTAAAAACGGTTGATTAAAACTTCTTTCAATTTTCCATCTCCACAAATTTCACATATTCACCCAGCTCAAGCTCCTCAACTCTCCATCCTGCTTCCAGCCAGTATTCAGCATGAGCATGCCCCCCATTGGCCCACCAGCCGCTGTACTTATAGGCCGATTGGGGAAGATCAGCCTCCAGGATTTCTTCAATTTCTGAGAAAGTCAGAGTGTCTTCCTTTTTTTCTAAACTCTGCAAATACTCTTTTAGAGGGGTATACTTGCCGGTTCGGGATTGTGCTGCTGATTTTTTCTGTTCAGTTTTCTGCCGATCAGACTTTGTTTCTTCAGCCGAACTGGATCCTGCAGCTTCTTTTTTCTGTAATATTTCACGATTCCAATCCGGAGAAAAACGGGTTATCAATTCCTGTTTTTTTTGCTTCCTGTTTTCTGCAGCTTTAAAATAAAGTTTTATTTCCTGACCTTTAATAAACGCTTCCAGGATCAGATTATTTATGCGGCAGTTTTCAGGCTGCCCCCCTTCATAGCAGTCCCGGGGAGTTATATAACCACAGCCAAAATTGAATTTATCCCGCAGATCCCCACAATCTCCAACATACTGTACTTCTCCACCTGTGAAAAGCAAAAAGACTCCCTCTTTACCCCGGGCAGAGCCGGGAACCTTAAATTCACAAAAAGGCCCATAACCGTATTCATGCAGTTCCTTACTGGCTTTAGCATCATACCTGTCATGTGGGTGAAATGTGATAACCTCTTTTTTGGAGTTAACCTTGGGTCTGATGTTTGTTATTAATTCAAATTCTTCTGCCAGTTCTTCAGTTTTATCAATCATTTTATCCCCCCTGTGGCCGGCTGTAATTTTGCCTGGTATAAGTAGTTAAAAACAATTTCCCCTGTACTTTTTTTGCTCTTTTGTTTCTAAAAATGCTCCCTGCTGTATATCACTGTGATTAATTTTGTTATGAAATAATATAAAAATGATATGAAGCCTGCAGTAGAAAGACTTTTTAGTTAATATTAGCTCTATTTACTTATTTCTTTATAATTTTCAGAAATCCTTTAAATAGAAAATACTGTTTTTGGAGCCTGGAGCCTATAACCGAAATCAGCAGGGCTGCTGCCGCCAAATACTAAACAAATTGGTACAAATGGCCCGGCTGTAATTATTGATTTTTCAGTAATTATGTATTATTCTAAAAATATAAGCTCCTGATTTTAAAGCATTTTTCGGAAGTGAGTCCTGTGCCCAGAAAATACAGGTTAGTGTTTATCATATTAATATTGTTTTCCTTTACGGCCAGTTTTCTGTTGGCTTTTGTGTTTCTGTCAGATCTAAAAAACATCACATATGACTACCATCTTATTTTATCCCACCTATTAGATGACAATCAGCAGAGTAATCCGGTGATTGTGGAGATTGATAACTATTCCCTTACAGAAGAGGGCAGCTGGCCCTGGCCCCGGGATAAACACGCCCGTCTAATAGACATTTTAAAGCAGAATGGGGCCCGGGTTATAGGATTTGACATTTTATTTTCAGAATACCGGGATACTGAAACAGATGAACAGCTGGCCCGGACCTTAAGCGAGCAGGACCGTATTGTTCTGGCTTCTTCTCTGGAAACCCGAATGTACCGCAGCCCGCTGGCTTCCTCTCTTTTGATAGATGAAATCAACAAACCTGCTTTAGAATTTGCCGACTATTCGGCCACCGGTTTTATCAATCTCTTTCCCGATCGTGATGGCAAAATCAGACGCCTTATTCTGCCGGAAAACAGTCCTGAACCACCTTTTGCCCAAAAGATTGTACAGCTGGCCGCAGAAAACATCTTCCCTGCAGACACCCTGCTTTTTAAGGACAGAGAACCTTATATTAATTTCAATCACTCTCTGGAACGTATTTCATATACAGATGTCCTAAAACAGAACTTTGCTGAGGAATACTTTCAAAATAAAATTGTGATAATCGGAGCCCATACCGATCAGATAAAAGACTACTGGACTACCCCCCTGGTGATGCTAAAGGGTTATACCGCAGGAGTGGAGATTCACAGTCATATAATCAGCAGCTACCTCAACAGCTCCTTTATCCGGCAGTTAGAAAATGTATTTCTCATAATCTTAATGATAATTTTAAC
>PWDW01000061.1 GCA_003553225.1 Halanaerobiaceae bacterium
ATGAAGTGTAACTTAAAAGCAAGTGCCGAAGGCGGAAGTGAAGGGCGTGAGTGCGTGCTGTGGAGAAATAAAAGCATATGATGTGGTTTGATATAGTGTAGCAAATCAAATGGACGCACGCACCCTTCTTGCCGCTTTCAGGGCACATTCTCTTATACCAACACCACTCCGTCAAAGGCGGCCCTGATCTCCGGCTCGGCATCGTCGGGCAAATAGGGCACATCATCGAGCGTACCCTCACCCCGGCTTACCTCTATTACTTTATCAGCTGTTTTCTCTCCGATGCCATCTATCTCCATCAGCTTTTCTTTCATGGCATCGTAGGATATCTCCTCGACCTCGGGCTCTGCGTCATCACTTCCGCCGTGAGCGTTCTCGCTCTCCATCTCGGACTTACTGCCGAGCCCATACTTTACATATAGGGCTCGGGCTCTGTCTATAATTCTAAAATGGTCGGCCTGGAATTTGGGAGCAGTGTAATCTTTGTCCGGATACAGTGTGCCAAACTCCGAGGAGTGATAGCTTACGGATATTACACTCTCTTCTTTCTCGGCGGTGGACACCAGAGTAATCTTCTTGTTCATTTTCTTACTCTCCTCGATCTTCATTCTGTCAAAGACCACCTTGCCGGCCCTGCGTTTTTCCTCTCCCATCACAGTCAGATCCAGCACCTCAATAACAGAACCGTCATCCAGCTTCATTTCTTTAAGCATTAATATTACCTCCTTATTTTGTGAAATTATTCATATTAATATTCTTTATTTGCCCTAGGAAGATTGCTTACAAACGGCAATATTTTCCCTAAATTCTGACATCTCCTTGCAGATACTGTAAATTAGCGGTGAGATTTTTCACAAAGAGATCCATTCGGCCCGCGGTGCACGCTCCACCGCGGGAGGAAATCGGGCGCGGAGAAAGGAAGCGAGAGGTAGCTCCGGCTGGCGAGCAACTGACGGCCAAAGCAGTCCGGAAATTTCGGGCATTTGAATGGCTGAGAATACCCTGACACCTCCTTTTTTTATGGTATATACAACAAAGGCTCGGCTCAGACCCTACTGATAACAAATAGGAGCTATTACTGCAGCCTTAGCCTCTCGATCGCTGCCCTGCGGCTGTAATGACTGCCTGTGCCGTATCCTATCGTCATCTCGGTAAGGCAGGCTCCGCAGAGTCTGTATTCTTTTTCGGCTTCGCCCTCCAGCTCCTTACCGCACAGCTGGCACTCTTTCTTCACTGTATTTCACCTCCTCCTCTTTCGATTTGTCCCGGTGGTAAAGCAGCCGGGCGTTGTGGAAAAATCCTGCGCCTACAAATGTGCCCCTGCAGTCATGTTGTATTTCCTCCCCGTTATATATAGTCTGCACCCAGCTGTGCAGCCTATCCGCCGGACCATTGAATAACTTGAGGTCTATATCTTCATCGAGTTCAGAGGTAAGACTCTTTAAGTGCTTTAGATCATCATCGCCCATGTCTTCATGAAGCATAAGCAGGTCAAGATCATCATAGTTTTCGTCATTTCTGACATAACCACCATAAATAAAAAGAGCCCGGACCCTGCTGTGGGCCCGGGAGAATGTCATCAGCGTCTTAACTGCAAAGGGCAGATCTTCATATATCATTTTCATTTTATCGCCTCCCATTAATGGAGCTTGAAAGTGCCGTGCTCCTGATAGATGTGATATTGAACATCACAGCTAGGACAGAATATCGCCTCAGTTGTCTCATCGATCTCATCGGTGAAATCATGTCCGCAACCGCAGCTTATAGTTCGAGTTTCTCTCACCTTTACCACTCCTATTTGTAGGGTTTTATCTAACCAAAATATCGTAAGTGTTTTGCGCCAGACTTTTACCGTTAAGCCTGTCTCTTATAACGCCTTCATCGACTATCCTCTGCTCTCCAGTAAGACCATCGATCTCGACAAAGCTGCCGGGCTCAAGGAAGTAGTATCTGACCTCCGTATCATCAGAGCGCAGGATAATAATACCTGCGCCCTTTTCTTTGGCCTCTTCGATAAGATAGTCGGCATTTTTGTGCATTTACTTCAACTCCTTTCTATCAATCTTTTCAAGAATAGTTGTTTTCATATCTATCTCCTCCTATTAGTAAGGTTATCCTCCCATCTTTCGACGGTGAGGGAGCCAATAAGCTCAATAAGGGACACCACCTATCAAGTGATGCCCCCTGTGAGCCTATTGATGGCTGATCCATTCAATCCAAGCGATGAATATTACTGTCATAAGAGTAAGGACGGCAGCAATAATATCCACGTTATCTCACCTCCTCTCTTTGCGGCTCGGCCATAACAGGCATTTTCTCTTCCCGGATATCTCCCTCATAGTTAAAGACCACATATAGGAGATTCGCAAAATATCCGGGGCTGTGTTTATCAGGAGATAGGCGCCAGATAAACAGGTCGCCTTCAATGAGAAGTCCAAAGTCCTGTTTTGTCATCAGCAAATCCTCATGGAAGTATTCCTGATGTGCTACCTCCATGAATATTTTCTGCCAGCCGTTGTTCTGGAGGATAGTATACTGCTTTTCCGTGAAATAAAACTCCACGGAAGTAAAATCATCCTCCAGCTCCAGAGAGATGCTAAATCTCATTTAGCTCACCTCCTCCGGCAGAATTATTTCCTGCCCGGGTTTTATATCAACCCCATCCATATCATTCATATTTTGAATGAGATTGATAATCTGATGGCCGTCAAACTTCTCGCGGCCTTCGATCCTCTCCATTGCTGTCCACAAAGTGTCACCAGAGGCTGCCGTAAAGGTCTGCTCTCCCACAGACTGCGGTTCCTGGGGAGAGGCAAAGACTGCACCTGCACAGAACATGCCAGCCAGCAGAACAATAAGTAGTTTCTTCATCTTATCTCCTCCTATTAGTGTTTTTGAGCTATCTCATCAGGGCAGGGAGCTCATCCCCCACCGACTGAGAGGAGAGTCTCCCCCCTGGAGATAGTATAAGTCTGGGTACTGCTGTAACTAAGATCATCATTTAAAGCAAGTCCAGCAGCACCAATAAATATAAACCAAATTGCTAATATTATGACAATTTTACGCATAGTTAATCACCTCCTCAAATAACAGAATCCTTTATCCAAAGCTCGTTGCGATGAAGACCACCAATAGTGAAATCCTCTTCCACTTGGTGGTTTTCAAAGAGATTACTCTTAATTTCCTCAAATTCTTCAAAACCAACACTTCTACGATTCACTTCCACACCATCAGAATTGACAACAATAATTTCATAATTACGCATAACAATTACCTCCTTTAAAATATTTTGGGCTATTTCATCAGAGGACAGGAGCCCACCCCGCCCTGACAGGGCGGAGGAAATCTCACCTCCACCCCGTTTCAATTTAGAGAGTCTCCTGAAAATGGCCGTTTCTTATTTTCTCCTGCACCGCCTCTTCAAACTTATCCAGCAGAGCGGCGTCCGCCATGTCATTCGTGTGACGGACATTCTTATGGAGCCTGAGGTATTCTATAAATACCTTCATCTTTTCACCTCCTCTATTAGTTTCATAATCAAAAATATTCAAATTTACTTAAGCTGAGAAAGAATAGCCAATACCATAGCCACAGGAAGCAAAAGAGTCAGAAAATAAAGCGCATGAATGGCATTCATTAATAATCACCTCCTCTCATTTATTGTCATCTAAAACAAAAAAAAGAGGCCCCGGTTAAGGGCCCCTATAATTTACTTTACCACCACCGCACCTCTATCCGTTACCCTCTTAATTACCACGGGCATTTCTTTTCCTTCATGCTCCAGATATTTTATATCTCTGAACTCCTCCGGCGTTAGATCGTCTACCTTCTTCCAGTAATGCTTAATAATAGTTCCCTCATTGATGTGCGCTACAATTATCTCCAGATCCCCATCCATTTTCTCCTTTTTCTCTCTGTCCATATGTCTAGCTTTTACCTTAATTTTTATACCCAACCTTGCTATTTTGGAACCCACTGCCCGCATTGCTTTCTCCTTGCTTATTCCATCAATGTCCTCTACCCTGTCAGCTGCCTTTCTCAATCCGTCAGAAATCTTCTTTAACATCGGTATCACTCCTTAAATAATTTTTGCCCCACCCTCTCGAGTGTCGGCCCGAACCCCCGTGGGGTCCGAAAAGTTGAAAGTCGGTCCGAAAAAAAAGTCTAGGAGCCCACATAAAATTTTCCCTATTTTGCCCCCTTAATGCGCTTTATCTCACTAAAGTAAAAGGTGATATAAATAATAAAATATCGAGATACAAAATTTTGCATTTCGGGAGAGCAAATAAGCAGAAATTTTGTAAATAATTTTCTCAAATAATTTCATTGTATTTGCCAAATCAAACTTGACAAACTTTATAATATGTGTTATAATTAATAGTGGGATTCATAAATTAAACACTAAATTTAGCAATTTATTTTTCCCATTTGGTTTAATATTATATGGCAAATCAAATGCTATTCTAGCAATAATCTAAAAATTGGGGAGGTGAAAGAGTGTCCAATGATATAGGGGAAAATGTTAAAATAGAAGAAAATGTCAAAAAGGAGTTGAAAGCTAGGGTTATTAGCTTATTGGATGGCAAATTCCTTCTTACCCTATTGGTGTTCGTAGTTTGTGTGTGGTTATTGATTAACAATCACCTAGAACACTCAAGCTTTGCTACGATAATAACGGGGGGGATTTTTGCTTATGATATAACGCGGAATGAATCATATAGTGAAATAATCGCAGGCAAGCTAAAAGATGGGGCTAAAGATAAGCTAAAAAATTGAAAACAAAATAGGGCTATAATGCTCAAAATTTTAAAAAACAAAGGGGATAAATAAAATGGGAGCTAATATTGAAACTCGTGCCAGCACAAAATACAATAAGGAATATGCCGATTTTTCCGATAGGGCCCATTTTTCCGCTCAATCAAAATTGTATCCGGATATATTTGGAGTAGATAAAGAAAATATAGAATTTGAATTTAATACCGGTGAGGTGATGGAACATAATAGGAAGGGTGAGGCGCTTGACGGTGATCTGGGGATAGACAGGGTAGCTCGCATAGATAAGGGTGGATTTAAAGAACCCATCCGTGTAACGATCCAGGAGAGATTCAGAACTCCGGAATTTCTGGGTTTTAACGATATAACAATCACCGAGTGGAATAACGCCAGTGATCGCAGGAGTGAATTTTACAAACTAACAGCCCATCTATTTGTCTATGCATTTTGGGATGAAAAAAGGGATAAATTCCTCGATGCCATTGCAGTAAATACATACGGCTTGATGAATCGGGTGGTAAGGGGTGATATAAACTATGATCGAAAAACTAACTGTAAGGATCAAACTTTTTTGATATTTGATGTCGATGATTTGGAAAAATATAACCTCATAGAATATAGAATGTAAAAACTATAAAACATAAATTATAATATTAAATAGACTGGGGGAGTGTGTGGTTTTTGAGATGTATTCAGCTATTTGGCCTTCCGGGATCTGGTAAATCCACTATTGTAAATAACCTCTTCAGTTCTGACGGATGTGTATTAGCCAATAATAGAAAGTATAAAGTTAGAAGCTATAAAAACAATTTATTGTTTGATGGTCGTAAAAATACAAACAAAATTACTGATATAAAAATAGATAAAGAAAATATAAGTAGAGAAAAATTTGACGATTTAATTGATATAATCTATAAACTGGATAGTAATTTGAAAAACAGGGATCAGAAAAAATCGCAAAAACCAATAAGGTTTGCAGAAATGTGGTTTGAAATATTATGCCAATCCTTAAATTTGGGAAAAGCTATTATTGAAAAAGAAACATATAATTATGAGAATTTATTTTTTCATGAGGGGTTTATGCAGATTGTTTTTACAGAAATTTTGTTGAAGTATAATATAAATGATAATTCTATTATTAAAAAAAACACTATTTCGTATTCCCGATCTTGATGTGGTTATATTAATTGATGTTCATCCTAATAGGTGCAAAAAAAGGCGTAATGCACAGTCACATCGCACTAAATTTTTGGATATTACAAATTTAGAAGCAGGTAAAATTAAAAACTATGTGTGTCATCAGTTAAAAGTTATGGACAATGTTGAGTTTTACAAAATATACAACAATAAAAATGATGATGGAAAATATGCCGCAAATAAATTAAAAAAAATTTTGGACAATATATGAAGCAAAAATTATTAGCATGATTTTAATTATTAGCATGATTTTAATTGGAGGATTTGTTGATGTCATTTGATTTTGCGAAAAATAAGAAGTTGAGCATTGAAGAGGTAGGCAAATTACAAAAACGACAGTCCGTGTTAAAAAATGAGCAGCTTGGCGATGAAAGCTTTACTCTTTTTAGGTGTCTATTCTGCAAGCATGAGGTGGCAGAAAACGTCACAGTTTGTCCTTATTGTGGCGCCTCCGGCATATTTATGGTATCTCCCGATAGATTTTTTCATTACGACATAGAAGGATTAAGTGAAATTGAGGAAGAGGATCTATTGGTTACTTTTGGCTTAGAAAAAGCAAATATGGAATTTTATAAGGAAGCTGAGGATATGGCCAATGATGAGGGCGATTATGATCTTGAGGGGTATTATCGATATGGTAGAAGGCATGAGTCCTATCATCTTGATGAGGCTGCAGCAGTGCTCGGTGTAGACCCCGATACGGAAGATATCGAATATGACAGTTTGGAGCTTCCCGAAACTCACGATGAAATATTTCTTAAAGCCCGGAGGGCCGAACAGGATGCCGCAGCTTTCTATACTACAGCACAAAATAGGGCAAATCATGAAGATTTAATTGCATTTTATCAGGCGCTTATAGATGCAGAAATACATCATATAAATATGTTCAACTATCTTATATCTAATTAAAATTTTAATGCTTAAAATGGAGGAGATATTATGGAGAAAAATTTTAACACCAGGCAGGGCGAAGGGTTGATTATTGAAGGTAATGATTTAGAGGAGATTAAAGAAAAGCAGAAAAAGGGCATAATCAAAGCAAATAATAATAATGACTACGACAGAACCTGGAGCAAGGAAGAGGCTGAAAGCTGGCTGGAAATTAATGATTTTTATACAAATAGGTACGAGGAGATGTCGAACTGGCATTCTTTCCGGCAGAATGATCCGGACAAATACGATGAAATTAGAACCGACACTTCCCCTTTTGATTTTGATGAAGAGGACGGTGTGCATGCAATGATGGGTATCTGGGAAAGAGATGACGGCGACACTGCCTCTGAAGTTCAATCCATTAGATTTTATCACGGCGGCGATGATTAATTACAATTATCGTACAATGATTAGGCAATACAATTATACGGACAATAAACTTGTAATATGAGTACACGTAATATGCAATTACCTCACAATTACCTTGCAATTACAATATAATTATAATACAACTATTTTCCGGTGATTTTTTACTCCAGGCCTAAAATTGCGCAAAATAAGCTTCACCACCTCTATTGCCCCTATTATGTGGTCTTGGGATAGGCCTATTACACGGACTTGCTCTCTGAGCCGCCTGAGTGCCCCAAATCTAGCTCTTAAATATAATATAATATTATGCATAGCATATATATAGAATTTTAAATTTACCCCCTTAAGAGCCTCTTCTTTTTTCGGAGATGTGTTGAGTGTAATATGCAGCGAAAATATAATTATCAACCAATTACCTTCCAATTGCATTATAATTATAATTACATTACAAGTTTAATTATTAGCCAATAATCATCTAATGGCAATATAATTATAATTACTATACAATTGATTTATAAACCAAATGCACTTGCAATTAACATGTGATTATAATATAATACACCAAATGCACCAAAGGCTGATAATTTAATAAAGGTCAAATAGGTGAGGAGGCAAATTGGGTGCAGAAATTTGCCGTAATCAATAACAAGGGCGGAGTCGGTAAGTCGACCACGGCGGTGCAGTTTGCACACGGGCTGGCGAAAATGGATTTTAAGATTTTACTTCTGGATTTGGATGATCAGAATGACTCCTCTATGTTTTTGGGCATCTCGCAGAGAGATCTTAACCAATCACTATCGGAATACTTTACCGGCAGCAATAACATAACCCTTGGGGATTGTGTGGTAAATGCGCGGGAAAATCTCGATCTGCTATCCAACAGGGATCACGAAAAATTGGTCAATTATTTTAATAAAACCAGTATACCGCACATGGACTTATTCCAAAATAAGTTATCACCTCTAAGCTCTATGGGTTATGATTTTGTAATTATTGATTGTGCTCCCACCAAAAACATAGTTAACGATGCCGTAATTGATTACACGGATAAAATAATCATGCCGGTACAGGTAGAGGGCGCTTCTGTTAAAGGTGTGGGCAATATGTTTCGTTATTTGAATAATTTAGATCAGCCGCTGGAGAAAATATCATTTATCATTCCCAATATGTACGATGCCCGCACCAACGAATCAAAAAGGGTTCTCGAATTATTGCAGGATTTTGTGGAGGATACCAAATCTTTAGTAACCAGCCCCGTGCACAGAAGGGTAAAGATCACAGAGGCCGGACGGCACGGCAAAACTGTATTCGAGTATGATAATGAAGCCGGGCGGCAGTTTTTTAAAATCATAAAAGAGGTGGTGGAGAACATTGGCTGAAGAGGAGACTAATACTGCGCTTGATAAAGATCTGCAGGATTTGAAAAACAACCTTGATCTTACAGGCAATAAAGACATATCAGAAGAGGAAAATGATCAAACCCCTTCCCAGGAGAACGCACAGCCTATACAATCCGTTGAATCATCTATTGAGTCCAATACAAGTGCTGAGGATGCTTTGAGTAAGGTAATAAATAAAATGGGCGGCCCTCCCCGCAGCAAAAAACAAAAAACATTATATATAGCTCAAAAACAGCATGAGATTTTGGAGTATATAGCAAATAACACTGAGGTGAGCCAGGGCGAGATAGTAAGGGCTGCTCTTGATCTTTACTTTAAAAAGCAGGGAATCGATATTTAGAATTGATATTTAGTAAGTTAACAAATGCTAAACAGGGGGCATATCTCATGAAAAATAATAATTATGAAATAAAGTTTTTGGACAGAACAGAAGATATGCTAATTTACTACAGGTATGCCCCTGCCGATATACTAAATGAAGTAGAAAGAGTTGCCGTTAGATTAAAAAAGAATAGTAATGATAAAAATGATAAAGTGGATGAGCTAAAAAATATATTTGAGTAGAAGAATAACATTTTGTGAAAAAAATAATTTAATTAATTTTCCGTTTTTGGGTAATTTAGGGGCATTTTTCGCCGATTTTTGCACACACTATATAATGAAGGGGAAAACTTAAGGGGTACTATGTCCAATTTTAGAGCTTGAAACATGATAAATACACAAACCTTCATTTCGGGAGGGGTAATATCACCAATAAAAGGTTGCCCGAAAAAAGAAAGTATCCTGACGTAAATGTTAAAAAAATAAATGGAAGCTATGAAATAAATATCGATAAAAATAATCTTTTTACCTACGCAGATGCCAATCTAAAGGCAGCTGTAAGGGCAGAATTTAAAAAAAGATTTTCGGGCAGGCTCAAAGAAAATGAGAGCATAGAAAAATTGGAGCAGGAGATAGAAACATTTCTGCAAAAATGCGTAAAAAAGAAGATGATCATGAGAAAAGATGATTTAGACGATTTATACAAAGGCCACTGTACTCCTGGAGGTCCCGGTTATTATTCTAACTCCTATGTCAAATGTTTTTAACTTGTAATTTTATTTTATTTACCATATAAAATAAAAGGGTGGATATATTTTGGACTCCGATAACACAAAGCAAAATTTGATAGATGAGATGGTTTCGGTATTTAACAACAAAGAAGATGAAAGTCCAATGCCCAATAGAAAAGATAACAGGGCTATCGGCTTGTTCGAAAAACACTTGGAAAGCTTTGACCATGCTTTTTACCAGGACGATGAGCAGTATGACTCTTTTGTGCTTCTAGCCCTGTCTATTTTTGCTGCAGTTGCTGAGGCAATACACAATGAGGCCAATAAAGAAATTGAGCTGGTTACTGATGTAACTATAAGTACGGTAGACGATATCGGCATAGAAAATATAGAAAATCTGGAAATTGGGGAAAGTTATGATGCCGGAATCCCATATATATTCAAGAAAATAGTTAATGCACACACTAACGGTAATTTGATAGTCAATATTTCTGAAGAAAGCGATTGGATTATGGGAGAGCAGACTTTTGATATGAGCAAAGTTGTAAGCGAAGTTGCAGACAAAATAGAGGATGATTGATATGGCAAATAAATGGCTTCGGGAAATAGAAACAAAAGAGCATTGTTTGAAAAATAAACATCTAAAAAATCTAAAAGCATTACCTGATAGGATGCACCTGATGGATAAGCTGCCCAAACGCAGCAGGGCAGCAGAAGTTGGTGTGCATATCGGCAAATATACCAGAAAAATACTTGATATAAATAACCCTAAAACATTATACCTGGTAGACCATTGGGAAGATAGTGATAGGAAACATAGCTATCGAAATTGTAGATACCAAAAGGTTAAAGAGAAGTTTGCAGAAGATATTAATTTTGGCAGGGTTAATCTAATTAAAGAAGACTCTGTTGTGGCATTAAATAATTTTTCGGATAATTTTTTTGATTGGGTTTATATAGATACATTACATGATTACAGTCAGGTAAAAGAAGAACTTATGGTTTCGGCCAGAAAAGTTAAAGACTCTGGCTATATAG
>PWDW01000266.1 GCA_003553225.1 Halanaerobiaceae bacterium
ACCTGTCCCTCACCCAGCGGTTTTTCGGGTCCCAGCTGATCCCCGGAATCGGGATAAGCTCCATCTTTGGCATGGACCCCGGCCACATATTCACCAAACACATCCAGGGCATCCACGGGATTGGCCTTTCCGTACATCAGCAGATTGGCCGGATCCAGATTTATGGCCAGATTATCCAGCCCCACATCCTGGATAAAACGCAGCAGAGTCACCGGGGTTTCCTGACCGGTTTCAAAAAGGAACTGCTGGTCATTTCGGGCACAGTGGGCGGCCACCTCTTTTACAGCCTCTACTGCGGCTTTGTACTTTTCCCGATTCGGGTTTTCCGGGATAAAACCCACATGAGTCACCAGCCGCCCCACCCCAATTTTTTTTGCAAAATCAGATCCTTTCTTTAAAACCCGCATCCGGGCAAACTGATAGGCTTCAGGTACCAGACCCAGGGTCACCGGTCCCTCCAGGAAATTCCAGTGGGCCGGTCCGGGCCAGCCACACCAGAAGGCCGAAATGTTAACTTTTTCTCTTTTTTTTGCCCGATTTATCCTTTCTGCATTCTCAGCGGTGAAAAGCTCTTTTTGCCAGCAGTCCAGCTGGCAGTTATAAAAGTCGAGCTCGGTCAGTTTAGCAAAAGCCCGGTCTATATCCTCACTCAAGTTAACTTTTAATCCCAGTTCAATCTCACCCATATTTTTGCCTCCTCTGAAGTTGGCTGGGCCGGGGCTCTAGGGCACCACGGCCGCTGTTTTGATAAAGATTTATAAAAGATTTTCTAAAATAGCAAACACCAGTTATCCGGATCTGCTAGTGCCACTTCCGGATCCGATCCAGAACTCTGCGGGCTCCGGTCTCATCTTCTATACCATCTATCCGGCTGAACCAGACCCCCTCCGGCTCTAAAGCTTCAAATACGGCTGACAGCTCATCCACTTTAATATCATGCAGCTGAAGACTCTTACCGGCCCGCTGTATTTTTTGATAAACTTCCTTCCATCTCTCAAAACCTAAATTACCGGCTCCGGGCACCCACTGGACGGCATCCAGCTCACTGATCTCCAGCAAATAATCCAGATGGCGCAGGGCATCCGGGCCATCCAGATGATAAATCGAGCGGTCATAAAACTGACATTCTCTGATTATGCCGGGCAGAAATACCTCGGTGAACATCTCCTCACTGATCAGGGCCGAAAAATCATTGGAAGGCAGATAAAACCGGCCTTCACAGATCAGTGGAGTCCAGCTGGTTATCGGCATATTATACTCCCTCAAAAGATCATAAAAAATTTCATATACTCTAAAAAACTCAGGATAGGATGTGGCCAGCTTCTGTTTAACGTGGGATCTGTTTTCAATCATATCCCCCGCCAGCCGTTCCGGACCCCGCAGAGCGGCCAGATGATCCCCCCCGGGATGAAAATCGGTCAGGCCGACAATAAATTTGTTCTCACCTTTCTGCAGCAGTTTTTTGGTAAATTCCAGGGTTTTTAAAAACAGGGGATGCTCTTCATCAAAGGTGGCTTCAGCACCATCCTGCTCCCAGTCCTCTATACAGGGCACACTCCAGGCCGTATCGGCTCCAAAAATATAATCACAGCCACACCAGGCCCTGAATATTTCCGGCCCCATATCGGGCCAGACAATAGGCAGCCCCTCGGCTAAAAAGTTCAGATTCTCCAGCTCCCGGGCCATTTTTTCCACCCGGAAATCAATATCCAGCCAGCGCTCACGGTGGCTGTCATATTCTCTGGTGGGCACCGGTTTTTGCTCTTTGGCCGGCAGAATGATACTCACCGGAGGGCGGTCAATAATCTCCTGCTCCCAGAAGGCTTCATAGCGAGCTCTGGCCCGGGCATAATCAGGTTTCAAAGAAAACTGCATGATTATAAAAACTCCTTTTTTGCTGTATTTTAAAACATTTTTTCATTTCCCCAAAGAGATAGGACCATTGACTGGATCTATTTTAGTCCCGGTTCTGCTTCTTTTTGACCAGGACTTCGACTCCTATCCACATCTGTCCCGAAATCCGGTCATTCAGGCCAGCCTCTGTTTTGAGAACTGCCCCTGAGCTGCTTTTAGGCCAGCCACTGCTCCACAAAGGACCAGACCCGCTCTTTGTAGTAGCGGTGACCACCTTCACCCACAAACAGTTCACACCTCTCTCCAGCTCCCACAGCCCGATAGATCTCCTGCAGCCGGACAAATGATTTTTTAACCCCTTCCAGCGGGAAAATGGAATCATCCCGGCCGGCCACAGCCAGAAAAGGCCGGGGGGCAATCAGACCGGCCACATCATACATCTCACCCAGATTCATTATCCCGGGTACATAATTACATTCACAGTGCCGGATAGAGCCGATGGAATCCTCAAAAGTACAGAAATAACAGCTGGGTACAGCAATGCTGATTCTGGTGTCCACCGCTGAACTGAACAGGGAGACGGTGCCCCCACCGGAGTTGCCGCTGATCACAATCCGGTCGGTATCCATCTGTGGCCTGGTTTCTGCATAATCAATTAACCGCTGTATATCCCACACCCTTTCTCCCAGCAGAGTGCGGCCAAACATCAGGGCCCGCATGGCCAGCTTAGAACAGGAGCTGAGATTGTCTTCCTGGATATCTTCCTGAAGTCTGGTCCCCCCAAAAGCCCGGACCTCGGGGGCCAGGGCAATATAACCTTGTTTTACCGCCTGATAGGCAATATCACGTTCACCTTCTTTTATACTCTTCTCGTGTTCGGCATCGTGAATAATCCCGGCATAGGTATCCTTGCTGAAACGCCCGTGCCCATGGGGTGTAAGGACTACCGGGCACGGCTGTTTTATCTCTTTGGGCCGCAGTACATAAAATGTAAAAGAAAAATCCGGTTCTGATTCCAGAGTCCATTCTTCACGAATATGGTCCTTTTTTTCTTTTTCAGCCAGCTTTTCTGACTTCGGCCGGTGGTCGGAATCCACTCTTCTGGCAATCCGGGGCAGACCGAGAGCCAAAGTGAGCTCGGCCCGAAATTTTTCCTGCCATTCCGAAAATTTCTCCGGCCCCCATTTTTCAAACTCAAACTCTGCATCCCGTTCTCTGCTCAAAATCCGGGTATAGCTGTCCGGTATCTCCGGTATCTGCTGTTTTTCCATTCTGTATCCCCCTCTGTCCTGTACTGATAGTTTCCTGCTGAAATTGTTATATTCTGCTGTCAAATCCTGATTTTCATAAATAATGGGCCACTATAATCCTGTATTATATTGAAAATTTTCAAAAAAACTGCCGAAAAATTATCAAAACACCCGCTCACTCCGCAGGGCCACCCAGACCACCCCGGCCGCAATAATCATCATGGAGATACCCACAACCGCCAGCCCGGCTCTAATGGGCGGCACATCAGCCATCCGGGCCATTAGAATACCAAAATAGGCCCACAGGGCGGCCAGACCCATCAGGGCATCTTCACTGTTGATTACCTGAGCCATAACCACCACTGCCATCAGAATCATGATCCCAATAACCCAGATCGATTCCGGCAGCCCAAACCAGCCCTCCCCTCTCTGGACCAGCATCACATTAAAGTTAATCACCAGCTCCACAATTATCCAGCCCACATAAAAGCTGAAGGCGGCCCGGGTCAGAAAATAATATTTCTCTCCCCCATGCTCCTGGCGGTGCAGAATGGTATAAATAAAAATTAAATTAATCAGCAAAAGAAACCTTAAACCAACCGCCAGCTCAAGCTCCAGAAAGTGCCAGGCCAAAAACCACATAGCCTGCAGCACACAGGAGGTAAAAAACAAATAGGACAGTTTCCGGACATAGACCAGCTCTTTTTGCTCCGGGTTCCAGAAACCCTGCAGCTGATTGTAAACAAAAGCACCCAGCATAGTATATATAAGAATCCAGATCAGATAGGTAAACCGGGCCGGAACAAAAAAATTATGAAATCTGGCCATTACTTCTGTAAACCGAAGCTCATTAAAGGGTAAAAAAACTGAAAGAAAATGAAATACAATTACCAGCAGCAGACCCGCTGAATTAAGCAGCTGCAGCACCCGGTAACTTATCTTTTTTTCCGGAACAAATAACATCCCTAACATCCCTGATTCCCCCTTTTAGAGCCCACCACCCTGCCGGTGAACTCACTCTCTGACAGACAGCCCGGATACATCAGAACAACCATCCGGTTAGAAGCATCTTTATGTAATTTTATCAGCTTTTGGAGCCAATAACAAAACATCAGTGCAAAATATGAATCAGAATAATACCGACCATCACTCCGGCAATAATTCCGATAATAGCGGTATGGCCTTCTGTTTTGCGGTGGGAATCGGGAATAAGCTCATCATAAACTATATACAGCATGGCTCCTCCGGCAAAACCCAGAGCCGCAGAAAGAAAATTGTCCGAAACACCGCCCAGCAGACCGCCCACCAGAGCACCAAGCCCCATGGGTACCCCGGCCAGTATGGTTATCAGCAGAATATAATGACTTTTCAGGCCGGCAATCCCCAGGGCCGTGGCCACAGCCATACCCTCAGGCACATTATGGAGGGCAATTAATACCGCCAGCGACAGCCCCGTACTGCGCGAAGCCATAAAGCCGGCTCCAATGGCCACTCCCTCCGGAATATTGTGCAGGGCGATCCCGATACTCAGCAGCAGACCGGTTTTAATATACTTACCCCGGTCAGAGCGCCCTTCCCGGTGCAGTGAAAAATGCTGATGAGGAAAATTAATATCCAGCAGGGCGATCAGCAGGACCCCCAAAAGAAGGCCCCCAAAAGCCGAAACTAAAGAACCATATTCTAAAGCCTCCGGTATCAGATCCAGAAAAATTACCACGGTCATGATTCCGGCCGAAAAACCAAGCAGGACACCCAGGATATCATCCCACATTTTGTCCAGAAGAATTACCGCCAGACCTCCACCACCTGTTCCAAGCACTCCACTTAACAGTCCAGCCAGGGTTATAAACAAAATATACGGCACCACAAACACCTCATCATTCTAGATTTAAATTTAATTTGCTGTCTTCATTTAACATTCCTCAACAAAAAAATACCTGCTATTTTTTGCTATTTTAAAAACTGACATTCTTATTAATTATTTCTGGCATCCGGCTCTGATTCCTGCCTGAAATATAAAAAAATCCCCTCTTATTTATTCCCGGACATAAAAGGCCGGTTGGCCTCATAAATCCGGCAGTGTTTTTCATATAGGTCGGCATATTTTGGGACCACATCCGGATTGGGCTCTTTGATGGCCTTAATTGTGGGGTCAAATTCAACCTGATCATAATCATTCAGAAGACCACAGGCCACAGCACCCATCAGGGCCGCCCCCCGGGCCGAAGCATCGGGACACTCCGGAGCAATAATCTTTTTATTCAGAATATCGGCCGTTATCTGCAGCCAGGGATCAGAGTTGGTAAAACCTCCATTGACCAGGACCCGGTCTGTAGAACCGGTTAAGTCTTCCAGGGCATCGGTAATTGCCTTCAGCCGGAAGGTTACACCCTCCACTGCCGCCCGGGCCACATCCTTCCAGGAGTGATCCAGATCCAGGCCAAAAATCAGACCCCGGGAATCCGGATTCCACCCCGGAGCCCGCTCCCCGGCCAGGAAAGGCAGAAAGATAAGACCCCGGCTTCCGGGCTCGGTGTGGGCCATGTAATTATCAATAATTTCATAAAAATTCCGGGTTTCCCCTCCCGTTTCTTCCGGTCGGGCCATGTTTTCCTCCAGCCAGCTTAAGACCAGACCCCCATTGTTGATGGCTCCCCCCGGCAGGTAAACATCTTTATCCAGAAAATAACACCAGGTGCGCTGCTGGTCATCAAGGACAGGCCGGTCGGCAAAAACACGAACCGCTCCACTGGTGCCGATAGTGGCCACAAACTCCCGGGAGGAGATAGTTCCCGCCCCCAGATTGGCCAGGGGACCATCTCCACTGCCCAGAACCAGGGGGACATCAGCCCCTGTTTTTTTGCTGTATTTTTGATTAAGCTGAAGTATGGTCCGGCCGTCTTTAATCTCAGAAAAATTGTCGGCACTCAGATCCAGAAGTGAAAAAAAATCGGGCACCCACTCCCGGTCATGCAGATTGAGAAATCCGGAAGCACTGGCCAGAGAAAAATCGACCACCTGCCGGCCGGTCAATTTTTTAATTATGTATTCTTTAAGAGAAACAAACTTTTCAGCCCGCTGATAAAGCTCAGGTTCTTCCTGTTTATACCAGTACAGCTTGGCCGGGGGATACATGGCATGAGCCGGACACCCCGTTTTTTGGTATAAATCATACCGGTCATAAATCTCAGTCAACTTTTTATGATACTTCATAGCCCGGGTATCAGCCCAGATCAAACAGTCAGTCAACAGCTCCTCCTGTTCATCCAGAAGAATCAAAGAATGGAGCTGACAGCTGAAAGCTATGAATTCCAGCCGGCCCTCATTTTTTTTGGCCCACCGGACAGCATCCTGTATCCCGGATAAAGTTTGTGAAAACACCTCCCGGGGGTCCAGTTCAGCCCGGTTCTGGCCCCGATTTAACAGCTCATATTCCCCGCTGAATCTCTGCAGCTGATTAAACTGCCGGTCAAAGATTACAGTTTTTACCGCCGAAGTTCCGACATCAAGACCACACAACAAACTTTTCATAACAGTGAAGCCTCCCTCAGAGATTATGTCCAAATAAAAATGCTGGTTAGATGATCATTAAATAATGAGTATTAGCCTGTGGTTATGTGATTATGTGTAATGTGGTTATTTGATTATTTGATTATTGGATTTTAATTGATTAATTTTTACATTGTGAGCTTTGATAACTATCACCTGCAGCTGTTCCCTGCCATTCATATTATCAATTATTACTTTTATTACTTTTTTCATGTAACCTTTTCCTCATTTTTAGCACAGGCTAACTGATTTCTATTTGTTTATTATTATAACATAACACCATAAGAAAAAAAGTATTTTAAAGTTATCTATAAAAAAAGGGCCCTGTATGATTAAATGCCCGGTTAATATAGAGCTTTTAGATTAAGTTGAGTTTCCCCAAATATTTGATATAATTATATTTGCTTTAATTTATAATTTAAGAAAGTATTTTTAGAGTTATCAGAGATAACAAACATATATCAAATATGAAATATACTTATTAAAACATATTAAAACATATTTTATTTTATATTTTTTCTCTATATTAATTCTCTCTACCTTCTCAATATTTATATTCATATATATGGTTGCACTGCAAAAAGTCAATTTTATTTAATTTAAGAAATAACATTACTGTCATGACAGCAATCATAAATTGAAAAATCTTAAAATAACACTTTATGCAGGATAATCATATATTTATTTTCTACATAATAAAGGAGAATCTCCGTGAATTTATTTAAAAACAATCACTACCGTAATTACTTTCTTTTAATGATGGAAGGTATCTGCTTTAGTATCGGTATCGTATTTTTTGATACCAGCACCATTCTGCCCCTGCTGATGAACCGTTTTACCGATTCCTCAATTCTGGTCGGCCTGCTGGGTATGGCTCCAGGTTTCAGCATGGGCTTTACCGCCATTCTGGCCGGTAATTACGGGCGGTCACTGACCTATAAGAAAAAATTTATTGTGTCTGTGTCCTCCATTGGCCGGCTTTCTCTGTGGTTTTTGGGGCTGATGCTGATTTTTGTACCTCTGACTCATCCTACCTTCTGGGCTCTGCTGATTCTTATAATCCAGTATAACTTCTGGTTTGTAGATGGGGCGGTTTTTACCGCCTGGTCCGATCTTTTTGGTAAATCCATTTCCGATGATGTACGGGGCCGTTTCATGTCGGTAATGCAGATTTCATCAGGGATACTGGCTATTTTTGCCGGCCGGCTGATCAGCCGGATCATGGGTCTGGAGTTTCTGAGTTTCCCCCAGAATTACGGGGTTATTATTTCTATCGGGGCTTTCTTTTTTACCATTTCCATTATCATGTTCCTGATGGTCAGAGAGAAGAAACCCAGCAGTACAAGTAAAACGGACAGTCCCCGGGAACTGGTCCGGAAACTGCCCGCCTATTTTAAGAAAAATAAAGCTTTTTCCCGTTCTATGCTGACTCTTTTCTTCTGTACCCTGGGCACCATTGCTCTGCCCTTTTTTATAACCTATGCCGAAAATGTTTTTTCCCTGGCAGAAGCCGAGGTTGGAGGTTTTGTCTCCCTCAGGATAGTGGGTCGGATAGGTGGGGCCTTTCTGTTTGGTATTCTGGGAGACAAACTGGGCCATGAACAGGGTATCAAAGTTTATGCTGTAAGTGCCGCTGTCCCGGCGCTGTTGACCCTGGCTATCAATCAGTCCATGTCCTCCCGGCTGATACTCTTTTCCTTCTGGGCCGTGTTTTTGGCTATCGGTATCATGCAGGCCGGGGCCTGGATGACCTTTATGAACTATATGATCGATCTTGTTGACTCGGGGGAGAGAACTCTGTTTGCCGGTCTGTTCCAGCTGGTCAGAGTCCCGGCTTCCATTGCTCCTTTCCTGGGCGGCTTAATTGTCAACCAGGGTAGTTATGTTATAGTCTTTGTGCTGAGTGCCGTTTTTTCTATCATCGGAGCCTATTTTGCCTATGCCCTGCCGGCAGCCGAAAGAACAAAAGTTGATACCGAGCTTCAGCAGACATCATCTTAAACCCCCCCGGCTGTTCATTATTATTTATTATTATCAACCAGCACAGATACTTCTGCATTCTGCTGCTGTTGATTCTTTTTGTCAAAGGTCAGTTCATCGATCCAGACCCTCATTTCTCCCTGCTGCCGGTTATCCCAGGCATAATAAGGGACAGCGGTAATCACAATTTCTTCTTTTTGGGGCGGCTGATCCCGGTACAGCTCCTCTTTTTGTTCACCAGGTCCGGACTTACTGCGCCGGGCCGGACCCCTGATCACGGTTACTCCTTCCAGCAGATCGGGTTGATATTCGGCGATTAGCTCTGAATTTCGGGGCAGACTGATCGCACTCAGATTGGCACCATTATCCACCTCTTCCAGACAGTAAATAACCGGTCCCCGCTGCAGGGCCACCTGTCCGGAGTGTTCTCTTAGCTCTGGATGAGCATATTTCCTTTTAATCTCAAGGGGCAGGTTAAGCTCCACTGTATCCCCGGGAGTCCATTTGCGGCTGATCTTTAGGTAACCACTTTCCTCGAATTCCTCAGCTGCTTTCTGTTCTCCATTTATCTGAAGGTCCACCTCTTCTGCCCAGCCGGGCACCCTCAGAGCCAGAGTAAAATCGGTTCTGGTTTCAGGGTTGACTTCTATTTTTATTTTCCCATTCCAGGGATAATCTGTTTTCTGGTTCAGCTGCAGTCTGGTTCCCATGTGGTCAATCTCCAGCTTACTGTCAGCATAAAGATGGACATAAATTCCGTCTCCGGATTGAGAATATGCATAATCGCCCAGAGAAGCCAGCAGCCGGGCAATGTTGGGTGGACAGCAGGCACAGCCAAACCACTTCTGGCGGGTGGGTTTGACATGCCCCTTATCGCGTCTGTTTCGGCAGGCCTCAGGCCATACCTCCAGGGGGTTAACATAAAAATATTTTTCTCCATCCAGGGATATTCCACTCAAAACCCCGTTATATAAAGCTTTCTCCATCACATCAGCATACTCACTCTTCATTTCCAGCTCCAGCATCCGGCGGGCCCAAAATACCAGTCCAATGGAGGCACAGGTTTCGGTATAGGAAGTATCGGGTGGCAGATCATAATCAAAGGTAAAGGATTCACCATACCCACTGGAACCAATACCCCCGGTAATATACATTCTCCGGTTAACCGTGTTCTCCCACAGCTCTAGACAGGCCTCTTTCAGCTCTTCATCACCTGTCTCCCGGGCCAGATCGGCCATTCCAGAATACAGATAAACGGCCCTTACCGAGTGACCCACAGCCTCTGTTTGCTCTCTCACCGGCAGGTGGGCCTGATTATATTTATAACCCAAAAGGTCCCAGTAATCCGGGTCAGCACCGCGTTCTTTGGCCTCTTTCCGGAAATAATTTGGTTTTTGGCCTCTCCGGTCCACAAAAAACTTACTTAAGTCCAGATATTTTTTCTCCCCGGTCACCCGAAACAGCTTCACCAGGGCCAGCTCTATTTCTTCATGGCCCGGATAACCAGGAATCTGATCTTCTGCTGGACCAAATTTTTCTTCAATTAAGTCCGCAAAATCACACATTATATTCAGAAACTTTTCTTTTCCGGTCGCCCGGTAGTAGGCCACAGCAGCCTCAATCAGGTGCCCGGCACAGTAAAGTTCATGCCAGTCCCGCAGGTTAATCCATTTCTTGTCCGGTTCTTTGACCGTAAAATAGGTGTTGATATAGCCGTTCTCCTGCTGAGCTTCACCTATTAAATCAACTACTTCATCAATTTTTTCTTCCAGTTCCGGGTTGTCAGCAGAATTCAGGCTAAAAGCAGCGGCCTCCAGCCACTTGGCCAGGTCACTGTCCTGAAAAACCATACCCTGAAAATCTTCATCACTTCTGCCGGCGGCAATACGGAAATTCTCCACCGCATGGCTGGGTTCAGCCCCCGGTATCTCATCATTTAGAGCCTGCCACTGGTAGAAAATAACCTCCTTTTGAACCAGGCCGACCCTTTTGGCCCAGAAACCTGAAGTAAACTCCAGTTCTCCTGTACTGATAATAGATAGACTTTTTCCCTTGTGTTCGGTATACATTTAAAAACCCCTTTCTGTATGTTAGAGATATTTTG
>PWDW01000139.1 GCA_003553225.1 Halanaerobiaceae bacterium
AGCTGGTATTCTTGCACATTAACCATGAATGTTATAGAATATGATACAGAACAAATATAGAAGGAAAGAGGTGTCTTTATGGAAAAAATGTGGACCAATGAAGAAGGTTCGATTACTATAGCCAAAGAAGTTATTGGACAGATTGCGGGCATGGCTGCCATGGAATGTTATGGCCTTGTAGGTATGGCTTCCCGTAATATGCAGGATGGTCTGGCTGAATTACTGGGTCAGGAAAATTTAACAAAAGGACTGGCTGTAAAAGTGAGTGAGGATAAAGTCGAACTGGAATTGAATATTATAGTGGAATATGGTACAAACATTCATGAAGTTGCTCAGAATATTATAGATAAAGTCACTTATACTCTCAAAGACAGTGTGGGAGTAGAAGTAGAAAAAGTTGATGTAAATGTTCAGGGAGTGAGAGTTGGTAATGAAAGCTAATGAAGAATCAAAACCACAAAACCAAACAAATGACTCACCAAAAGACCAAAACCCAAAACAAATAGACGGTTATATGCTTATTTCAATGCTAAGAGGGGCTCAGTGGTATTTAAAAGAGAGTGAATCACACATCAATTCTCTTAATGTTTTTCCGGTTCCTGATGGAGATACCGGTACAAACATGTATCATACATTTAAGGAAGCTATGAATAATCTTGACGGCAAATCTTTATCTAAAGTAAATCAGATTACATCACAAATAGCCCGGGGGGCCTTAATGGGTGCCCGGGGTAATTCTGGGGTTATTCTATCTCAGCTGCTTCGGGGCTTTTCTGAAGCAAATAAAGAAAATGAAATTTTAGATGTTGAACAGCTGGCAAAATCATTTCGGAGAGCAGCCTCAGTGGCCTATAATGGTGTTATGAAACCTGTAGAGGGCACTATATTAACAGTGGCCAGTAAAGCCGCTGAGGGGGCTGAACTTTCTAGTGAAAACAATCTGGATATTGTTAATACCCTTCAGAATACTCTGGAATTTGCCAAACAGGCTCTGGAAAAAACTCCCGAACAGCTTCCCGCTTTAAAAGAAGCAGGAGTTGTGGATGCAGGAGGAAAAGGATATGTAATCATTCTGGAAGGAATGTTAAGGGGCCTTCAGGATAAAGATGATATAGAATTTGATGAAGAAATTTTACAGAAAGAAGTAAAACCGGAAAAAGAAAAACCGGAAAAAGAAGAAGAATTAACCTATATGTACGATACACAGCTTTTAATTGATATCGAAGATAGTTCAAATAATGTACTTGAAAAAATTAGAGAAGAATTAAATAATTATGGAGATTCATTAATTGTTGTTGGCTCAGAATCAACTGTGAAAGTTCATGTTCATACCAATCATCCGGGAATTGTGCTTGAATATGCTCTTCAGCAGGGTTCAATAAAAGATATTGTTGTAGAGAATATGCAGCTGCAGGCAGATAAAAAAACTGAACCCAATATTAAAGCTACTGAAGTAAGTGATATTCAGAAAAACAAGGATAAAGTTAAAGAAATTAAACCCCGGGGTATTATTGCAGTTGCCCAGGGTGAAGGATTTTCAACTATTTTACAGGAGCTGGGTGTTGATAAAATAATTTCAGGAGGTAACACTAACAATCCCAGTACCAACGATTTTGTGAAAGCAATTAAGGAAATTAAGGCCCGGGAAATTATGCTTTTGCCCAATAATAAAAATATCGTTTCTTCAGCAGAACAGGCAGCTTCTCTGGTAGATAAAAAAACGGCAGTTTTGTCCACAACTTCTATTCCTGAAGCAATTGCTTCCCTGATGGTATTTGATGAGGATATTGATTTGTTTGAACTCAAAGATAAAATGGAAAAAGAAATTGAAGATTTAAAAACAATACAAATAACAGAAGCAGTTAAAGAATCAAAAATAAATGGTTTTGAGATTAAACCCGGAGATATAATAGGAGTATATAATGATGATATTCTCTGCTGTGGAGAAAATTATGTAGATGTTATTCTGGAAATATTTGAGAAAAAATATGAAGGTGAAGAACTGGTTACCATATATTTTGGTGAAAACACAGATCGGGAACATGCCCTTAATATAAAAGAATCTCTGAAAGAATATTCTGTACCTGAGATTGAAGTATATAAGGGTGGTCAGCCTATATATTCGTATATAATCTCTCTGGAGTAAGATAAAAACTTTAATCTTTTTTGTCTGAAATATTTTAAAAAATAAAGCAGGGGAGTGTTAATTATGGAGATAGGTATTGTAACTGATAGTACCTGTGATTTACCATCTGATTTAGTAGAGGAGTATGGTATCGAAATAGTGCCCCTAAATGTTCATATTGATGGAGAAACATATAAAGATAGGGAAGATTTAAGTGGAGATGAATTTTATGAAAGACAGAGAAATGCAGAAAACTTACCCAGTACTTCACAGCCTTCTGCCGGGGAATTTATTAAAAAATATGAGACTTTAAGCAGCAAATATGAAAAAATAGTATCCATACATCTTGCCGATGAATTAAGCGGGACCCTTGATTCTGCCCGATTGGCCAAAAGAGAGGTTTCCGGAGTTGAGATTCAATTAATTGATTCACGAGCAGCCTCACTGGGTATTGGACTTCAGGTCATTGTGGCTGCCAAATTAAGAAAACAGGGAGCCAGTTTTGAAGATATAATTAATGGAGTTAAAAAAGCCAGAGATAATATGAAAATCTATTTTACTGTTGGTGAATTGACTTATCTTAAAGAGGGGGGAAGGATTGGGAGTGCCCAGGCTTTTGTTGGTTCAATTTTAAACTTTAACCCTATATTGGAATTAACAACCAAAACAGGAGAGATAATACCCCATTCTAAAATCCGGGGTCAAACCAGAACCAGAAAAAAAATGATCGATCTGGTTAGTGATGAGATTAGCTCAAGTTCAGAAAAAGTTTGGCTGGGCATGATGAATGGCCAGGCCGGAGAAGTATATGAGAAGTTTCGGTCCGAAATATATAATTTAGCAGAACAGAGATCAGCTGAAACAACTGTATTTGAAACAAAACTGGGGCCCGTAATTGGCAGCCATGTTGGCCCTCTGGTCTACAGCTCTGTCATTTTAAAAGGAGATTTTCTTCCCTGATGAAAGAAAATATTCCCCAGGATATTCAGTATATAAAAGGTGTTGGCCCCAAAAGGGCTGAAAAATTTTCTCGACTTGATATTGAAAATTTACGGGATCTTCTATATTATTTTCCCCGGGAGTATGAAGACCGGAGAGAAGTTAAAAAAATAAAAAATTTTTGTCCCGGCTCGGAGGCAGTAATTAAAGGCCGGGTAATTGAAAAAAAGATTCAAAACATCAGAAAAAACCTTTCAGTTCTGAGAGTAACTTTTTCTGATGATACGGGAACTATCGATGGTGTCTGGTTTAATCAAAATTATTTGAAAAACAAATTTAAAAATGGCGACTACTTTTATTTATATGGAAGTTTAAATAATAAAAGCTATAAATATAATAAAAAAGATATAAACAATCCTGTTTATGAATCAGCAGAGAAAACTGAATATATACATTTGAAGCGAATTACTCCTCTTTATTCACTTACTTCCGGGCTGACCCAGAAAAGAGTAAGAAAAATAATTTTTACTGCTCTTAATCAGTATGCTAACCTGTTAGAAGATATTTTACCTTCCTTTATTAGAAAAAAATATAATTTTTTGAAGTTAACAGAAGCACTAAAAGGACTTCATTTTCCAGAAGATAGAAAACAATATATTAAAGCTCATCAGAGATTAGCATATGAAGAACTCTTTTTGCTGCAGCTGCTTGTTTTAAATAGAAAACAGGGTGCTTTAAAGAAACAGGGCACCATCCATCATGATCCGGGAGAAATTATTAATTCTTTTATTAATTCTCTTCCATTTGATATGACCGATGCCCAGAAAAGAAGCTGGCAGGAAATAAAAACAGATATGGAAAAAAATATTCCAATGCAGCGTTTACTGCAGGGAGATGTTGGCTCGGGTAAAACCCTGGTTGCCGTTCTGGCCCTTATAGAGACCATGGCCAATGGTTATCAGGGCGTTATTATGGCTCCGACAGAAATTCTGGCCGAACAGCATTATATAAGATTAAGTGAAATGTTAAAAAAATTAGACTTTAATATTACACTTTTAGTTGGCAGTTTATCATCCACACAGAGCAAAAAAATTAAAGAAAAAATATCTTCAAAGGAAAGTGATCTAATTATAGGTACACATGCTTTATTTCAGGAGGGAATCTCCTACAGCAATGTGGGGCTTGTAGTTATTGATGAACAGCATCGTTTTGGGGTTGAACAGAGATATTCATTAAAAAGAAAAAGTGGAAATCCCGATTTGCTGATTATGACAGCGACTCCCATTCCTCGTTCGTTAGCACTTACATTTTATGGTGATCTTGATGTTTCTCTAATAGACGAAATGCCTCCGGGCCGTAAACCGGTTAAGACAATGTGGTACAGGAAAAAATCACGAGCTGCAGTTTATAATTTTGTAAGAAAACAGCTTAAAAGCGGGCACCAGGCTTTTGTGGTCTGTCCTTTAATTGAACCTTCGGAAGATATATCGGCATTATCAGCAGAAGAAACCAAAAAAGAACTAACAGATAAATATTTAAATAATTTTAATGTATCTATTTTACACAGTCAGCTTAGTGCTGATGAGAAAAAACAGAAAATGAAAGATTTTCATCAGGGTAATATTGATGTCCTGGTTTCAACTACGGTAATTGAAGTGGGTGTTGATGTATCCAATGCTTCGGTAATGGTTATTGAAGATGCACAGCGTTTTGGCTTAGCACAGCTTCATCAGCTGCGAGGAAGAGTTGGAAGAGGTAAACAGCAGTCCTACTGTATTGTAGTAGCAGAACCTACAACTGAAGATGCCCGGAGCCGGCTTGAAGTATTTACAAAAACAGATGATGGTTTCGAAATTGCTGAAGCTGATCTTAAAATAAGGGGCCCGGGTGAATTTTTTGGAACAGAGCAGCACGGTATGCCTGATCTGAAGGTGGCCAGTTTAATTAAGGATCAAAAAATATTAAATAAAGCTCGCAAAGATGCCCAGGATATTATTAAACAAAGTAAACTTGAAACTGAATTTCCTTTATTATATGAGGAAATACATAAACTTGAAGTTAAAATATAACAATAAGTTTTTATCCGTCTGAGCAAAAACTCTATTTGATAAGATGAGTAAATTATACAGGAAATATAGTAATTAAAATATATATTAAATATATTATTTTTAGTATATATCCGGGGGAGAGTATAAAAATTGCGAATTATTACAGGAACAGCAAAGGGACAAAAATTATTTTCAGACAAAAAAACTGATACCCGGCCAACTCAGGATCGGGTTAAAGAAGCTATATTTAATATGCTTGGTTCTTTTGTTATAGAATGCCGGGGGCTGGATCTTTTTGCAGGTTTTGGGGGATTGGGCCTGGAAGCCCTCAGCAGGGGAGCCAAACATTTTACATTTGTAGAACATAATAAAGCTAACTGTAAAATAATCAAAAAAAATATTAATCTCTGTGGATTTAAAGACCGGTCTAAAGTAATTAAAGATGATGTTAATAATTTTTTAGAAAAAAATAATGAAAAATGGGATCTTGTTTTTATGGATCCCCCTTATGAAAAAGAGAATATTCTGTTAATACTTAATTCTATTTTAAAAAATGAAATAATTGCCGAGAAGGGAATTATTGTTGTGGAACACAGCAAAAGACAGCAAATTTCCTGTCCGGATAGGTTAAATGTAATTAAAGAAAGAACTTATGGTGATTCCGGAATTCATATATTAGGACTAAAGGAGGAAAAAAATGAAAACTAGAGTTGTGTACCCGGGTAGTTTTGATCCTGTAACCAATGGGCATCTGGATATTATTACAAGAGCAGCTTCAGTTTTTGATGAACTTGTTGTTTCTGTTTTTATTAATCCCAATAAAGATCCTTTATTTTCAAGGAAAGAAAGAGAAGATTTACTTCGTCAATCCGTAAAAAATCTTTCAGATAATAATATTGAAATTGATTCTTTCTGTGGTTTAACTATGAAATATGTAAAATCACAAAATGCCAGTGCCCTGATTAGAGGTTTAAGAGCTGTATCTGATTTTGAAGGAGAATTTCAAATGGCCTCAATGAATAAACAGCTTGATGAAGATATAGAAACAATATTTTTTATGACCGATACTAAATATGCTTTTTTAAGCTCCAGTGTAGTTAAAGAAGTTGCTCAATTTGGAGGGGATGTAAGTGATATAGTTCCCGGCTGTGTTAGTCAGGCTCTGCGTGAAAAGTACGGGTTTAATTAAAAACAGCCGACCTGAGTTGTTAAGCTGCAGCCGGCTGTTATTAAATATTGATATTTAAATTAAATTTACATTATTATTGAAACTGATATCTCAGGTTTTTATTTGTCATTTATTTTAACTTTTTTATCTGTTTTACCTGATTCATAAATAGCACAGATCATCTGCTGTGTTTTAAAGGCTTTTTTGCCCGTTATGTCAGGTTGTTCATCGTTTTTTAGAGCATCATAATAATTGTTTATTTGTTTTATGTGACTTACCCCCCAGTAACTTTCCACATCTCCATAATTGAAACTTTCTTTTGGATTTCGGGTGGCAATAATTTTTCTGCCATTATTGAATTCAATTTCAGCAGTATCATTTTTTAAACGGGCCTGTCCATTTTCACAGTCCAGTTCAACTTCAATAGGAGCATCATATGAATAAAAGTTCATTGTATAAAAGCTGGCCATTACACCACTGTTAAATTCAATTATACCCTCTGCCATGTCCTCCACTTCAATTAAGTCATGATATCGGGTAGCAATACTGGCCTCAACTGATTTGACTTCATCATCCATAAACCAGCGCATAAGATCCATGGTGTGAATAGCCTGATCAATTATAACTCCCCCACCTTCTTTTTCCCAGGTACCCTTCCAGTCACTTTCAGAATAATATTCATCAGTTCTCTGCCAGGTTAAAAAAAGCTTTCCGGCTTTAATTTCTCCCAGAGCTCCATTATCTAAATTGTTTTTTACTGCCAGAGAACCGGGATTATATCTGTTTTGAAATATAACTCCCAGGGTTACATCATTTTCTTCGGCTGTTTCTATCATTTGGACAGCATTTTTTTCTTTTATGGACATAGGTTTTTCAGTTAGAATATTAATTCCATTTTCTGCTGCCAGTATGGTAATAGGAGCATGTAGATGGTGAGGGGTACAGACATGTACTGTATCAAGATCTTCTTTTTGAATCATTGTTTCATAGTCAGTGTACCAGCTGCAGTTAAATTCTTTTGCTTTTTCTTTGGCCTTATCTTCCTTTATATCACAAACTGCTGCTATATTTGTATCTTTCCTATCAGATACAGGAACTGCATGCATGGGAAAAATTCTACCACAACCAACAATACCAACATTATAATTCATTTAATTGCAACCTCCAGTTTTTATAGTTTAAAATATTTGATTGTATATTTTTTGTTAATCATTATTAAAATGTATTACAATTAGAAATATAATTGTATTGAAAATAAATATTTTAAATTATTTTAAATCGATGTTTAACCCAGGTTAATGTCCTAATTGAAGTAGACAGGTTCTTCCTTTTCTGCAGATTCATAAATAGCTTCCAGGATTTCTGTTACCACAAGTGCCTGTTCAGGTTTAACAACTAATTCTTTACCATTTATAACAGCATTGTAGAATGTTTGGGCTCCTATATCAGCTGGTTTTTCTTCTTCACCTTCATAAAAATCTACCCCTCCGGGTCCTAACTGGGGCATTTCTTTATAGTGTTTACCATGTCTTTGTCCGTTAATTCTTAGACCATCACGCATATCAGCGCCCCCTTCAGTGCCACAGAGGGTGGTTTGTGCTTCTCCAGTATCAAGTGTGTTCAGAGCCCAGCTGGATTCAAGAATGATATTTGCTCCATCCTCCATGACAATAAAACCAAAAGCAGAATCTTCGACAGTAAATTCATCAGTATCCCAGGGACCAAAGGAGTTTGCTTTTGATTTTTCTTCATTTTCTGCAAGTTTTCTAAAGGTTGAGCCCACAACATATTGAGGGTTATAATTATCCATCATCCATAATGTTAGGTCTAGAGCATGGGTTCCAATATCAATAAGAGGCCCACCACCCTGGGCTTCTTCATCAATAAATACACCCCAGGTAGGTACAGCCGTTCTACGAATAGCATGAGCTTTGGCAAAGTATATATCTCCCAGTTCACCATCCCGGCAGCATTTATGTAAATATTGTGAATCTGGGCGATAGCGATTTTGATAACCAATAGTTAAAATATTTCCTGTCTTTTTGGCTGCATTTACCATTTTTTTTGCACCGGCAGCTGTTTTAGCCATTGGTTTTTCACACATTACATCTTTACCTGCATCCAAAGCAGCAACAGTAATTGGGGCATGACTATCATTTGGGGTAAGAACATGTACAGTATCAATACTTTCATCCTGCAGCAGCTTTTTATAGTCTTCATATACTTTTGCATTTTTTGTTCCATATTCTTTAGCAGCTTTTTTAGCTCGCTTTTTAATTATATCACAAAAGGCTACCATTTCTGTTTCTTTGATTTTTTTTATAGCGGGCATATGTTTTCCATTGGCGATACCTCCACATCCAATAATACCAACTTTCAATTTTTTACTCATTTTACTTACTCCCCCTAATTTTTAGTTTTTGCTTGATTCACGGATAATTAATTTATGATCTAAAAAAATATTTTTATTTTTTATTTCATTATGTTGAATAATATCAATTAAAAGCTGCATAGCTTTTTGGCCCATTTCTTTACGGGGCTGGGCAATAGTGGTTAATTCTGGATTATACATTCGTGAAATACTTGTATTATCAAATCCAACTACAGCAATTTCATCAGGAATTTTTAAATTATACTCGCGAATGGTTTTGATAGCTCCTATAGCCGTAATATCTGATATAGCAAATATTGCCGTCGGTTTTTCTTTTAAAGATAAAAGTTCCCTCGTTTTTTCCATCCCCCCTTTGTAACCATAGGTTCCATTTTTTATATATTTTTGTTTAATTGTAATTCCTGATTCCTGAAGAGCATATTTATAGCCTTTTTTTCTCTGTTGGGCTGAAGGTACATTCTGTCCCCCGGAAATAAACCCGATATTTTGATGTCCCTGATCGAGCAGATGTTTTACAGCTGAATAGGCAGCTTTTTTATTATTTATTGATACAAAAGGTATATCCAGATCATCTATATACTCACAGCACTGAACTACGGCAAATCTAGATCCTAATTCCTGTAATTTTTTTTTGCTTAATTCCGGTTTCATCATAATAACCCCATCCAGAACTTTACTCCTCAGTAGATTTAAATATGTGTTCTCCTGGGCGGGATCTGAATTGTTATTGCAGATTACAATATAATAATCATTTTCAAGTGCAATCTGTTCAATACCTCTTATTACTCGGGAATAGAACGGATTAGATACATTTTCAAGAAGAATCATAACCATCCGGGTAGAAGAACGTCTCAGGTTTCTGCCCAGCATATTTGGTTGATAATCAATCTCCTGGATGGCTTTTTGTACTCTTTTTTTGGTTTCATTTTTTACAGTATGAGGGTTGTTTAAAACACGAGAGACCGTTGCTGTAGAAACATCTGCCTTTTCAGCTACATCTTTAATATTAGACATAAAATCAACCCCTGGGAGCCAAAAGAACCGATGTAATGGTTTTCAATTAAATAATATAATTTTATTTATAATTTGTCAAATCAAATATTTAACAAATATATCATTAGTTTATTTTTTTATTTGCTTTAGAGCTGGAAGAAATAATTGCTTTTCCCATTATTATTTTTTTGTTATCAGAAAAACGGAAGATAGCATGGTCTATTTTCTGTAATTCAAGATATTTTCTTACTTTAAAATATTCAAAATAAGATAATAACGAATTGTATAAAGCATCAATATTCTAAAAAAGATCAAAAAAAGACCCGGCCCCAGGGGCCGGGTAATAGAATATACTTCAGGGGAATAATAGCCCAATAATGGGCTAAAGCTGGCAGCAGGGAAACCAGCTATTTTAAGAAAAGAGATAAACCTTGATCTCTTTTCTAGTGAGATTATAACATGTACATTTTTTTATTACAAGTATTTTTCATTAGATTTGTATTAAAAAAGTAGATAAAATATAAGTGAATAATGAATATATATAACATATAATAAAATGTTTTGACCATAGTAACAAAATCTTTCTTTACTTAATAAAAATATTAAAAAATAACTGTTAATTTCAAATTATAAATTTTGATTATTCGGGATTTTTATTATATAATCTATATAAATCATATATTTTTTATCAAAAAATTTTCAATAAGTTTTATAAATATGATGGTTGTTTGATAATAGTAGTTATTAATCTTGTTAAAATTTCTTTCAAAAAATTTAATTTACTTTATAGACAGATAATAGACATATAATTTTCCAGGACAACAAAAAAGATTAAAGAAAGGAGAAAAATATGAAAATAAACATACTTATAGGAGGAGAAGCAGGTCAGGGACTTAAAACTACTTTTAGCATACTGGGAAAGGCTTTATTTCGAATGGAATTTAATCTGTTTTCTACAAAAGATTATATGTCCAGAATACGGGGTGGTCACAATTTCATCAAATTAAGAGTAGGTGATGAAAAAATTACCGGTCCTGCTGAT
>PWDW01000076.1 GCA_003553225.1 Halanaerobiaceae bacterium
AAGATAGAAAGTATTGTATTTTTTTGCTGTTGTGATATAATAAAAAAAATCCACCGATATATGCAGGTCTGCAGTTTATAAAAACATTATTATAAAAATATGATCAAAATATGATTATGATTATATTGTTTTTTAAAAAAATTATGCCGGACTATGTTTAGAAATCAACAAATTTTTTTGTTTTAAATATCTTATCAGGTTATTTTGACAAATATTTGTATACATAATTTCAGGGTGAAGTCAGGATCAGATAATGCTGTCAGGCTTATAAAAATGATATATTTATTAATAATTTAATCAGGGGGAATATTAAATGGAAAAAGAAAAAGCAGACCAAAAAAAATATCTCGATTCCACATTACCCATTAGCAAACGTGTTGAGGATTTACTGTCCCGAATGACTTTAGAAGAGAAAATAGCCCAATTAGGTTCACTGGGACCGGAAAGAATTCTCCGGGAAGGAGATTTATCAGAGAAGAAAGCCGATCAGCACTTAAAAAACGGTATAGGACAAATTTCGCGGATTGCGGGAGCCAGTGCATTACCCCCGGAAAAAGCGGCCGAAGCTTCCAATGAAGTGCAAAGATATCTTCTGGAAAACACCCGTCTGGGAATTCCAGCTATTATTCATGAAGAATGTCTCAGCGGATATATGGGTAAAGGTGGAACTACATATCCTCAGTCCATAGGAATGGCCAGCAGCTGGTCTCCGGAGCTTATGGAACAGATTACAGATGAAATAAGAAAACAGATGCGGTCAATGGGAGCCAGTCTGGCACTTTCACCTCTGGCAGATGTAGCACGTGATCCCCGCTGGGGAAGGATTGAAGAAACCTTTGGTGAGGATCAGTATCTGGTAGCAGAAATGGCTAATGCCTATGTTAAAGGCCTGCAGGGTGAAAAATTAAGTGAGGGGATTTGTGCGACTCTAAAACACTTTGCCGGTCACGGCTTCTGTGAAGGAGGCCGTAATCATGCTCCGGTTAATTTTTCGGAAAGAGAGTTTAGAGAACACTTTCTTTTCCCCTATGAAGCGGTTATTAGAAAGACACATGCCGGTTCAATAATGAATGCTTATCATGATGTAGACGGTACTCCCTGTGCCTCTTCCCGGAAATTACTTACAGATATACTGCGTGGAGAATGGGAATTTAAGGGTATTGTGGTTTCTGATTATTTTAGTATTGATATGCTCTATACTGAACATAAAGTTGCCGAAAACCTTCAGGAAGCCGGGGTTAAAGCTCTGGAAGCGGGGCTGGATGTTGAACTTCCAGAAATATCCTGTTATGGTGAACTGCTGCATCAGGCTGTTGAAGGGGGAGAACTTTCTTTGGCGGTTATAGATGAGGCGGTCAGCCGTCATCTGGAGATGAAGTTTCGGCTGGGACTTTTTGAGGATCCTTTTGTGGACAAAAATAGTGTTAATGAAGTATTTGAAACAGCTGATCAGAGGGAACTATCCCGGGAGGCAGCCCGTAAATCAATGGTGCTTCTTAAAAATGAAGAAGATATTCTTCCATTAGACAAGGATATTGAATCTCTGGCACTTATTGGACCCAGTGCTGACAGCACAAGAAACCTTCTGGGCGATTATGCTTATAGTGCTCATGTTGATAGTGAAGAGGAGACCATTAAAATTGTAAGTATCAAAGAAGGAATTGAAAATAAGCTGAATGATCAATGTGATATCAAATATGTACAGGGTTGTTCCATCATGGGAGAAAATGATAAGAATTTTGAAGCAGCCATAACTGCAGCTGAAAAATCTGAACTTGCTGTTGTAGTTCTGGGCGGCAAATCAGGTTTGTCAGGTATGGGTGGAGAAGAAGAGGAGCATGAAAATGATTCTGTTGATTTTACTGAAGTATCATTTACTTCTGAGATGACCGAGACTTCTGATACCACAGGAGAACATCATGATCGTACTGATTTAGAGCTACCCGGACTGCAGCAGGAGCTGCTGGAAGCGATATATCAAACCGGAACCCCTGTTGTTTTAATACTTGTTAATGGTCGTCCTTTATCGGTAGAATGGGCTGATAAAAATATTCCTGCCATCATTGAAGCCTGGCTGCCAGGAGAAGAAGGTGGTAATGCAGCTGCTGATGTTCTTTTTGGTGATTATAACCCCGGGGGAAAACTTCCGGTTTCTATTCCCAAAAATACCGGTCAGCTGCCCATTAATTATAATAGAAAACCGGTCTCACATTTTCGGGATTATGTTTTTGGTGATAATCGTCCTCTTTATCCTTTTGGGTATGGTCTCAGTTATACTTCTTTTTCTTATGAAAATCTTGTTATCTCCCCCCAAAAAATCACTGGCTCTTCAGAATTTGAAGTAGAAGTTGAGGTTAAAAATACCGGAGATACTGCCGGAGAAGAAATTGTGCAGCTTTATGTTAATGATCCCTATGCTCAAAGGACCCGCCCTTTAAAGGAACTGTGTGGGTTTAAACGTGTTCATCTGAACCCTGAAGAGAGCAGGAAAGTCAAATTTAATTTAAGCTCAGAACAGCTGGCTTTTTATGATGAAAATATGGATTTAATAATTGAGTCAGGTGATATAAACATCCTGGTAGGCAGTTCTTCAGCAGATATTAAACTACAGGGTAAACTGGAAATTTTAGAAGGTAAAGTTTTAAATAAGAATTATCGGAGATATTTTACCAGAACGGAGGTTTATTGATCTTTTTAAAACAAAAAGTGTAAAATAGGGGACTTTGCTTATATTTATTATTAAGGCAGGTCTATAATTATAATAGCACCCGATAATCGGGTGCTATTACTTCAGCAGCAAAATGTCAGCTATTTACTTTGTTTTGTTTTAAAATTAATTTATAATAATGAGTAAGAGAAAGAGATAAGAGAAAGATATATAATATTATATATGTATAAAGAGTTATTATAAAATCAATAATAAAGGGGGAAAAATATGTTCTGGGATAAACCGGGAAGGGAAAATACAGGTGCTACTGTCCGGGAGGCCGTTAGTGCTGCTTTAGATAAAAATATAGAGCAGCTGGTTGTTGCTTCCAATGAGGGAGATACTGCCGAGAAGCTTTTAGAGCAAAATAAAATTGAGGATCATAAAATTATTTGTGTTACTCACCAGATTGGATTTAGAGAACCAGGTATTGATGAGATGGGACAGGAGACCCGCCAAAAATTACAAAAACGGGGTGTGAAAATATATACTGGAACTCATCTGCTGGCAGGTGTAGATCGTTCTTTGAGAAAAGAATACGGTGGTTTATATCCTCCAGAAATTATGGCCAATACCTTCAGAATGTTTGGCCAGGGTCTAAAGGTCTGTGTGGAAATAGCAGTTATGGCTCTTGATGCCGGTCTCATTGAATATGGTAAGCCGGTCATAGCCGTAGGAGGGACCGGAAGGGGAGCTGATACTGCTGCAGTAATAAAACCGTCCCATTCAGACAATATTTTTGATACTAAAATCAAGGAAATACTGTGTAGACCTGAGGTATAAGATTAGCTGAATTTTTTCAAAAAAAGCAAAAAGCTAACAGCCAGAATAATGAAGGAAGGATTTATATGGAAAAAACAAGAAGAATATTGACAGTAGTTAACAGTGAATTTGATATGATTATAAAAAAACCGGCCCTGTGGATACTGCATATATTATTTATTATCATCCCTGCTTATTTTCTGTTTGTTCTTCTGGCCGGGGAAACTCTTTCCTTTGAAAGACCTCATCTGGCTCATATTTATCCCTATGTGGTTCTTATCATGATTGCTTTGATAAATTCAATAATATTATACTACAGGGAATATTTTGGTTTTGATTCAGTTGATGAAGCATATAAAGAAGAAAAATACAGCAGTATGACAGTTATTTCTGGCCGGGTCTTATTGTTTTTTGTAATTAATATTTGTTTTACATTAAGCAGTATTCCCCTGCTGATATTATATTATGGAGGGGGAGGGATTCCGCTTTCTGCGGTAGGTAGGCTGGTGCTGGCCACATTTTTTTCCGGATTTTCAGCTGCCATTATCTCATATTATATTTCTGAACTTTTTGATAAATACCGGCTTGTTTTCTTTTTGATTTATCTTGATATTTATATTACCGGATTAATAGTAACTTATAGTTATACCCCTCCAAAAGCCTATATAAATATGATTTTTCAGTTTGTTTTCATAATACTGGCTTTTCTTTTGATAGTGGAACTCAAATTAAATCTGCATTCTTTTATTTTCAAAGATTAGCTGATTCAGGTTTAAGATTATTATACATGGTTCTGATTTGAAAAGCAGTATAATGAAAGTATAATGAAAATATAATGAAAATCAGATATACAATAGATAACAGAAAATTTTTCTTATAATTTAAGATTTATCGGGAATTGAGATGAAAGCAGATTTTTGTTTTTTGTAAATATCAGAGTGCTGTATTGTAAAGTCAGGCAAAAAAGCAATTATTGAACCAGAATAATTTCAGAAAGGAGCTGATGAGCTGTGATGGATCTGTTAACTTTATCAACCTGGTCACCATATGTCATTGGAGCAGCTATCGGAATCCTGAGCTGGTTTTCTTTTATGTTTTCCCGTAAGGCACTGGGAACATCGACCAGTTATGCTCGGACAGCTGGTATGCTCGAAAAGAAATTTTTAAAAGTGGATATTAGTCAGAAACCTTATTATGAAAAAATTGTCAGCCGTATTGACTGGCAGTGGATGCTGGTGGTTGGTATTTTTATTGGAAGCTTTATTTCTGCTGTACTGTCCGGTGAATTTTCTATTAGTTTTCTACCCGAAACCGAATTTAGTTCTATATTAAATACCACTTATACGGGACGGATATTTTCTTCTCTTGTAGGAGGAGTTTTTCTGGGTTTTGGTTCAAGATTTGCCGGAGGATGTACCAGTGGACACGGGATAAGTGGAACTTTGCAGCTGGCCATAAGCAGCTGGCTGGCCGCGGTGAGCTTCTTTATAGGAGGAGTTATTACTGCCCTGTTAATATTCTAGCAGGCAGACCTGAAAAATAGATTAAATTTTAGGATGAATATAACCGAGCTCAGAAAAGAGGAAGGAAAGGAGAGTGGATTTCATGACTGCAGAAAAAAAAGCTAATTTAATCAAAGGGCTGTTCACCGGTATTATCTTTGGTTTTCTGCTCCAAAAAGGTGGGGCTACCAGATATAATGTTATTATTGGACAGCTGGTTCTGGAAGATTTTACAGTTCTCAAAATCATGCTGACGGCTGCAGCTGTTGGTATGGTTGGTATTTATATTTTAAAAAATGCAAATCTAGCTGAACTTGCTCCTAAATCAGGATCTGTTTTTAAATCAGTTACCGGGGGGCTGCTTTTTGGAATTGGGTTTGCTCTTCTGGGTTACTGTCCGGGGACGGCGGCTGGTGCGGCCGGACAGGGAAATCTTGATGCTCTGATACCAGGAATTTTAGGGATGATTGGGGGCTCGGCTATTTTTGCCAATATATATCCAGCCCTTAGAAGCTTTCTTTCCCGGGGTGAATTTAAAGCTCTGACCTTTCCCGAAAAGTATTCAATTAGTCCCTGGAAAATAATCATACCACTTTTGGGTGCGATTTTAATATTTTTCTATTTTCTGGAGAAGAGTGGGCTGTAATGAAAACCACCTGTTGAGGAAGAAAACATTTTTTCAAGGAGGATATGAGGATGAAAATTAAAGACAGAAAGTTAAAAAATGGTGAAAAAATTCCGGAAATTGGTTTTGGAACCTGGAATTTAGCGGGAAAAACTGTTCGCCAGTCTGTAGAAGAGGCCCTTGAAGCTGGATATAACCATATTGATACTGCTGAGGGGTACAGTAATGAATCTGAAATAGGTGAGGTTCTGAAAAATTATGACCGCAGTAAACTTTTCCTTACCTCAAAAGTATTACCCTCTAATTTAAATTATGAAAATGTTATTAATTCCTGCAAAAAATCTTTAGAAAAATTAAATACTTCCTATCTGGATCTTTATTTAATACACTGGCCTAATCCGGCTATTTCACTCCGGGAAACTTTGTGGGCTATGAACAGTCTTTATGAAAAAAACCTGGTAAAAAGTATTGGAGTCAGCAATTTCAGTCTGTATCAGCTTAAAATTGCCCAAAAAATCAGTCCCCTGCCCCTGACGGTTAACCAGGTGGAATTTCATCCCTGGTGGAATCAGAATAAGCTTTTAGATTACTGTCTGGATAATGATATTGTGCTGACCGCTGCTGCTCCCCTGGCCCGGACAGAAGTTCTGTCCGATAAAACAATTATTCAATTATCCACCAAATATGATAAGACTCCGGCTCAGATAGTTTTAAAATGGGAGCTTGCCAAAAAGATAATTCCTATTCCCAAATCATCAACAAAAGAACACATCCGACAAAATATCAAAATATATGATTGGGACATGTCTGCAGAAGACCTAAAACTAATTGATAACATTGGACGAAAAAAACAGGTTTACCAGTTAAGTATTGATGATGAGGTCTATGGTATATCTGATTAATACTTAGAAATATTAATATGATTTTAGATGGTATATAATCAAAAAACGGGGTGATGGTAATGAAAGATATTAATGTGGCCAATGAATTCACGGAGCAAAAAAGGATTGATGACCCAATTGTTAAAAATATAGTTCAGGATTATACAGCTGAGCTGGATATGAAAAGTATTTCCGATGTTCTGCTGTTACCTCCTGATATTACAAGGAAACATTCAGGTACCGGTTTACTAACTGCTTTTTTATATGCTATTTTTAAAAAAGCAAAAAAAGAAATTAATATTGATATTATGCCGGCTCTGGGCACCCATAATCCAATGACCGAAAAAGAGATTGAGGATATGTTTGGCTCTGATATACCCCGTGAAAATTTTATTATTCATAAATGGAGGGAAGATACTGTAAATATAGGCACAATTCCCGGAGATTTTGTTGAACAGGCTGCAGAAGGAAAGGTGAATTTTCCCATTGAGGTTAATATTAATAAAAGGCTCCTTGATGAAAGCTATGATCTTATTATTTCTGTTGGACAGGTCCTGCCTCATGAGGTTGTAGGTATGGCCAATTTTAATAAGAATGTTTTTGTGGGCTGTGGAGGAGAAGATATTATTAATAAATCACATTATGTGGGTGCTGTTTATGGAATGGAAAGACTTCTGGGCAGGGCTTTTTCTCCGGTTAGAGAACTATATAATTATGCTGATGAGAACTTTTTGCCGGATATACCCTTAGTTTATCTGCTGACAGTGAATTCTACAGATATAAATCCGGAGACTGGATTAACCGATATTAAAGGTTTATATTTCGGCAATGATAAAAAGACTTATAAAAAAGCTGCTAAATTAAGCCGGGAACAAAATATTACCTGGTTAGAAAACCCGGTAGATAAAATAGTTGTATTTCTTGATGAAGAAGAATTCAAAAGTACCTGGCTGGGTTGTAAGGCTATATACCGTACCCGAAAAATTATCTCTGATGATGGGGAAATAATTATTATTGCTCCCGGCCTAAAACAGTTTGGGGAAGACAAAAAGATAGATACATTAATTCGCAAATATGGTTATGTTGGTCGAGAGAGGGTTATCGAACTTGTTGAAGAAAATGAAGAACTGCGGGCAAATCTTTCGGTGGCCGCCCACCTGATTCATGGATCTTCCAATGGGCGTTTTAAGGTTACTTTTGGGTCTGAACATCTCTCTGCTGAAGAAATACAGAATGTTAATTTTTCCTACACTCCTCTAAATGAGCTAATGAATAAATATGATATCCAGAAGCTTAAGCCCGGTTTGAACAACCTGGATGCAGAAGATATATATTATGTAGCAAATCCTGCTACCGGCCTGTGGGATCTGGAAAAAAATAGATAGCTGTTAATTCTTTATTCTTGATTTAAAATATTTTCAGTTATTTCATTAGTATCAGCAGGGGATATTGTGAATTTAATGGGCGATGTAGGAAGGAAAAATGTTCTAAAATAATTTGGAACATTTCCGGAGCTGGTATATTATGTGGGAGAAAATTACAGCAGATAAGATTCTGGCTTCCCTGTTGGCCCTGTTTAATATACTGCTGGGCTCATATATAATTATGCAGTTTCTAACTCTGGTTGGGGATAGGCTTTTGGGGGCCGGGTACAGGGAGAGAGGGGGAGATGTACTGGCATTTTATCAGGTGATTCTGGGAATTTTGATGATTATTGTGCTGGGAGCTGCCTGGGTGGGAGTATTTGTTTACTGTTCAATGGAATATTACAGAGCTGCTAAAAATAATAATAAAGGAGTTTTATACAGAAGATTCTATTTAGTATCATCTCTTGAATTTTATGGCCTTTCTTTTCTCATTATGTCCTATCTTTTGCTCACCCCAATGCCCTTTTTTATGTGGGACTGGATTATACTCTTTTCCGGGAAAATTATTGGCACTATATTTATCATTTTATATGTTAAAAGTTCTGTGACCTGATAATTATTTTAATTATAATTTGAAAATTAAATCTTCTCAATTCGATTCTTAATGGGTGGTAAACTGCAATAGGCTGTTAACAAAATTTTCATTAAAAAAAGTTGTTTTCTGAAAATAGGTGAATGATAATCAATACATATTAAAATGTTGAGGTATCATATAATTAAAAAAACTTTGCAAAGAGGAGGATATCTATGAGTAAATTTATTCTAGCTCATGACCTGGGTACTACCGGAAATAAAGCGACTCTTTATAATGAACATGGTCAGCTGCTCAACAGCTGCTTATCGGAATATGAGACCCATTATTCAGAAAAAAACCAGGTTGAACAGAATCCTGCCGACTGGTGGAGGGCGGTCTGTAAATCAACAAAAGAACTTGTGGCCAATAGTAAGATTGATAAAAACCAGGTGGCTGTAATTAGTTTTAGTGGTCAGATGATGGGCTGTTTGCCGGTTGATAGAGAGGGAATCCCTCTCAGGAATTCTATTATCTGGGCTGATCAGAGAAGTGTTCAGCAGGCAGAAGTATTGAATGATCTTTTGGGTATGGACAAGGTTTATAACATTACGGGGCACAGAATTAGTTCTACATATTCTCTGGCAAAAATTATGTGGGTTAAAGAAAATGAACCTCAGATATATAAGAATACCCATAGATTTTTACATGCCAAAGATTTTATTGTCTGCAAATTAACCGGTGAATTTGTTACTGATTATTCAGATGCTTCGGGCATGAATCTTTTTGATTTAAATGACAGGAGCTGGTCCCAGGAAATTATTGAAAAAGCAGAAATACACAGATCTAAGCTGCCGGAAGTGAGGCCTTCTTCAAAGATCATAGGAGAAATTAGCTCTTGTGTTGCTGACGAGATCGGTCTAGAGGCAGGTACACCGGTTGTTATAGGAGCCGGAGATGGAGCCTGTGCTACGGTTGGAGCCGGGGTAATAGAAGAGGGCAGTGCCTATAATTATATTGGATCCTCATCCTGGATTGCTATGTCATCTCAAAAACCGGTTCTGGATGCTGACCACAAAACTTTTAACTGGATTCACATGGATCCTGATAAATTTATTCCCTGTGGGACTATGCAGAGTGCAGGAGCCTCTTACAGCTGGTTGAGGGATAATATTTGTATTGAAGAAAAAGAGCTGGGTAAAAAACTGGAAATTGATAGTTATGATTTAATGAATCTGCAGGTTGAAAAATCTGAGCCCACAGCTCATAATTTAATTTTTCTACCCTATTTAATGGGTGAAAGATCTCCCCACTGGAATCCCGAAGCCAGAGGGGCTTTTATTGGTCTTTCTATGAAACATGACCGCAGTGATATAATCAGGTCTGTAATGGAAGGGGTAACCTTTAACTTGAAAATTATCTGTGATATAATTGAGAAAAATCAAACTTTCAAAAAAATCAGAGTAATTGGTGGAGGAGCTAAAAGTCAAACCTGGTGTAAAATAATGGCGGATATTTATAATAAAACTGTTTTAAAACCCTGTATTCTGGAAGAAGCAACCTCTCTGGGAGCAGCAGTTGCTGGTGGTATTGGAGCCGGTATTTTTGGTGGCTATGACACTGTAAAAGAAATTAACAAAATTCAGGATAAAATCACCCCTGAAAAAAGCAGGGTAGAAAAATACCGTGAATTTTTTCCAGTTTTCAAAAAAAGCTATCAGGCTTTATGTGATGTTTACAGTGAAATAGCAGAATAAATTCAAATTATTCAAATTATATAAATTTATAAATAAAACAGGGGGGGATCAATATTAATAATAAAGGAGGGCATACTTCATTAACCCAAAAGGCAAAAGATAACAAAATTTTTACAGGTATTATTGTTTTGCTGCTGCTGGTATTGTTTTTGGGGGGATATTATTATGTAAATTTAAGAGAAACCCGGGCTGATAAAGAAGAACTACAAGAAGAATTAACTTCTATTAATACTGAGCTGAGTGATCTACAGCAGGAAAAATTTGCTCTAAGAGAAGAGCTGGCTGAAAAAGAAGAGCAAAGTGAAGCAAAGCTGGCCCAAATTGAAAAGCTGGAGGATGAGATAGCAGCTCTTCGGGATGAACGTGATACCGCCAGGGCGGAG
>PWDW01000002.1 GCA_003553225.1 Halanaerobiaceae bacterium
ATAATAGTGTTTATAATAAACCAGAGTAAAGTTGTAGAAACAATGGGAACATCAGGTATTGATTAATTAATTATTGGCTGCACTGCAAAAAGTCAATTTAATTTAATCTTAAAATAACATTGCTGTCATGAAAGCAATTATAAATTGAAAAATCTCAATACAACACTTTTTGCAGGATAACCATTATTATGTATGACCGGGATATTTAATTAGTGGGTTCTAAAAAGGATATATTAACTTTTTATCCGGGATATCTGTTTGCTGCAGGTATCCTCTTTTCTTTGTTTTTTCTTTTTTAATTTCTGCTGTATATTTATTGCTTAAATTATTCAGGATAACAGGGCAAATATTTTTACTGTAAAAGGAGGTATTGCAGATTTTGTATAGAAATTAATTTATAGTTATTCTTTTACGGACAGTTTTTGAGCCATTATAACATATCTGAACTTTTTTAAACCTTTTTATTTTATTTTTATACAGGGAGTATTATTATGAAAAACGAAAAAATCCAGCAGATGGAAGAGATAATGGGAAATTCGGTGGAAACACTTGAAAACAGCCGGAAAGATATTTTCCAGATATATGAATCTGCCCGTAATAGAGTTATTGAAATAGAAAATAAAATAAAGATGATAAACCGAAAAATCAAAAAAATTACTAATGAAAAGAACGCAAAAAAAGATGACCTCAACCAGAAAAAACAGTATCTTAAAGAAAAAAATAAAGAAAAAAATAAAGAAAAAAATAAAGAGGACAATCAAAAAGAGAATATATACGGTGATAAAGAGTCTCTGCCCCGGATTTATAAAAATTTATTGAAGATATCCGAGGAAACAGAATGTCTGGAAAAAAAAGAGGAAAAGTTAAAGCAGAGGAGAAGAAAACTGCAGGAACATTTGTCTGAAATTAAAATTACGGCAGAAAAAGCTGAAGATATTGTATCCAGAGTAAGTCTGGTTAAAGACTATTTAAAAGGAGAACTTGATAATTTAAGTACCCATTTTGAGGATCGAAAAAAGAAAAATGAGATGGCCATGAAAGTAATACAGGCTCAGGAAGAAGAAAGAAAAAGGGTTGCCCGGGAGATTCATGATGGACCGGCTCAATCTCTGGCCAATCTTAATTTCAGGTTTGAACTGGTCAGCAGAATGATTGATAAAGATCTTGAGCAGGCCAGAGCAGAAATAAATGACCTAAAGGAAATAGTCAACAGCAGTGTTAGTGAGGTGCGCAAGATTATCTATGATCTTCGTCCTATGTCTCTGGATGATCTGGGAATTGTACCCACCCTTAAAAGATATATTGATAAGTTTTCCCGGGAGACCGAATTTACCGTAGATTTTAAAATAAATGGTGAGCAAAAAAGCCTGGATGATTATTACCAAATCACAATTTTTCGGTTAATTCAGGAGGCATTAAATAATATAAAAAATCATGCAGAAGCGGTGAGGGGTGAAGTTTTACTGGAATTTAAAAGTAATTATATTTCTATTATTATCAAAGATGATGGTAAAGGATTTCTCCTGGAAGATATTGATGATGGTAAATTTGGCCTGATAAGCATGAGAGAACGCTGTGAGATGCTGGATGGTGAATTAATTGTAGACTCTTCTCCAGGAGCGGGTACAGTTATTGAGGCTGTTCTACCATTAAAATCAATTAAAGAATAAGAACGGGAGATGGAAAATAATGGCTGAAAAAATTGAAATATTAATTGCAGATGACCATGAACTTGTCAGAGAAGGTATCTGTAAACTGGTGGATATGTTTGAAAATATGACGGTGATTTCTGAAGCTGCAGATGGTTTACAGACTGTGTCTATGGTTCGGGATCATTTTCCCGATCTGGTCCTGCTCGATTTGAATATGCCCCGGATGAATGGTATTGATGCTATTAGAAAGATCAAAGAAATTAGTCCTAATATTAAAATCCTAATCCTAACCATTCATGAAGAGGAAGAATATGTTTATGAAGTAATAAAGGCTGGAGCAGAGGGGTTTTTACAGAAAGATGTTAAACCCGATGAACTAAAAGAATCAATTTTGAGGGTGCTGCAGGGGGATAAGGTTTTTCCCTCCCGGATTGAAGAGGAAGTAGAACATAAAATACACAAGACAGATGAAATTGAAGATTTAAGTGACCGTGAACAGCAGGTACTGGAACTTTTAGCCCGGGGAATGAGCAATAGAGAGCTGGCCGAAGAACTTTATATTAGTGAAAAAACTGTAAAAAATCATGTCAGCAATATTTTACACAAAATGAATGTTAATGATAGGACCCAGGCGGTAATCATGGGCTTGAAAAAAGGAATGGTCAAACTCTCCTGACCGGTTTTGGTTAAGCAGATAATTTTGCAGATTTTTATTTTATATGTTAAAATTAGTTTCAGAATAAATTATTTTTATCATTAGAAGAAAGAGGATGAAATTATTATCATATATGGAAGAGATTATTGCCCGGCCTTCTGTGACCAGAAAAATACTGAAAAAATATGACATACACCTTACAAAAAGTATGGGCCAGAATATGCTGGTGGACCGGAATATTTTAGATATAATTGTGGATGTGGCCCAGATTGGAACTAAGGATCTGGTGCTGGAGATTGGCCCGGGTATCGGAAGTTTGACCCAGCTGCTTTTGTCAGAAATAAAGGAAGGACACTTGATAGCTGTAGAAAAAGACAAAAAATTAGCTGAGGTGCTTCATGATTTCTTTTCTGATTGTTCCCGGCTGGAGATAATCAATGCTGATATTCTTGAATGGGACTGGATATCATGTTTAAAGCAAAAAGAGCATTTATATGATAAAATAAAAATAGCTGCCAATCTACCCTATTATATTACTTCTCCAATTATGATGAATTTTTTGGAATCAACATTCTATTTTTCCCGTATGGTGTTTTTAATGCAGAAAGAAGTTGCGGAAAGAATTGTTTCAGCTCCCGGTTCTAAGAAATATGGTTCACTTTCTGTGGCGGTTCAGTATTATGGTCGGCCGGAAATAGTACATGAAGTTCCCCCCACCGTATTTATTCCCCGACCCGAGGTTACTTCAAGTGTTCTTGTTATTCATCCCTATAAAGAAAAACCTGTTAAAGTTCAGAATGAAGATTTTTTCTTTAAAGTGGTAAAATCTATATTCCAGCAGCGCAGAAAAACTTTAAAAAATTCTATATATAAAGGATCGGTTTTAAATATCAATAAAAATAAAATTACCAGGACCCTTGAAAGATGTGGTCTGGATCCAAAAATACGAGGAGAAAAATTGTCTGTGGCAGAAATTGCAGCTTTTAGTGACAAATTGCTGCAAAATGTAAAGAAAGAAGTGACTTAATATGAAATTTATCAGTCCAACAGACGGAGCTATGAATATTGATCGGGTTTATGATACTATCCGCAGGTTTATCTATCAGGAACCGGAGAGCAGGTATAAATTAATTGTGGGAACTGATTCTCATCCCCGATCTCAGGATGTAATTTTTGTCAGTGCCATTGTAATTTATAGGGTTGGCCGGGGAGGAAGATTCTTTTATCATAAAGAAAATGATGGGCTTAATGTTAGCATGAAACAGCGAATTTTTTATGAAGTTTCCCGCAGTCTTGATGTTGCCAGTAAATTGACTGCAGTTTTTGCAGAAGATAGAGAGCTTACCGAGACTCTGGATATTGAAATTCATGTTGATGTTGGAGAAAAAGGGCCCACCAATGAGATTATCAGGGAAGTTATTGGTATGGTAGTAGGTAATGGGTATGAGGCATTGATTAAACCTGAGTCCTATGCCGCTTCCAGTGTGGCTGATAGATATACAAAATAGTTTAGAAAGTAACAACAGGGGGTTGTGGTGTGCATGAGTTCAGATGTTCTTCAGAAAATCCGAAATAAGGTTAATTCTTTTGTTGGGCACCGGGTTCAGGTTAGTGCCAGCCGGGGCCGCAGAAAATCTGTCAACAAAGAAGGTATTATCGAAAAAACTCATGCCAATGTTTTCATCATCAAAGTGGAGGAAGATGAACCACGTAGACTGGCCTACAGTTATGCCGATCTGTTAACCGATAATGTTGAATTAATAGATAAAGAAAATGAAACCAGAATTGGAATAATCTAAATATAATTTATACCAATAAGTATATAAGAAGCGGCTTATTGGTTTTTAAATGTTTTTGGGGTTTGTTTTACCGGGGAAGGAGAGATGTAATTGATTTCGATTAGTATGATAATGCAGTTTCTGGGTGGCCTGGGCCTATTCATATATGGTATGAAGCAGATGGGTGAGGGTTTACAAAAAATTGCCGGCAAAAGGCTCCGGCGTTTTTTGGCTGTATTGACAGATAAACCCATTAAGGGTGTTCTGGTAGGGACCGGGGTGACGGCTATACTTCAAAGCAGCAGTGCTACCACGGTTATGGTAGTAGGTTTTGTTAATGCCGGTCTGATGACTCTGGTACAGTCGGTTGGAGTGATTATGGGTGCCAATATAGGAACTACAGTTACCGCTCAGATGGTTTCTTTTGACTTAGGGGCCTATGCCTTTCATGCGATTGCAATAGGTCGGTTTACTCTTATTTTCAGCGGTAAACAGAAAATCCAATATATGGGCCAGATTCTTTTAGGTTTTGGTATTCTATTTTTAGGCTTAAATATTATGCAGGAGACAGTTTATCCTCTAAGAGATTCTGTTATATTTGTGGAGTGGATGACCAGATTTTCTGCTTACCCAATTCTGGGAGTTGTAATTGGTGTTTTCATAACTCTTATTGTGCAGAGCAGTACGGCTACTTTTGCCATTTTGGTGAGTCTGGTTTCGGCGGGTATTGTTAATTTTGAGGCCGGTTTTCCTATATTACTGGGTGGAAATATTGGAACAACATTAACTGCGGTTCTTTCCAGCCTGGGGGCCAACTGGGCGGCCAAAAGAGCGGCCCTGGGTCACTTTATATTCAATGTTTTAGGATCGGGAATAATGCTGGGTTTTATTTATATGATCCCCGGATTTGTAGGTTATGTTGAATCTTTTTTACATCTTATTAGCCGGAGTCTTGGATTTGGAGAGATAGATAGTATTAACCGACTGCTGGCCAATACACATACCTTTTTCAATGTTCTTAATACCATAATCTGGCTGCCTTTTGTTGGTTTTTTGGTTAAGGTGGTTAATAAAATAATGCCGGCTAAAGAGATTCAGGTCAAAAGAGGTCTGGTATATATTGACGACAGAATGCTGGAAACTCCAGGAGTTGCAATTGATCAGGTTAAAAAAGAACTGGGGCGGATGCATGAAATAGCCCGGGATATGGTTCTGGAAGCCAGAAAAGCTTTTTTAGAGCTTGACATGGATAAAGTTTCTTCGGTGCGCCATAAAGAGGAGATTCTAAATGAGATAGAATCAGACCTGCTGCAGTTTTTGACCAGAATTCCCCATTACTCTCTCTCTGAAGAAGATATTCAGACTATTGATATGTATTTTGCTATCATTGATGATATTGAAAACATAGGTGATGATGCTGATGCCCTGGCTGAATTTGCTGAGATGCGCCGGGAACAGAATATCCAGTTTTCTTCTCAGGCTATTGAGGAGCTGGAGAAGATGTTTGATTATATTGAAAACCTTCTGGAAACTTCAATTAAAATGGTGGTTTCCGAAAATCCGGAAGAGTTTACTCCGGAACTGCTGGAAGGGGAAGAGGTTATGGATAAGCTGCAGCGCAAACACCGAAATGAACATATGAAGAGATTAAATGAGGGTACCTGTGATCCCAATGCCGGAATTATCTTTTTGGAATCACTGGAAGATCTGGAACATATTAGTGATCAGTTTGCCGATATGGCCCAGAGCTATCTGGAAAGAAATGAAAAAATAAAGTAAAAACCCCACAGCCCTATTGCTTTAGCGGTGGGATTTAATTTATTGTTTTCTTTTGCTAGCCTAAAATGACTCCCAGCTCCTTATTCCCGGGAGTTCTTTTATTTGTTGTTCGGTGAAGCCTTCTTTCTGCAGTGTGTTTATTATTTGTATTTTATCATCTGGAATAAATGATTTTAGGAAGGTTAATTCTCCTGTGATTTGAATCCGGTCCAGAAAAGCCGGCAAAAGTAAACTATCTCCTTTTGTAATTGTATACTTTTTGTTTTTATAAATCAGGGTTCCCGTTCCTTCAAGCACCATAAGAGTATAAAATCTTTCTCCTGCAGGATGAATATGGTAGTTATTGTGGATTTGGATTTTTTCAGTCGCAAAATAGGGACAGGCCGCCAGAAATTCACCAGTGTAATCAGCAGTATTTATGATAAATTCAGTGTTTGATTTTGTATTCAGCTCTGCAGAATAGCTGGTTACCTGCAGTGCTTTTTCTATATGCAGTTCTCTTGGTTTGCCGTTCTGCCCTTTACGATTCCAATCATAAACACGGTAGGTGGTGTCTGAGCTCTGCTGAATCTCCACCAGCAGAATCCCTTCTTCCAGAGCGTGAATTGTGCCCGGGGGTATAAAAAAGCAGTCTCCGGGCTTAACCGGTACCCGGTTGAGATATTTTTCCAGTGTCCCTTCCTGTATGGCCTGTTTCATTTTTTTTCGGCTGGTTTCAGGTTTTAAACCATAAACAAGCTGGGCTTCTGGTTCGGCATCCAGGATATACCACATTTCTGTTTTACCGGGTTCACCTTCATTTTGAAGAGCGAAACTATTATCAGGATGTACCTGTACAGATAACTTTTTGCTGGCATCTAAAATTTTTAACAGCAGAGGGAATTTTTGATAATTATTTTTCTCTGCAAGCTTTCCCAGTATTTCACTCTTGAAATTTGAAAAAATATCTGTCAATTTTTTTTCAGCTAGAGGGCCATCTAATACTGTGCTAATCCCATGTGGATGAGCTGATATTTCCCAGCTTTCGCCGATACTGCTGCCGGAAATATTCTTGTTGAAATATGATTTTATTTTTTCTCCTCCCCATATTTTTTCCTTATATACAGGTTTAAATTTAAGGGGATATAGTTCCATGGTTATCAGCTCCCAATTATAATTTTTTTATCTGTTTTTTCTACGTTTAGTTGTTTGTTTATATGTATTTTTGTTTATATTTATTTCAGGTATAGATCTAAATATTATACATCTAATAATTATCTAATCCTAAATATATAATTCAATAATTATCTGTGTTTTCCTGTTTTTATTTTTGTTTGAGGAGGACAACCCAGCATGGAACAGGCCCAGCGTTTTAAAAAAGGGAAAAAAGTATCATATTTAATGATTGCCGGGAATTTATTTTTGGCTGCTCTTAAAATTAGTGTGGGTTTAATTGTGGGCAGCAGTGCCCTGGTGGCTGATGGGTTTCATTCATTTTCGGATATAGTGTCTACTACCGGTGTTCTGGTAGCTCTGTATGTCGCCAATAGACCTCCGGATGCAAAACATCAATATGGACACGGACAGGCCGAGCCTCTGGCGGCTATGATGCTTGGTTTGATTTTGATTATGACCGGTGGTCTTCTGGCCTATAATTCTGTGATGACTATTATATCAGGAGAGTATGAGATTCTGGGCCTTTTTGGTTTTTGGGCTGCTGTGTTTTCTATAATTTTAAAAGAGATTATGTTTAGATACAGTTATCGAATTGGCAAAGAGACCAATAATCAGTCTTTAAAGGCTGATGCCTGGCATCATAGAAGTGATGCTGTTTCTTCACTGGCGGCTGCTGCCGGAATAATGGGTTCCTATCTGGGATATCCAATTCTGGATCCTGCTGCGGGAGCTGTGGTTTCACTTTTGATTTTGCGGGTGGGCTGGAAAATCATCCAAAAGGCTGTAACCAGTTTATTAACCGTTTCTCCGGATCAAAAAAAACTTGATGAGATAAAAAGAATTGCTAATACTGTGGATGGGGTGGTAGAAATTACTGAACTAAAAGCTCATTACAGTGGGGGGGATTTGTTTATTGACCTTAAGATCCTGGTTGACTACAGCCTTACAGTTCTAAAAGGACACCAGATTGCGGTAGAAGTAAAACAAAAATTATGTGAGGAGATGCCGGAAACAGAAGAAGTTCTGGTTCATGTCAATCCCGGATTTCTGTATGGAGAAGAAGAATAAGTTTATACATTATTTGAGTTAATTTTTCATAATGTAAATGGAAAATGGTATTTGGCTAATTGTCAAGGGTTTTTTATAAAGCCGGTTAGAGAGTTTAAGATCTGAATTCAACAGAAATTTAGGAGAAATTAAATATATTAAATGAGGACATTTATCCGGTCTTTAACAGTATAAATAGTCCACATTAGCAAACATTACATTTGTCCTCCCCATATATTTGGTACAAAAAGTGTAGAATTGAGTAGGGGAGGACAAATGTCCTGATAATAAATAATATACCCTAATAAGTACTTGAATAAAAATAGAAAATTTTTTCAGCAGGTGATATTTAATGAAAATGATATTTCGCTGGTTTGGTGAGCATGATGACAGTATTAGCTTGAAAGAAATTGCCCAGATACCTCAGGTTGAGGGTATTGCTGGTTTTTTGTCTGATATCCCAGCGGGTGCCGTATGGCCCAAACAAAGAATTCATAAGCTGAAAAAAAGGGTTAATGAGCACAAACTGAGATTAGAAGTTATAGAAAGTGTAAATATTCATGAAAGCATTAAGCTTGGTTCTGAAAATAGAGACCAGTATATAGAAAATTATATTCAAACCATTAAAAATTTAAGTAAATTTGGTATTAAGGTGATCTGTTATAATTTCATGCCTGTTTTTGACTGGCTGCGTTCAGATCTACAGGAAGAACTGGCAGATGGTTCCAGGGTTATGTCCTATGATGGTAAAAAAGTGGATCGGGTTAATCCTCTGTATTTGATTGAGGAATATGAGGAAGGTGCACAGGGTTTTTCATTACCGGGCTGGGAGCCAGAGCGCCTGAATGAGCTGGAAAATTTGCTGGAAAAATATAAAGTGGTTGATGAAGAACAACTATTTGTAAATTTGAAATATTTTTTGCAAAAAATTATTCCGGTCTGTGAACAAGAAAATGTCAAAATGGCTATTCATCCTGCTGATCCCCCCTGGGATGTTTTTGGGATTCCGCGAATTGCCGTGGGAAAACAAAATTTGCAGAGAATAATTAATCTGGTAGATAGTGAATACAATGGCCTGACACTGTGCAGCGGCTCTCTGGGGGCCAATCCTGAAAACAACATACCGGAGATGATTCATTACTTTGGATCCCGAAAGCGTATTCATTTTGCTCATATCCGTAATTTAAAATACACGGGGCCAGAAAAATTTGTGGAAACAGCTCATCCTTCTTCTGAAGGTGATCTGGATATATATGAGATAATGAAAGCTTATCATGATATTGATTTCCAGGGATATGTGAGGCCAGATCACGGCCGGATGATCTGGGGAGAACAGGGGAGGCCAGGCTATGGACTTTATGATAGAGCTCTGGGAGCAGCCTATTTATCAGGTCTTTGGGAGGCTATATGTAAAAATAATAAATAAAATGATTTATTAGAGGATTTACTGGAAATTATTATTTTGGATTCTGGCAGCAGATTTATCAACATCGATATGATTCTTGATCTGGCAGAAATATGCTTCCTGAAGCTTTATTAAATACTGGTTTTGGTTCATAGATTATGTTTGAGGAGGTAAGATCATGTTTAAAAAAGAAGAAATTAATTCAGATTATAAATGCTGGCTTAAATATTATGAAATTGAAGATGAATATCTGGGCAGGTATAAAAAATGGCTGGAAAACATTATTGTACCGAAAAACAAAGGGGGAACAGACTCTGCTGAAGAGGAGATAGTAAAGTCAATTATTGCAGAGTTAAAAACCGGTTTCTATAAACTTATCGGTGAAAAAGTTGTGCCCCACAGTGGAGATCCAGCCTGTTCCGGGTTTATTCTTGCTGATATTTTAGATTCCCGGGATTTAATCCGGGAAGGCCTAACTGTTCAGGAAAGAGAAGAAATTAACCGGGATGGATTTTTGATAAAACATTATGACTCTGGTCCTAAAGAAGGATTGGTTATTACCGCTAAGACTTACCGGGGGCTTCTTTATGGAGTGTTTCATTTTTTTCGTCTGCTGCAGGAAAAAAGAGAGCTAAGAAAACTAAATCTGCTGGAGAATCCGGATAATAAGCTGCGGATTATAAATCACTGGGATAATCTGGATGGCAGTATTGAAAGGGGTTATGCTGGTAAATCGATTTTTTATGAAAATAATGAGCTGAAAGAAAATGAGGACCGATGGCATGATTACGCCCGCCTGCTGGGTTCGGTGGGTATAAACGGAATTGTAATTAATAATGTAAATGTCAGCAGGGCAGCCTCTGATCTGCTCGATGATAAATTGAATATGGTGGAAAAACTAAACACTGTATTTCGAAAATATGGTTTGAAGGTATATATCAGCATTAATTTTGCCAGTCCCTGTGAAGATGATGAGATAGGAACCGCTGATCCCCTGAAAGAAAGTGTTCAGAACTGGTGGAAAAAGAAGGTGAATAATATATATAACCGGATACCGGATTTTGGTGGTTTTTTGGTCA
>PWDW01000121.1 GCA_003553225.1 Halanaerobiaceae bacterium
ATAAATTACGAGCCTGAGATTGTTGTTTTTGGGGAACAGGTATAATATAGGTTTTATCCACGCTTTCACCACCTTTCTGTTATTATATTAATTTACTATATTATACCATAATTAATACAACTATGCAAACAAATGTTTGTAGTGAGGTCAAGAAATTGATTCATCCCCGCCCTTATTCAAGGACGAGGCTTTCTCAATTAGAATTCGGTAATATAAAAAAGGATTATAAAAATAATTATAGAATTAATAAAAAAGCGATACTTTAATACAGGGCTGTACTGAAAAAAAGTCAATTTTATTTAATTTTATAAATAACATTGCTGTAATGAAAGCAATCATAAATTGAAAAATCTTAATACAGCACTTTTGCAGGATAACCATGTATAATACATAAAGGTGATAACCCAATGTTTCCAACAAATAAAAGAAACAAAAAATACATAAAAAAATTCAAATTTAGAGATTTTCTTATAATCTTTCTATTCTGGGCAGTACTAAATCTGCTGCCATCAGAGCTGCTCAATATAAATTTTCGATATACTCCTTTTCTGGAAGGTTATTTCCATCTGCTGTTTAAGGCCGCTGGTAGGTTTATCTTTCTGGGCTTACTAATATTTTACTTAATATCTCTTTATGATACCGGTTTCAAAGAACTGGGCTTAAGTATTAAAGATCTGCTAAAAGATCTTGCCCCGGCATTTAATGTAAGCCTGATGTTTTTTATTCTGGTTCTGTTATTCATATATCTGCCACTTTCTTTTTCTACCCAGCAGACCAGCTCATTTAATCCCCTATTTTCACTGGAAAACCGGGATACCCTCCTTACCCATCTCGGAGGACTGCTGTTAATATTTCCGCCCGCCCTGCTGATTGGATTCAGTGAACAATTTATTCTCAATAATGTTGTTTTTGAACTATTCAATCTGAAACTTCCTTTTCTGCTGTCAATAATAATGGCTGCCCTTTTTTATCCTTTGATTATTTTTGATCTTGGTGGAGAAAATCTTATAATTAATTTTCTGTTCGGAATCATAGTCATCTACCTCTATCAAAAAGCAGAAAGATCACTTTTTTTACCCGGCCTTTTTGCCGCAGTATATTACACCCTGTTTTCCGGCTTGATTTTTGGCTGGGACTTCTTTTTCAGATTCCCATTTTTTTAGATCATTTTTAAAAAATAGCTCCAATAATTTTTAGCTCCAATAAATTAAGGATTAAACTTTTCATCAGTTATTCACCGAATCACTGCTTGAATATTTTTATATGTTGTTTATCAAAGCACCGCAAAGGAGCAAACATACTATCTGGTGCTTATCCTGGTGCTTATTCCCCTTAATATTTGAATTAGCTGTTTACCGGATCTCTGTAATTAATGAACGGTTTCCCGAATAAAATCTTAACTCTTTGGTAATTTTATCTGAAGGAAACAAACTATTAAAATTCTCCCGCAATTTCCTGCCCACATTCCGTGCAGGAGTTTTTTTCAATACTTTTGATTACCCGGTAACCACTTCTGTCAATTATTTCAGCACCACAGTTAGGACAGCTGGTAACATTAAATTCACGCAAACCGGTATTTCCCAGATATACATACTGAAGATATTCAGCAGCCCGGCTGTATAAATATTTCATCATGGAAAGAGAGGTTTGCTGTTTGTCAAGCTTATAGGCGGGATAGTAACGGGAAAGATGCAGAGGAACTTCCGGCCCCAGCTCATCGACAATCCAGGCAAATAATTCTTCCATCTCCCGGGAATTATCATTCAAATCAGTTATAACCAGGGTTGTTATCTCCAGATGTATCCGGGTATACATTAATTTTATGCTTTCCAGCACTGGCTTTCTCTGCCCCTGACAGTAATCCAGATAAAACCTATCAGCCGCCGATTTCAGGTCAACATTGGCGGCATCGATCAGAGGTAACAGCTCCTTTAATGGTTCTAGATTAATATAACCATTGGTTACCAGAATATTCTTAAGACCCTGCTCTCCTGCCAGTTCTGCAGTATCCTTCACAAATTCATACCAGATAAGCGGCTCAGAATAAGTATAAGCAATACCCCTGCAGTTTTTCTTAAGGGCCAAATCAACCACCTGTGAGGGAGACATTTCTCTTACGGGAGGGTTCTCCTGACTGATACGCCAATTCTGACAGAATGGACAGGCAAAATTACAGCCCCAGGTGCCCACAGACATAATAGATGAACCCGGATAAAAATGATAAAGAGGCTTTTTCTCCACCGGGTCCACACCGGAAGAACTGATTTCTCCATAATTTAAGCTGTAAAGATCTCCCTGTTCATTCTTTCGAGCCCGACAGATTCCCACTGAACCCTCTTTAATTACACAGTTATGGGGGCATAGCTGACACTGAACCTGCTGCCCATTTTTTTTCTTATAAAACATAGCTTTTTCCATGACTTATTGATACCTCTTTACCGTAAACCTTTTTAGCTCCACATCCGGCCCCCAGTTAATACCTGCTTTTTTACAGGCAATATCAACCTGCTTCTCAGGAGTATCAACACCATCCAGGTCAGGAAGCAGCAGACCGGAACGGTGACCTTTTTTAACTATCACACCATAATTTTCCGGATCAAGATCCTCCAGACCGGAAACATTCTCCGGCTCTCCCAGAATATCAACAGAAATCTCAAGATCAGAAACTTCCTCCGGCCGCACCGGAGAAAAACGGGGATCATGCCCGGCCGCACTTACAGCATTTTTAACTATCTCCTGAGCCAGATTTTTTTGAGTTGGTTCAACAGTACCTATACAGCCCCTCAGCTCGCCGTTTTTTTTAAGAGAAACAAAAACTCCTCTGCTTTCAGATAATTCTTCCTGCAGTTCATTATCAGGAACAAGCTGTCTTCCCTTCCTGACATACTCCTTTATGGCTCTTTCTGCCAGACCAAGTATTTTATCTTTTTCCATTTCTTATTCCTCCCCATAAAAACCCACAACACCATAACCCACACCAAACGGTCCTTCATAGGACTTAACATCAGAATGAAAATTTAAATCTTTAATAATTCCCAGCAAAATTACCAGGGGACGCAGTCCACACTCTCCCGCATCCTCAATTAAATCCTGATCAATCTCCAGAATCTCAGCATATTTTTCGTCTCCTAAAAGCTCCATCAGCAGCTGGTCAAATTCCGCTCCCCGGGGATTGTAGCCGGCCGGAGCCCCTTTTTTCAGTCTATGGGACAAATCACCACTGGCCAAAACAACAGCTTCATATCCTTTTTCGGCCAGTACCTGCTGAATCATATATCCCAGCTCATAAAGCTTATTATAGGACAGAAAACCCATATTCAGGGGAACAAGTGGTGCCTTTAGCCCGGCTTCTTTAAGATAATACAGGGGCACCATAACCCCATGGTCCAGTTCTCCCTGCCTGCCCTTTCTACCGGAGAACCCACTTCTCAGCCCGGAAGAGGCCGACAGAGAAATAATATCAAACTCTTTGTCTTCTGCCTCCTCAATTATATAACTGGTAAGTTCATGATCTATTTCTTCCTGAAAGGAAACACCAGGGGCCCCAAAATCCCCAAAATCACCGTGTACTGAATCAAAATCCAGAATACTAACTCCATCACGAAAAACCTGACCGTGAGGACTGATTGTAACCAGCACATCAGGATCTTTACTTACAATCTCCCCGGAAATTTCCCTGAGGCTGTCCACAGTATCCTGAACACGCTTAATGTCACTTCCACCGATATCAGGGATAATTAGTGGTGGATGTGGTGTTAAAGCAGCCATTTTAATACTCATCATCAAACCCCCCTGTTTTTTTCAGTCCTGTTTCTTTCAGTCCTGTTTCTTTCTGACCTTTTCCTTTCAGTCCTGTCTCTATCAGTCCTGTTTCTCTCCGACCTTTACCTTTCAGTTCTGTTTCTTTGAGATCTGTTTTTCGACCTGTTTTTTTCCGCCACCCGGGAAATATTTTTAAATCAGATATTATTCAGCAAAAATTTCCCAAAATATTTACTATTATATTCAGAATATTTTATATACAAAAAGAGAGGAATAAACCCTCTCTTTGTTCTTTGTTTGACAGCCCTGTTTTTTATCTTTTGGAAAACTGAGGAGATTTACGGGCTTTTTTGTGACCATATTTTTTTCTTTCTTTCATGCGATCATCACGGGTTAGATAACCTTCTTTTTTGAGAGGTGTACGGTATTCCTCATCAACTTCCAGAAGAGCCCGGGCAATCCCGTGGCGAATAGCTCCCGCCTGCCCAGAAAGACCTCCACCTTCAACATTTACGATAACATCCAGATTGCCTATATTATCAGTTACTTCCAGTGGAGAAAGCATATCTTTAAGCAGTGAACGACGATGAAAATAATTCTGAGCCGGTGTATCATTAACTATAACTTCTCCATTACCGGGAACCAGCTGCACCCTTGCGGTAGCAGTTTTTCTTCTGCCGGTACCCTGATACTGCACCTGTGTGGCCATATAATAAACAACCTCCTTTTTGAAAAATTTTATATAAAATACATTCTCTTATGCTATTTTAAAAATTTACTGGTCAATTATTTCCGGTTTTTGAGCCTGGTGAGGATGGTCAGCACCGGCATACACTTTCAACCTTTTAACCATTTGGTCTCTCAGCTTATTTTTGGGTAACATACCCCGAACCGCATTTTCGATAATCAGTTCCGGGTTTTCTTCTCTAAGCTCTTCATAGGTTTTTTCTTTAAGACCCCCTGGATACTGACTGTGATGGCGGTATATCTTCTGCTGCCATTTATTACCCGTCAGGTTAACCTCAGCAGCATTTATTACAATTACATAATCTCCTGAATCAACATGGGGAGTATATGTTGGCTTATGTTTGCCAATAATATAGGGTGCTATTTCACTGGCCAGTCTTCCCAGATTCCTGCCCCGGGCATCAAAAACATACCAGTTTCGTTCAACATCTTCCTTTTTTGCCATATATGTGGACATAATATTCCCGTGAATTGAGCCTGAAAAAATAACTCAATCCAATCAGGACTTCACCTCCTTAAGTTAATTAATAAAATATAACTGCCTAAAATAGGTTATTCACATAAATTTTATTACATATTTGGCTTTTTGTCAAATACATTTAATAATATACCTCCAGCAAAGTTAATCCTTTAGCCGGTGCTGTAAAACCAGCCTGATGGCGATTCTTGCTTTCTATTATTTCTTTATAACTGCTGTTAATTTTTCCAAGTCCTCTTTCGATAAGGGTTCCCACAATAATTCTAACCATATTATATAAAAAACCATCACCATCAATTATTAGATGAAATTCTGTTTTGGAATTAAAAAAAGAATTCTCTTTTCTCTCCAGCTTAATACTGTTTATGGTTCGGACTGAAGTATTCACCTCAGAACCCGAAGCTTCAAAAGAAGAAAAATTATGCCGGCCGCAAAATGTAGAAAGTCCTGTTTGCATGTTTTCTATTTCTAATTTTTGATAAATATTATACACAAAACGTAAATCAAAAACAGAACAAAAACGGTTATTACTAAATCTATAGCAATATTTTTTCCCCCGGGCATCATACCGGGCATGAAAATCAGGATCTGCTTTTTGAGCTTTATGACACACAATATCAGGAGGAAGTTCAGAATTTATGGCCAGCGGAATATTTTCTTCCGGAATTGGAACTTTTAATTCAAAGTTTGCCACCTGTCCGTGGGCATGGACACCGGAATCTGTTCTTCCAGCTCCGTGAACCCGGGTTTGTGTTTTATTTAATCTGGAAACAGCCTGCTCCAGCTTATTTTGGATAGTTGCCCCGGTATTTTCCTGCAGCTGCCAGCCGCAGTATTCAGTTCCATCATATTCTACAGTAATTTTAATATTGGTCATGGTTTACTCCTGCACAAAATTATATTACTTGATATAAAACAATTTTTACAGCCAGACTGCTGTAAACACACCACCACATAAAACCAGAATTAAAGCCACAAAATCTTTGCGCTCCATTTTTAATTCATGGAGACGGGTTCTTCCTCGTCCCCCCTGATAACAGCGGGCTTCCATGGCCAGAGCCAGTTCATCAGCCCGGCGAAAAGCACTAATAAAAAGCGGGACCAGCAGGGGCACCAGATTTTTTGCCCTCCTGATGAGGTTACCACTTTCAAAGTCAGCACCTCTGGATTTTTGAGCTTTTATAATCTTATCAGCCTCACCCAGTAAAGTAGGAATAAACCTGAGGGCAATAGTCATCATCATCGCCAGTTCGCCAGCAGGTACACCCAGACGACGAAAAGGTTTTAAAATATACTCAATTCCATCGGTCAGATCCATTGGAGAGGTGGTCAGTGTCAAAATTGAGGTAAACATTATTAAAAGAATGATTCTGGTGACCATAAAAAAACCTCTCATAATCCCTTCCTGATGCAGGCTGATAAATCTCCACTCTAAAAGCACCGCTCCCCCTTCCGTAAAAAAGGCATGGAAAAACAGGGTCAGAAACATCAGAAAAAATATCGGCTTTAAACCACGTAAAATTCGGATTACAGAAATTCTGGAAAACAATATAATAGTTAAAATAACAGCTAAATATATAAAGAAACCGGGAAATGAAGAAACCAGAAATAAAGAAATTATAGCAATAAGGGTACAGATGATTTTTATGCGGGGGTCCAGGCGGTGAATTATTGAATTTCCCGGAATATGCTGACCGATATTTATATTTTTTAGCATATGTTTCTGCTCCTTAATTTATCTATAATTTCATCAGCGGCCTGTTCAATATCAAAAATATCACTTCTGACCTCCAGACCTTTTTTCTGCAGCCGGAAAAGAATCTCTGTCAGCTGCGGAATATCAAGAGCAATCTCCTTTAATTTTTCCGGCTGACTAAAAATTTCAGCAGGACTGCCATCCAGAACAATATGCCCCTCTTTTAGGGCTAATATCCGGGTAGCCAGATAAGATATTTCATCCATCCGGTGGGATATCAGGATAAAAGATATATTCTGCTGCTCATGCAGCCTTTTTAAAAGTTCAGTAAGCTGTTTACGCCCCCGGGGATCCAGGCCGGCAAAAGGTTCGTCCAGAATTAAAACTCCTGGTTTCATGGCCAGGACACCGGCCAAAGCTATTTTCCTCTGCTGACCACCACTCAGATTAAAAGGAGACCGGTCACTATATTTATCAAAATCCATACCTATTAAATTTAGAGCCTCTCTGATACGGATATCAATTTCATCTTTGTCCAGACCCAGATTCTTAGGTCCAAATGCAAGTTCCCGATAAACAGTTTCTTCAAAAAGCTGATGCTCCGGGTACTGAAAAACCAGGCCGATCCGGCGCCTGATGTCTTTTAATCCTTTTTTATTTTCTCCTATATCTTTACCATCCACGATGACCTGTCCTGATGTGGGCTTTATTAAACCATTTAGCAGCTGTACAAGAGTGGTCTTCCCACTACCGGTATGACCAATTAAACCAATAAAGGCACCTGGTTCAATATTTAAATTTATTTTTTCCAGAGCCGTAACAGGAGGTTCCTGTTCATAAATATAACTTACATTTTTAAGTTCAATTAGCATATGCATTTCACCAGCTCATCAACATCCATAATGTCAGGAAGATTAAGACCTTTTTTGCGCAGGGCAACCGCCAGTTCGGTAACCGGAGGTACACTTAAGCCAATTTTATTCATAAAATCAATATCAGCAAAGATAGGGGCGGGCTGACCTCTCCGAACAATCTTCCCTTCTGACATTACAATAATTCTATCTGTCCGGGAGGCTTCACGCATAACATGTGTTATATAAACAACTGTGATATTTTTCTGCTGATTAAGATCCTGTACTACACTCATAACTTCTTTTCGCCCCCGGGGATCAAGCATAGCGGTGGGTTCATCAAGAACAATACAGGAAGGTTCCATGGCCAGAATACCGGCCAGAGCTACTCTTTGTTTTTGTCCTCCCGAAAGCTGATGTGGTGAAAAGTCTCTGTAATCCTGCATATCCACCTGTTCTAGAGCTCTATCTACCCTCCTGCGAATCTGAGAAGAGGGTACACCAAGGTTTTCCAGCCCAAAAGCCACATCATCTTCAACTTTGGTGGCCACCAGCTGATTATCGGGATTTTGAAAAACCATACCCACTTTCTGTCTTATCTGCTGAACATTTTCTCGCTTATGAGTATCCAGACCTCCAATCAGAACCTGACCCTCAGTAGGCTCTAACAGAACATTCAGCAGCCGGGCAAGAGTAGATTTGCCAGAACCATTAGACCCTACAATACCAACAAACTCTCCACTCCGAATTGTAAGGTCTATATCAATCAGGGCCTGTTCCCCTGTTTTATTATATTGATATCCCACATGTTTCATTTCAATTTGGTTCATTAGCTGACCACTCTTTTCTGTATCCTTCCCTGTTCCCTGTTAGACCAATTCCAGAATTGCCCGTTCAGCCCCATCGCCCCGGCGATAGTGTCCCTTAAGCACCCGGGTATAACCACCAGGTCTTTCGGAATATCGGGGGGCAATTTCGTCAAACAATTTGGTCAAAATCTCCTTATCCTGAATATCTTTGCCCACTTTTCGGCGGGTATGAACATCCGGATTCTGAGCCGCAGTAATCAGTTTTTCTGCCTTGCGGGAAGCCTCTTTTGCTTTAGGCAGGGTGGTTTCAATCCTTTCATGCCGAAAAAGTTCTGTAACTAAATTTCTCAGCATGGCCCTGCGATGTGAAGAAGTTTTACTTAACTTTCTTTTACCCATTTTCCATCACCCTTTCATTCCTCAGGATCCATAAGAGTAAGACCCAGTTCATTGACTTTTTCTTTTATTTCCTGTAGTGACTTTTTACCTAAGTTTCTTACCTTCATTAGATCATCTTCGGTTTTTTCAACCAGTTCTCCAACCGTATCAATTCCGGCTCTTTTTAAACAGTTTGACGAGCGAACAGAAAGTTCCAGTTCCTCAATTGTGGTCTCCAGTACCTTGTCTTTTTCTTCTTCATCTTTTTCCACCATTATTTCCACATCATCAACTTCTTTGGTGAGATCTATAAATAATTCGAGATGCTCCTGCATTATTCTGGCAGCCAGGCTTATTGCATCCTCAGGAGTAATACTGCCATCGGTAATTACTTCCAGTACTAATTTATCAAAATCGGTTACCTGTCCCACCCGGGTATCTTCAACATTAAAATTAGCTCTTTCCACCGGGCTAAATGAAGAGTCGATGGGTATTAATCCAATAACATTATCCTCAAGTAATTCCTTGTTTTCTTCTGAACTAACATAACCTCGACCTTTACTTACGGTAACCTGTAAATCTAGTTCACCATCTTCAGCCAGATGAGCAATTACATGTTCTTTGTTTACCACTTCAATATTTCCGGACACATTAAATTGATCAGCTGTAACAGCACCTTCACCTTCTGCATGCAGGTTTAGGGTCTGGTCTTCTTCACCATCATATTTGAATACAATTTCTTTTATATTCAATATTATATCAGTCACATCCTCAATAACACCCGGAATTGAGGTAAATTCATGGTCTACACCATCAATTTTTACAGAAGTTACAGCCACACCCGGTAATGAGGACAGAAGAATTCGGCGCAGTGAATTTCCCAGAGTAATCCCATAACCCCGTTCCAGGGGTGAGATCTGGAATCTGCCGGTTTTTTCATTAGTTTCCAGTACATCAATCTGCGGTTTTTCAATTTCTATCATTTATAATGTATACCCTCCTTTATAATAATCTGTTAATTCCTGAGGGTAAATCTTAGCGGGAATAATATTCAACAATCAGATGCTCTTCCAGCGGGAAATCAATATCTTCTACAGTTGGTAAATCCAGTACTTCTCCTTCGGCTTTCTCAAGATCTACAGTTAACCATTCGGGAGGAGCCATTTCCGAATTGTATTCAAATATTTCTTTGAAACGATTTTTCTTTCTGCTGGAATCTTTGACACTTATCTTATCTCCAACATCAACCTGACAGGATGGTATGTCCACCCGGGTTCCATTAACATAAATATGCCCGTGAAGCACAAATTGGCGGGCCTCATTCCGTGAAGAAGCAAAACCAAGCCTGTAGGTAACATTATCCAGTCTTCTTTCCAGAAGCTGAATAAAATTATTACCGGTAACTCCTCGCATTGCTTCAGCATCTTCAAAATAACGGGCGAATTTATTTTCCTGCAGACCATAAATTCTTCTGACTTTCTGTTTTTCTCTCATCTGGAGTCCATATTCTGTAAAATTAACCCGGCCCTGACCGTGTTCTCCCGGTGCATAGGGACGGCGTTCAAATGAGCATTTATCACTATAACAGCGGGCTCCTTTTAAATAAAGTTTATCTCCTTCTCGACGACACAATTTACACTTGGCGCCTGTATCTCTCGCCATCTTTACACCTCCAGTTTATAATTTTATTAATAAAAATATGCATAAATATAATCTTAATATATATAATCTGTCCTAAATATAATCCATCTCAGA
>PWDW01000257.1 GCA_003553225.1 Halanaerobiaceae bacterium
CCAGATAAATAGCTACAGTATCAAAAAGAACACAAATATCAAACATAACCCCCATGGCGTCCTGGTTTATCAATGTCCAGTCCCTCTTTTAGCTCTTTCATGTTTATTCTGCTATTAAAAAATTCACTGGCTTTATGTAAATAATTATATGATATATAAAGAGTTTTACCATAATGGCTTTTTGGCTTATTTCTAACTTTATTTTTAAATTCATCCTGTTCAATCTGTTTACCTTCCCGTAATTTTTTTACCAGATCAATAATCCCGTCATTATAGGAAAAAAAGTTGATATCTCTGACGTATTTTTTTGCTTTTTCTGGATCAGGATCTACTATAGCTTTGGCATACCTGTCCATTAAATCCTCTTTAAATTCCTGCTGTGATTCAAACAGCCTTTCCAGATATTCTTCAATTTCTCCCTCATATGGGGGAATAAATGTATGCATTTCAATTAAAACTCTTTTTAAAATAGCTCTAAATAATTCTATAACTTTTTCCACCTGTTTTTTATCCTCCAGCAAACAATTGTCCAGCAAATCTTCCCCTAAAATAGCCCTATTCATCTTTTTATTATCACTGTAATACTCTCTGAACATAAAAGCTTCATGGTAAACACTGCATTCTGTCGGACTCTGATCAGTCGGGAAATCACTGCCCCGCCAGATTGGTTTCATCTGCCGGTCAGCAGCCCTATGACTAAGCCAGCCCAGGACAAATGCCAGCTTGGCCGGAAGTAATTTGTCATCAGAATTATTTTGACTCCACCTCTTTTGAAAAGCATCCAGGAGGTCAACAGTAAAATTGTCACCACCCCGGGTAATCGATCCGAGCAGGGCAAAGTCTTCATATTCATCAGCAATTTCTTTGAATTCAGGACAAATTTCCTCTGATTCTTTAATTAGTAAAAATGAATCTTTCAATACTGAAGTGTGAACTATGTGTTCGGACATTTATTTTCCTCCCTTTAGTTAGTTTTTATCTATCATACCTATAATTTTAAATAATAATATAATTTACTTCAAGAGTTGTTCTTTCTTGAAAATAGAAGAGGAACGTATTTCCTATTATACCTCTATTAAGCATAAAACTGCAAAATTAAAAAGGATTTTTTGGGTTTTTATAGAAATATAAAAGTAACTTTATATTTATTGTGCAAATTATGAGGTGTTATAATGGATGAGAAAAAAAATAATAACCCTAGTTCTTATAAAATAGCATTAAAAATTGCTTTTTTGTACGGTATCATTGGCCTGGCCTGGATCTGGGTAACCGACTGGCTCATCTTTTATGTTATAAACAATTCCGAAACGATCACAATCTTTCAGAGCTATAAAGGCTTTTTCTATGTATTGGGTACCTCCCTTTTACTTTTCTATTTAATTAAAAAAGATGTAAAGCAAATCACTAACTTAAACAGTAAAATTGTTAACCAGAACCAAAAATTACAAAGTCTGCACCAAAAAACACACCAGCTGGCCTATTATGATTCACTAACTGATATACCCAATCAAGAAAAATTTAAGGAAGAATTATCTGAAAAATTGAAAAACAACAAAAATATAGGAATTGCTCTGTTTGATATAGATAATGTAAAGAGAATCAACAGTATATATGGAGTTGAATATGGAGATGCAGTATTAAAAAATATTGCCGTGAAATTAGAACAAACTTCTTCTGGTGAGAATAATATTGCCCGTATTGAAGGAGATATATTTGCGATTTTTGAAAAAGATATAAACAATCTAAACAATTTAAAAACGTTTGTTGAGAACTTACAGAAATCATTTACAGGTGCTATAAGTTTTCAAAAACACACCTTCCATACAACAATAACCCTGGGAGCTGTACTGGCTCCAATACATGGTAAATCAGCCGATATATTATTAACAAATGCTGAAAATGCCCTCCATCATGCCAAACAGAAAAACAGGACTTCATATTCAATATATAAACCCGAGCTTAAGAAAAAATATTATCAGCACCTAAATAGAGAAGTAAAAATCAATACCGCTCTGGAAAATGACGATTTTTGTGTTTATTATCAGCCGATTGTGGAGAGCAGTTCTGGTGAGATTGCTGCCCTGGAGGCCCTGATTCGATGGTTTGATGATGGTACTTTAATCCCTCCCGATGATTTCATTCCTTTTGCTCAAAAATCAGGACAAATTTTTTCCATTGATAGATGGGTTATAAACCAATGCTGTTTTCATCACCAGAGTGGTTTTTTCCAAAATAAACTAAATGATGTTTTTATTCACATAAACCTGTCGGCTCAGGAATTTGAAAACAGAGAGATTTCAAAAGAAATCAAAAAGATCATTAATAGGTACAGTATTTCATATGATAAAATCAGACTGGAAATAACTGAAAGCAGGTCAGTCAAGGATTTATATCAGTGTTCTGAAACAATAAAAAAACTAAGAGAAATAGGAATTAAATGTGCCCTGGATGATTTTGGCACCGGCTACTCTTCACTATCTTATTTAACAGATTTATCAATTGATTTTATAAAACTGGATTTAGATCTTGTCACTGGAATAGATAGTGATAAAACCAAACAGGAAATTGCAAAAAATATTATCAAAATGGCTCATTGTCTTGATATAGAGATAATAGCAGAAGGGGTAGAAACCAAAGAAGAATTTGAATTTCTGACCGGGATCAACTGTGATTATATACAGGGCTTTTACATCTCTGCTCCTAAATCTATAGAGGATTTATTAGCCCAACCCACTGAAGACAGCTATAATATTAATCAAAGCTCAACCCAGGAATCCAGTTCAGGTGGCTGATCGGGATTAACTCCTCTTTTTACTGCTTTATAATAGGCAATCACCTGGGGTACATAGATAAAGGGAATTCCCATCACTCCATAATTATCATATTCCGGAACCTGAATGTGGAAATCTGATTTGATTTCTTCCCGCTCTAAAGCTCCCACACTGCAGACCAGTGCTTTCCTGTTCTGTAGATCAACTATCAGATCATTCTGCAGCTGGGCCTCAAAAGGTGAAACAGCCATAATAACCAGAGTCCGGTCATCCACCAAAACCATCGGCCCATGCCGCACATCCAGTATATGATGATAATTCGAAGGCACCCTCGGTATCTCCTTGAAAGCTATAGCCGCCTCATCTGAAATACCCTCCAGCTCGGAATCACCAAGAACAACCACTTTTTCCCATTTGGCTTCTTCGGCTATCTGTTTTAGCTTTTCCCGGTTTTTCTTCATATATCCTTCTTCATTGTGGACGGCCTCTTGAATCTCCTCTAACATTCTCTGCTGACCACCTATCACAGCTATCATAAACAGCTGAATCATATACAGATTGGTTACAGTTCGGGTCTGGCAGACACTCTCATCATATATCCAGGGAAAAGATAATTCCAGATCAGCCAGGGCCGATATATCAGATTCTTCAGCAGCAGTAACCGCCACACAGGGTACATCATATTCCCTTTTAGCCCGCTGTATTCCCCGGATCACCTCACTGGTGTTCCCGGAGCGGGAAGGAGCAATTAATATTGTATTGTCCAGCAGTTTTTCATAATGGGGAAAATTCATCATCAGGTCTCCGGCGGCCAGAGAATGTGCATTAAAATCAGTATACATACTGGAAGAAACCGCAGCTGAACGGCACAGACTGTATGAAGAACCGGCTCCTGTAAAAGTCAAACTGGCTGCTTTATTATTTGCGAAAAAATTTTTTATTTGTTTTTTATGGTCTAAAAGTGCTTCATAACTCTGAACAAGGGCCTCATCCTGACTGAATATCTCCTTTTCTGTCAGATGGATAGATAAAACCTCCTTTAGTTAATAAATTTTTCCTGTTCTTTCTGTAATGTATTTTTAATTTTTTGCAGCTGCTGACTGTCCGCACTGCTTTTGCTGTCCAGCTGTAAAGCATAAAACACAGCCCCCACGGCCGGACTTAGTTCGGGTTTTTTTAGAACCATATTTTTTTTGTGTAAATAATTTCTTAAAGGATCCAGTATATATTCACCGGCCTTAAAAACTCCACCCGAATAAGAGACTGGTAACTGGTCTGGCCCGGCAAAATTTAATTTATCTCTCAGGGCTGCCGCGGTTAAACTGTGTTCATAGGCCGCTTGATCAAACAGCTCAAGTGCTTTTTGGTCCCCCTGATCGGCCGCTCTATCTAAAATAACGGCCAGCCGGGCAATTTTTGACCTTTTTAACTCCAGCTCATCATGTACTACAGAAATGAAGTCAAAATCATCTTCTAAACTAAACTCATCCCTTATTAAATGGTACAATACCGTTTTTTCAATTCTACCATCTGCTTCTTTTGTGAACAGAGAAATTAATTTTTTGCCAAGCCAGTAACCTGAACCTTCATCACCACAAAAATAACCCCAGCCACTGGCCCGGGCGGAATTCCCGTCCGGATCCCGACCAAAACCAATAGCCCCGGTTCCCGCAACAATGTTAATTCCGGGTTTACAGGCCAGAGAACCCGCCCAGGCAGCTTCCACATCATTCCCACACTTAAAATCTTCTCCCAAAACCGATGAAATTATTCCTTTGAGGACAGGAATATCCTCCTTAAATTCACCATAGCAGGGAATACCCAGAAAAGCAAAACTTATATCCTCAGCTTCTAAACCAGCTTCCCCGGTAACTTTCCTGATCCCTTCTTTGATAACTTTTTCAAACCGTTCCAGCCCGATTTCCTTATAATGACAGGTTCCGGTTCTGAAATAGGACAATATCTGCCCCTTTTTGGTAATCAAAATAAAATCAGTTTTTGTTCCTCCCCCATCTACCCCTAGGTAATACATCACTAACTCCTTTCCTGCAGGTATATAAATTAATATCTGTGTTCTGTAAAAACAATTATCTTAAATCTACTTCCCTGCTGCAGCTGCCGGGAACATAATTTTGCTTGTTTATCTATAAAACATATTAAAACATATTATTCAAATTCCTGAGGATGCCTTTTTTTAAGCTCCGGAATGGCATCTTCCCTTCCCGTTTCCTTTAAATATTCAATATACCGGGCCAGATTGCCCCGGGCATGAAAAGGGCCACCTTCCTCAAGTACAGTCCACATGGGGTCCCTGCTGGTCTTATAGGGCATAGTCTCCATCATCTCATCATGCCAGTCCATATAATGGGCCCGGGCCCTGTGGCATACTTCCGGTTTTTCCTGGGCTAAATTATTTTGTTCATGGGGATCATCTTCCAGGTTATAAAGCATTTCCTCGGGGAACAGATGATATCCATCATGATAGGTTCTCATATACAGCCAGGGGCCAAAGCGAACACTGCGCTGGCAGACATGTGCACCCTGGCTTAACACCAGTTTTTCCTGTCCTGCTGGAGTTCCTGCTTGAAGTACAGGAGCATAACTTTTTCCATCCCAGATATCTTTAGCCTCAGCATCCATAAGATCAGCCAGAGTGGGCAGTAAATCCAGATTATAGTGCAGGCCACCATCAACGTGTCCCTGTTTTAGGCCCGGCCAGCGAATAATCATCGGTATCCGGCAGGTGGCATGATCTGCGGTCCCGTGTTCCCCATATATGCCCAGTTCCCCCATATTTTCAGCATGATCGGAAGTGATAATTACAATTAAGTCTTCCATAACACCCTGTTCTTGTAGGGCGGCAAATAACCTCCCAATATGCTGATCCATATATGAAATTCCACAGTCATAACCATCAATCATTTTTCTCATATCCTGCATATCCTCTATCTCCCCGGGAATTCGAGGGAAGTCCGGATTGGTCTGGTTGTCATACATAGCGATCTCATGGGGTTTATGAGGACCAACAAGTTTCCTGTGCTCTTTGAGAACATCCTCATTTAGCCATTCGGGCAGGGGATCATCAGCAAAAGGATTACCAAATTCTTCCGGAGCCCGGTATGGTGTATGAGGATCCCAGTAATTAACATGCAAAAACCAGTCCTCCTGCCCGGCATTATTTTCTATCCAGTTCAAAACACGGGGAGTGATCTCTTCGGCAGATTCCATACCACCTTTTCCGGTATTATGTATTTCATTTAACCCGGCATAAAACTGCCAGGCCCCATGTCTTTCCGCAAAAGGACTGAAACTAACCGTATTTAGACCCCGGGAACGGAGAAATCCAAACAGAGAAGCTGTTGATAATCTACTCCGAAATCCTCTTTGAGATCCTTCTTTTCTCAGCTCAGCATTGGTTCCTCCATGATTTATAACCCCCGTATGAATACCAAATTGACCCGTGGTCAAAGCAGTTCGGGAGGGCAGACAGGGGGCATCAGAGCAGTAGTAATTATCGAATCTAACACCCTGATCTGCAATCCTGTCAATATTCGGAGAAGTATTACGGTGATAACCATAACAGCCCAGATGATCGGGACGAAGTGTATCAAGATCCAAAAATAAAATTCTCATTGTTGGCTCCTTTCTTTATTTGATAATCCCATATTCTTCCTGCTGCAGTTTTTCATATATTCTTTCTGCATGCTCTTTGTTTCTAATTTCGAGGTTAAGAGAGACCAGGGTTTCTCCAATCTGAATATCAGGATAATTATGGTCATGACTGATGGAAACAACATTGGCATCCAGATCAGCAATTATTTTGAGCAATTTCTGCAGTCGGCCCGGCCGATCCTGAATTACAGTTTCCACCACTATTCTTCTGTCCGCTTTTACCAGGCCCCGGTTTATAATTCTTGAAACCAGGTTAATATCTATATTACCACCACTTAACAAAGGAACTACTTTTTTACCTTTAACCTTTAATTTCTGATACATCAAAACGGCAAGGGTGGTGGCCCCTGCTCCTTCAACAATTAATTTCTCTTCTTCCAGCAGGGTTAAGATGGCATTGGCAATCTCATCCTCACTGACCTTTAACATGCCATCCACACACTCTTTACAGACTTCAAAAGTGACATCTCCCGGCTGTTTTACCGCAATTCCATCGGCTATACTATTAACCTGGGTCTGTTTATAGATCCGTCCGTTTCTTAAAGACTCCGTCATAACCGGGGCCGAGTCAAACTCAACTCCGATAATATTGGTCCGGGGGCTAAGCTCCCGGGCGGCTAAAGCAATTCCGGAAATCAATCCTCCCCCACCCACAGGAACCAGTACATAATCAACTTCTTTTAACTGCTCATAAATCTCCAAAAAAATTGTCCCCTGTCCGGCAATAACTTCCGGATCATTGAAAGGATGGACAAATACGGCTCCACTCTCCTGCTGTATTTTCAGAGCCCGTTCATATGCTTCATCATAATTATTTCCAGCCAGCACCACCCGGGCCCCGTATTCCTCTGTGGCCGTAACCTTTGAGATAGGAGCATTCTGGGGCATAACAATAACTGCATCAATACCGTATTCCCGGGCCGCAAAAGCCACACCCTGAGCATGGTTCCCGGCAGAAGAAGCAATAACCCCGGCCTTTTTTTCCTCAGAGTTCAGATTGGCAATTTTGTTATAGGCTCCTCTGATTTTAAAAGCACCGGTCTTCTGTAAATTTTCAGGTTTAAAATATACTTCATTACCCGAAATTTCACTGAACTCATCCGAATAAATTAAATCTGTTTTTTTGATTACCCCTGAAAGAACATCTGACGCTTTTTTAATATCACTAAATTTAATATCCATTTACAATGACATCCTTTTTTCAATACCTTCAACAAAACGGGCCGTGATTTTACGGGGCCTGGTGATTGCCGAACCCACCACCACCGCATGAGCACCCATATCTAAGGCCTTACCTGCCTGTTCTGGAGAACTGATCCTGCCTTCCATAATCACCGGGATAGAAAGCTCATATAATAGATCTTCCAGAAGCTCAAAATCGGGCCCCTCTTTATCCGGGCTGTGTTCAGTATATCCGGAAAGAGTGGTGCCCACCAGATCAAATCCTATCTGTTCGGCCCTGAGACCCTCTTCCAGAACGGAAATATCACCCATCACCGGTATATCAAAACTGCTCTTTATCTCATCTATAAACTCTCTCAGAGATTGGCCGAACGGCCGGCCGCATTTTGTGGCATCAACCGCAATTATATCGGCTCCAGCCTCAACTACTCTGGAAACTTCCCTCATGGTGGGAGTAATATAAATCCCGGCCTCATAATCCATGTTTTTTTCAATACCAATCAGCGGTAATTCAACCTCTTTTTTAATAGCCCTGATATCTTCCGGACCATTGGCCCTGATCCCGGCGGCACCACCGATTTCTGCCGCCCGGGCCATTTTTGCCATAATATCCGCTCCGTGTAAGGGCTCATCTTCCAGGGCCTGACAGGAGACAACCAGCTTACCTTCAATTTTATCTAAAACATCCATATATAACCCTCCAAAAATCTAAAATTTGCTGCTGTTAATCGCATTATACTGTATCCAGACAACAATTTCTAATTTCTATTTATTTTTCTATCTCCTTAATGGCCATTAACCCCGCCCCAATGACACCTGACCTGTTTTTTTCCCTGGAGATTACAAACTCCGGTCTGCGGGAATATTTATGATTGTAATTCCTGAATTTTTCCTCTATATTATGTAAAATTAGAGCCCCGTATTCGGAAAAGCCACCCCCGATAACACACACCTCATAATCAAGACAGTTTTTCAGTGATTCCAGTAGATAAACCAGATCTGTAAGCATATCCAAAAAAACAGCATAATAAGGCTCATTTTTATTCCTTATATTTTGGGCTATCACTTCGGTAGTCAGAAGCTCTTTTCCGGGCCTTATATTTTCTCTCCGGAAAGATTTCTTTAACCTCCTCCGGTAGGCAGGACCGGAAATATACTGTTCGGCACATCCCTGTTTCCCACAGCTGCAGTCTCTACCCCGGGGGTAAAGAATCATATGTCCAAACTCACCTGCAGAACCGGTCCGGCCCCGGATAATCTCTCCCCTGTGGGCCACAGCGCCCCCCAGTCCGGTCCCAATTGTTAAAAATATGACCATCTGTTTTTCAGAAAAATCACCCCACTGTAATTCACAGTTCAGGGCTGCATTAACATCATTGTCCAGAAAAACGGGCAGCTTAAATTTTTCTGAAGTTTCTTGTACTATCGGAACCCGGGCCCAGTCCACCAGATTATCAGTGGCATACACAACTTGCTTTTTTTGATAATCCACTCTGCCCGCAGAAGCTATTCCCACCCCACATACAGGGTCCTCATTTTTATTGATAATTTTTTCAATATAATCCAGGATATCTTCTTTCAGCTTCACGGGCCGGGAATAACTGGTCGCAAAAGAAAGGAGGTCTATAATCTCCCCATCCTCCCCAATCAGCCCCACATTGGTTTTAGTCCCCCCGATATCAACTCCTATGGCTGTTTTCATCTGTTTCTACCCCATTCAAAAAATCCAATTTGCTGCAGCCTTTCCTCCAGCTCATTGAGTTTTTCACTCTTTAAGGTCTGCAGGGGCAGGCGATTGGGTCCACAGTCCACCCCGAGTATTTTCATCATACCCTTAAAGGCCGGCTGTCCGCCATACTCCTTCATCACTTTAATAAAACTGATTGCCCGAGACTGGTTGATCCGGGCCTGTTTAAGCTCTCCTTTTCTGAACTCATCTCTAATTTTTTGATACAGAGGTGCCGCAAAATTAAAAGTGCTGCCAATAGCCCCATCTCCCCCGGCCACCAGACCGCTTAAGAACATCTCATCACTGCCAAACAGCATCCTGTATTCCCCATCCTGATAATCAACACACTCCTGAAATTCATAAAGCACGGTAGAACTAAACTTTATTCCCGCCAGATTGGGCAGTTTTTTATTTGCTATTTTTAAAAAAGCAGACATATCAAAATTTACGCCATTAATGGAAGGAATATGATAATAATAAAAAGGCAGCTCCGGGATAGGGGCGGTAATTTCCTGTAAGGTAGCAATTAAATTATCCAGAGAATTATAATTGAAATAAGAGGGCGGCACTGCTGCCGCTGCGGTCGGGTTTAAATCTGCAGCATGCCGGGCCAGTTCCTGTGCTTCGGCAGTACTTTCATGGCCTATTTGTATTATTACGGGTATTTCTCCTTCCACAGCCGTAATATATGCTTCCGCTATTTTTTTCCTTTCTGCCGTGGAAAGGAGGGGCCCTTCCCCCGTACTCCCGCAGACATAAAGGCCATCAACTCCCTCTTCCAGCAGAAAATCAACAATTTTTTCTACCTGTGTGGGATTAATAGAACCATCTGCTTTGAGTGGGGAAAACACAGCCGGAATTATGCCTTGGATTTTTTCCATTATAAATTCAACTCCTAATATAACATAATGCCCGTACTAAATCATTTTTTTCTCAATAGTTTTCGGATTAA
>PWDW01000246.1 GCA_003553225.1 Halanaerobiaceae bacterium
TTAATTGATATAAAAGTTGCATTATTGACTGGTATTAAGAAATGTAATATTATATTAGTATAATATAATAAAAATACCAAATATGTCTAAGTAAGAAAAAATTTATTAAAAATTATTTTCGGTGATGATTATTTGTGAAAATTATAACATCTATTTTTAAAAAAGCATAATATAATAAATGTTAGCAGGGAGGAAAAAAATGGCACAAAAAAAATCGAAAATTAAAGTGAAAAATGTGAAATGTGAATACAGGGTAAATCCCCTGGGAATTGATCACTCAAGGCCCCGGTTTTGCTGGCAGCTGAAGGCGGATGAAAGAAATGTCCATCAGACAGCCTTTCAAATTCAGGTTACCAGAAATGATGATTCCTTTTCAACTATTTTTTGGGACAGTGGAAAACAGAATAGTAAACAATCGGTCCATATCAAATATGACGGTCCTCCTCTTTCAGAAAGAACCAGTTATTATATTCGGGTCAGGATCTGGGATCAGGATAATAACAGATCGGACTGGAGCAGCCCTGTTTTTTGGGAAATGGGAATCCTGAATACAGAATCCTGGGGGGCGGAATTCATTACATATGATCCCAGACAGGCAGAAAAAAAAGAAGAACAAGCCTGTTTTTTCCTCAGAAAAGAATTTTCAGCAGAAAAAAACATAAAATCGGCAAGGATTTATTGTTCTGCCCTGGGGCTGTATGAACTTATACTTAATGGCAGCCGGGTGGGGGATTATTATTTTACTCCGGGCTGGACCAATTACAATCAGCGCCTGCAGTATCAGACCTATGATATTACAGAAATGGTAAGAACAGGGGAAAATGCTCTGGGAGTTAGTCTGGGTCCGGGCTGGTATAAGGGAGAGCTGGCCTGGGAAGGACAGCAAAATATTTATGGAGATCAACCTGCAGTTCTGCTGCAGCTCCATTTGATTTACAAAGATGGCTCAGAAGAGATTATTAGCTCTGATGAAACCTGGGAATTTTCTCCAGGACCTATCATAATGTCAGAAATATATCATGGAGAAACATATGATGCCCGTAAAGAAATGGCGGGCTGGAGTGAACCCGGTTTTGATAATTCAAAATGGGGCAAAGTAAATGTTTTACAGGAAGGTAAAGAAAAACTTCTGGCTCAGGAGAATGAACCGGTTCGCAGACAGGAGGAGATAAAACCCCGGGAACTGATTAAAACTCCGGAAGGTGATCTGGTACTGGATATGGGACAAAATATGGTGGGCTGGATACAGTTCACAGTATCCGGACAAAAAGGGGACCGGGTGGTGCTTGATCATGCAGAAGTCCTTGATCAGGAAGGTAATTTTTATAGAGAGAATATTCGTTCTGCCCGGCAGAAAATAACTTATATTCTTAAAGGCAGTGAAAGTGAAACCTTTGAACCTCATTTTACCTTTCAGGGTTTCCGATATGTGAAAATTGAACAGTATCCGGGAACAGTTGAGCTTGATAACTTCAGGGGGGTAGTACTTCACTCTGACATGGAAGTTACGGGGGATTTTTCCTGTGATCACGAACTTATCAATCAGCTCCAGCATAATATTGTATGGGGCCAAAAAGGTAATTTTTTGGATATTCCCACTGACTGTCCCCAGCGTGATGAACGGCTGGGCTGGACTGGAGATGCTCAGGTTTTTGTTGAAACCTCCATTTTTAATATGGAAACAGCATTATTTTTTCGCAAATGGCTGCATGACCTTAAATCAGAGCAGTATGAGGATGGGAGAGTACCGGCTGTAATACCAGATGTTCTGGATAAAAAGGTGAGTTCTTCTTCCGGCTGGGGTGATGCGGCTGTTATCTGTCCCTGGATATTATACAAACACTATGGTGATCAACGATTTTTAGCAGAACAGTATTCCAGTATGAAGGCCTGGGTTGAATATATTCGCGATCAGGGTCCTGAAGAATTTATCTGGGAAACCGGTCATCATTTTGGAGACTGGCTTGCTCTGGACAGTGAAGAAGACAGCTATACCGGAGCCACAGACAAGGATTATATTGCTACTGCTTTTTTTGCTTATTCAACTTCAATACTGAAACAAACAGCTGATATTTTAGGATATGTAGAAGACAAACGAAAATATGCTTTTCTTTATGAGAATATCAAGCAGGCGTTTAAAAGCAGATTTGTTAATGAAAAGGGTGTTCCCCGAATTGAAACCCAGACAGCTCAGGTTTTGGCTCTGGAATTTGACCTGGTGGCTGGGGAGAAAAAACAGCAGACAGCGGATCTGCTGGCCGAACTTATCCGGGAAGCAGGTACCCAGCTGACAACCGGTTTTTTGGGGACTCCTTATCTCTGTAAGGTGCTTACTGAACATGGTTACCACAGGCTGGCTTTAAAGTTAATCAAAAGGACAGATTATCCTTCCTGGCTGTATCAAATAACCAGAGGGGCGACTACCATCTGGGAACACTGGGATGGAATAAAAGAGGATGGTTCTTTCTGGTCGGCAGATATGAATTCTTTTAATCATTATGCCTACGGGGCAGTGGGGGATTGGCTGTACAGGTATGTGGCCGGAATAAGACCTCATATATCAAATCCTGGTTATGGAGTTTTTTCCATTAAACCGGAAATCTCAAATACAGAAGAAGATTTTAATCATATAGAGGCATCTTTTGAGTCACTATATGGAAAGATAGTTTCGGGCTGGCAAAAAATGGAAGAGAGTATTGAACTAACAGTTAAAATACCTGAAAACACCACAGCCCTGGTAAGATTACCGGCAGATAGTCCACAGCAGGTAAGGGAAGGCAAAAAACCTTTAACCACCGAACTTCCGGGGGTAAATTCCATACAGCACTATTCAGCTGATAAACCGGAGGAAAAACATATTATACTAAATCTGGGTTCAGGAGAATATTACTTTTCCTGCCCCAGATAACTGGATTTATCAGGATTTTTTCCAGCTGCCCGGGGTGGTGCCGGTTAATTTCTTGAAAACTTTAGAATAATAACTCTGGTCATTAAATCCGGACTGCTGGGCTGTATAGGCCAGGGAATGACCCCGGTGCAGAAGTCTTTTGCTTTTTTCAATTCGCACCTGATTCAGATATTCAGTAAAGGTCATATCTGTTTCTTTTTTAAAGAGTTTACTGAAATAACCGGCACTTAAACCAGCTTCTGAAGCCACTTCCTTTAAGGACAGGTCCTTTTGATAGTTCTGGCGAATATAATTCAGGGCCCCGGATATAAGTTCACTATTTTGCCGGTCATACAGGGAAAAGGTGTCGGTTATAAATTTTTCTACCACTTCGGACAGCCATGCTGACAGCTGATGAATATCAGAAATATTCTCCACAGTTTCCAGATATTTATATTCCAGGCCGAATATTTGTTCCAGATCAGCCCCGGTTTTAAGTGCTGCCCGGGAGAGAACTCCCAGCAGTTCAATAACTCTCAGCCGGACAAGGTTAAATTTGCGATTATGCTGAAAATATATGAAGCCCAGAATTTCATTTAACAGTTTTCGGGCTCCCTTTCTGTCCCCCAATCTAATTTTTGATATGAGCTCTCTTTCTTTTTCCAGAGGATAAAAGCTGTCATCATCATTTAATTTCTGATATCCGGCAACCATTTGAGAACTGATATTGCTGAAAGTGTGTCTGTTTTTTGCTTTTTTTAACTGGGACTGTTCCATAATATTTTCACTTAATCTCATCAGCAGTACAGCCAGATGGCGGACCCGAAAGGTGTTAATCACTTTTAATTTTTCCAGCAGATCTGTAAGGTGTTCTTTTTTATTCTGTAAAGCCGGTATCTGATTTATAATATCTTTCAGGAGCAGTTCATCTACCCGGTGTATCAGGACCGGCCCTCCAATCAGATAGGATTTTGTTTCTTTTTGGTCAAATACAGGTACTGTCCAGCGGGCCAGGCCAAAAGGGCAGAAATGAATATATTCACGTCCCAGTTTACGAGCCTGATGACCTCCATAGCGGCAGTGTTTTTCACAAATTGAAGTACATTTTCCGGAGGAATGATTCTCACCACAGTAAAAAGATCGCAAAAACTTACATATTTCGGGCAAATTTTCTGTACAATTTAAACATTCCACTACCTGTGAATTTTTAATCCTGCAGATCCTGGTGTTTATACCTGTTGAAAAAGTATAGTTATCTGCTATATCTTCCAGTTTTTGTTGGTTCAACATTATTCACCTTCCCGAATAAACCTGGGGATAAGAAAATGAAGCTTACCAATGATGATTATATTCTATTGGAAGAAATTTTTAAACCCTCCAGGGAAAAACATAATTTTTTATTTTGTAAAATAGCAGCTGAGCTTTATTATTTGGAGGGTTTTAAACACTATCTAATTTTTTTCTTTTATCAGCTTTACTATTGTGGAGTGCAGCTCTTTTTGTGAAGGGGTGTTTTCATATTTTATCCGGCCCTCAATCACGATACTGGGGATACTGGTAACCTCCATTTTTTTCATTCTGACCACTGATTCTTTATCTTTTATTTTGTATTCCTTAAATACTATTTTATCCTGCAGCTCTTCATCGATGGAGTTTATAACCGTATCAACCATATATTGACAGGGGGCACAGGATTTTGAGTCCAGGGTAAATACTTCGACAAAGACCCGTGAATCTTTTTTGTAATCAGGGAGAGTGACTGAAAGTTCATTTTGATCCTCTATATTTTCAAAATCGTCAAGCAGGCTGTAGGCCTCCCGGTTGTGGATTACTTCAGCAGCAGCCTGAAGATTTTCGGGAGGTGTACTGTAGGGTAAATCACAGCCTGGAGAAACAATGTAACCCTTAGTTCCCCCTTCTTCCATAGACTCCAGGACATGCTGTTTGCACATTTCGGGGGTTCCGTTCAGGAGAATGGTGGTTAGTTTGAGATTGCCGCCCAGGGATATTTCGTGTTCGGAAGCAATATCCAGTACATACTGCAGGGGTATATTTTCATCAAAAGAGATATTATCCGGACCACATAAACACATTTGTTCTATATTCTGGCGGGCATCACCACAGACAAAAAAGGAAGAATAAGCATTTTTTTCAGCAATAAATTCAAATATCTCAGAAGCATAGGGCTGTACAAAACTGGTAAAATCAGCTGGAGAAATCTGTGAGGTCATGGGGTCAACCACCGCAATTACATCCATTCCCGCCTCCAGGTACCATTCAGCTGTCTGCAGGGCTACTTCTTTACAGAAGTCTATTATCTGTTTAACTTCATTTTTTTGGTCATGCATCTGTAAAAATATTTCCGAGCCCATGAGATGAAGTGCGAGAGTGAAGGGCCCGGTTACCAGACCATAAAGAGCTATTTCAGAGCCAAATTTTTCATTCAATCTTTCCATTGCTGACAGTACCAGCGGAAAACGTCCGGCTGATTTTTCGGGCAGTGCGAGGTCAGTTAAATTTTGATCATTTTTTAAAGGGTGTGATATAACAGAGGGGGGATTTTCCGGATCCCATTCCAGCTCACAGCCCAGAGTCTGGGCTTCTATCTGGAGATCAAACAGGACCGGAATACCGTCCGGTTTATAAAGTTCAACCGCCCTGCTAACTCCCCGGACAATTAAATCTTCATCCTGTAGATATGAAGCTGCAGATTTTCCGATCAGGCTGCCCCCATGGCAGCCGACAAAGGGCACCCAGGGATTACGGCAGGTGTTTTTGTTTTTGAGGGCAGAAAAAAGAAGTTCTTTATGGGGCATAATAAAATTCCTCCTGTGGATTTAATTTGTATTTGGTATTTTTGGTTCTATTTTCATTATAATAAAATTCAGGGTATGGTTATTGTATAATATTCATCTGTTTTTGTATTTTATAGATATTATCAGGATATTAAATTTGGAATCAGATTTTTTTATTTTTAAACAGGAAACTATCTTTTTATATAGAATTATTCTATAAATAGTTTTTTACAAATAGTTATATATTAATGAAAAATAGTTCAATATAATATATTTTCATATTAAAAGATTCCGGGCGGCATTTAAAACAAAACGCAAAACAAAACTCAAATACAGGGGGCAACTATGAAATTTATAAATCTTGATGATCCTGATTTTGCGGAGCTAGATAGCAGTTTACTGGAAGATATAAAGTACTCCGTTCTGGAAGGTTCACTGGGTACAGCAATGACTACGCTGGTGGGAGGGGCCTTTTTGATTGGTTTTGCTCTAGTACTGGGAGCGGACAATTCAGTTATCGGTATCCTGGCCTCCCTGCCGCTTTTGGCCAATTTGATCCAGATTATTGGTTCATATATAATATCTAAGGCCGGGGATTCCAAACGAGTATGTTTGTTTAATATATTTATACACCGTCTGCTGTGGTTATTTATAGTACTGCTGCCCTTTTTTATTTTTCGGGATAGTTTTTATGATATACGGGTCTGGATTTTTGTGGCTCTGCTGGGTGTAAGCAGTATTTTTGCTTCTCTGACCAATGTTTCCTGGACTTCGTGGATGGCTGATTTAATTCCCCGGAATATTCGCGGCCGATTTTTTGCGAAAAGAAATATTGTGGCTCAGATTGTGGGGATGTTGCTGGCGGTTATGGCCGGCCGTTTTTTGGATGTCTGGCGGGGGATATTCCCCGATCCGGTAAATCAGAGTTATGGTTTTGTAATTTTGTTTGCTGTGGGTACCCTATTTGGTTTTATCGGAATCACTATTTTAAAGAAAATGCACCGTGCTCCCCCAAAACCTGCTTCTGCACAGAATTTTTTCAGTCAGTTAACAAAACCGCTTAAGGATTCCGCTTTTCGATATTTTATCCTTTTTTCTGTAGCCTGGGGATTTTCAGTGGGGATAGCCGGTCCCTTTTTTAGTGTTTATATGATCCAGAATCTACAGATCCCGTTTTCTATTATTACGCTGTTTGGCGTGGTTGCAGGAATTTCGAGTATTTTTGGCATGAGGATTGTGGGTAGAGTTATTGATAGACTGGGTCCTAAACCTCTTTTTATCCTCTGTGGCTGTGGGGCTGCACTGCTGCCTTCTCTGTGGTTGTTGGCCACACCGGAAAACTACCATATCATCTGGGTTATTAATATTGTTTCCGGATTTTGCTGGGCCGGAATAGGGATAATTTCCAGCAGTTTGATGATGAATATGGCGCCTTCTGAATATAATTCCGTTTATTTTGCTGTTTTTGCCGGTATAACAGGTTTGAGTGGGGCTCTAGCACCTATTGTAGGGGGTTATCTGGGTGAATATTTCTCAGGTATAGTTATAAATCTGGGGTTTTTTCAGGTCTCGAATTTGAAAATACTATTTTTACTGAGTGCAGTGTGTCGTCTTTGTTCACTGCTTTTTTTGAATCTGGTTCAGATCAAAGATAATGCTTCTGTGAGAGAAGTATATGCTAATTTTGCCGCCTGGCAGAGAAATGTGCCCCTTAATGCTTATTTTTCGATAACTGGCTATGTAGGTAATGTGAATCTGGTAATGAACCGGGGAGTGGTGATAGTCCGCCGCAACGCAGAGCGTGCTCTGGCTACCGGACGCAAAATGGGACGTCATATTAATGGGAGAAGAAAGAAAAAGTCCGTAAAAGATCGATCAAGCGAGGAGAGTAATGATCTACAACAGGATATCCCGAAAGAAATAGAGGAACAGAGCAAAGAGGGTAAAGATGGCAAAAATAAAGAAGAGCAGGAATAAAACTTTTGCGGGTATAAGGATAATTTATAATAACATTAAATATTAGCAGTTATTAGCAGTGGAAAATAATGCGAAGCTTAAAATTATAAAATAAAGACCCGCCACTTCTTGACAACATAACAATTTAGTGCTATAATATTTACTGCTGATTAAGTTTTGTGGTGGGTGTAGCTCAGCCCGGTTAGAGCGCAAGATTGTGGATCTTGAGGCCGTGGGTTCAAGTCCCATCACCCACCCCACTTTTAATCAGTTTTTTTATGTATTTTTTTACTTTTTCAGCTGTTTTCTCTCATTAAAGAAGGTGCGGGCTCCAAAATGGATCATTATAAAAACAGTTAAGGTAACACTGCCCAGAATTCCCATCATGATTGCAATCTGGTACTTGATTGCGGTTAAAGGAGGGGCTCCAGCCAGCATCTGTCCGGTCATCATGCCCGGCAAAAAGATAATTCCCATTCCAATCATTGAATTTAGGGTGGGCAGAATGGCATTATAAAAAGCTCTGTTGCTGATTTCGAGAGTGGTCATCTCCGGTTCTGCGCCCAGCATCAGGGCATTTTCTATTTGGGCGGTATTATCTTTTATACCATTAATCAGACCTTCGGTGCCCAGAGATATGCCGGTCATGGAATTACCGATAAGCATTCCGGAAATGGGAATAAAGTACTGGGGTAAAAACCAGGGTTCTAAATTAACTACTATTAAAATAAAAGTAAAAATAATGATACCGGTTCCTGTAATCATGGCTGAGCCAATTATGATTTTCAGAGATAGAGAGATTGGCTCACTTATACGGCTGTATATATTCTGAACTGCAAAGCCTTCCATTATGACCAGTACGAGCAGGACCAGCGGAATACTGGGATTTTGAAAAATATAGGTTAGTACATAACCAACAAGTACCAGCTGGATGGTCATTCTTATTGAGGCAATTATTATTTCTGAGGTATTTCCTATATCCCTTATCTTAACAATCAGCATAAGAATTAACACAAAAATATAGGCTATAACCAGCTGAATAATAGGAATATCAATAATTTCTTCCATTTTAATCCTCCTTAATATTGGTAGTCTCAGTTATTGAGCCACCATCAATATGTATAAGACAATCTCCGTATTTGTGTGCTATTTCTAAAGAGTGAGTGACCATCACCAGTGAACTATTGCTTTTTTTAATATACTCAATGACCATCTGTACAATCTGTTCTTCTGTGTTCTCGTCCAGGGCAGCTGAGGGTTCATCCAGAAGCATTATACTGGGTTCCAGAAGAAGAATTCGGGCCAGAGCCAGCCGCTGTTTTTCTCCACCCGAGAGATTTTGTACACTATCTTCCGGTGAGAAATCAGATAATTTGACTTTTTTTAGAATACTATCGTAATTTTTTTGTTCCTGATTTAGTCCGGCATATTTTTGCGTCTGCTGGAAATTATCATATATAGTACCGGAAAAAAGAATCGGATTTTGCGGCAGCATCGGTATCTGGCGCCTGAGCTGAACCGGATCATAATTCTTTATATTCTTTCCTTTGAATAAAATTTCACCACTGTCCGGACTGATCATATTGTTCAGCAGCTGCAGAAAGGTAGTTTTTCCACCCCCGCTTTCCCCCACAACACAGGTGATTGTGTTATTTTCTATCTCCAGATGTTCTATATTTAGTATATCCCGGTAAGTTACATTATGAAGTTCAAATAACATATTTCTTTATCCTCCTTTTTCCAGTAAAGCGGATAATAAAACACATAATATTTATAGTAATAGCGTATTATTGATTTATACTATAAAAGTATACCAGTGGAGTGTAAATTTGTCAATATATTGGGAGAAATTACCATTGTATACACTGTATACAATGTATACAGTTATACTTTGCTCTTCAGCTCTCTTTTCATCTTGACAATACCCCCCCTCTAGTATAATATATTAAATAAGTTAAAAACACATTACCCATATTGTAATAAATTAAAATGAAATAAGGTCTCTGCTTGTGATAATTGTGACATTGTGATATAAATTTGAATAAATTATAGATATTTATATAAATAATAGACATTTTTTACACAATAGTATACACATTATGGTATACATCATACAATTTCTAGATACAATTTCTAGTATACATTATACAATATACAATATAGAAAATAGATGATATTATAGAAATACAATATAGAAAATAGATTATAATATAAATATACAATATAGAAAATAAATTATTGAAAATTTCTTCTTACAATTTAATGCATTAATTTCTGGCAGCCGCTGTTCAAAATGATTTATTGAGTCAGGCTGTTCCTTTTTATTATATACACCGTTTAAAACACCGTTTACAAAATTAATAAATATCAATAATTGTACTGCCCATATTGCTCTGCAGAAAGAAATATTACTGCAAATCAATAGAAAACCAATAAAGAATTAAAAATCAACGATATCCAGTTTCAGCTCATAAACTCGACATTTTGAAGAGATCAATTTTTTTATAACCGGGGCAATCAGCAA
>PWDW01000261.1 GCA_003553225.1 Halanaerobiaceae bacterium
ACAACCTGTAGGGCTCCAGCTCTTTGGCCAGCTGAACCGCTTTATGGGGAGCCAGCCTTTCGTGAACATCATGCAACAGCTCTATCTCATAGCCTAGCTCACTACGCAGGTGGTCAAAAAGGTCAAGAACACTGCGGTAATAACGGTCAGGATCATAATAGGCTCCCTCAGGTGCCTGATCCGGCTTTTTGAGATCTGCAGCTTTTCCTCCATATCCACCCAGCTGACAACGAATATACTGCAGTCCCTCTGCAATATATGATCTTACATTTTTTTCAACTTCTTTTTTGCTTTTACCATCAGCATGTCGATAGACCGGTACTCCCTCTCTTACCTTGCCTCCCAGCAGTTCATACAGGGGCATTTCAGCCCTTTTAGCTTTTAAATCCCATAAAGCCATATCCACTCCCGAGAGAGCATTATTTAGAACAGGTCCATTTCTCCAGTAGGAACTGGTCCAGGCCGTATGCCAGATATCTTTGATATTAGATGGATCTTTTCCTATTAAAAAAGGTTTTAAATATTCTTCAACGGCCGTATAAACCGCTCGATGACGCTGGGTAAAAGTTGCACAGCCCAGACCATATAAATTGGGTTCTGTGGTTTCAATTTTGACCACTACCAGATTACTTCCCGAGGGAGCGGTAAGAATAGTCTTTACATCATTGATTTTTAGTTTAGACATTTTTACTCCTCCTTAAGTTCCTCCTGCCAGCTATAGCGGGGTTTAAAGCCCAGTATTTTTTCTGCTTTGGTAGTATCTTCCAGACTCATATGTCCTGTAATCTCTGTCTTGAGTTTTACATCCGGACAATATTTTTCAATCAGGTCTCCGGTGGGTAGTTCACAGCGGGTATTTTCCGCTGTAACAAAAAACACCTCATGTCCACCAAGATCAGTTTCAATTGCTGTCCTGAAAGCGCGGGCCACATCACGGTTATCAATATAGGACCACAGATTTTTGGGACCCAGATCCGGATTTTTTATCCAGCTGTGAAAATTGGCCCCCGGTTTATACTCTTCTTTATTGGCCACATGGGTAATACGCAGGGAGGCAATGGACATGTGGGGGTACCTCTGTACCATGGCTTCAGCAGTTCTTTCCATAAGAACTTTGGACAAACCATATGAATCATCTGGTTTTAAAGGATGGTTTTCATCTACCGGAAGATAAAGGGGATCAGGTTTATTTTTACTGAATGTAAATCCCAGTGTACAATCTGAGGAGGCTAAAGCCAGACGTGAAATGTTATTCTCACCTGCGGCCCGCATGACATTATGTGAACCCACAACATTGGTTTCCAGCACTAAAGAATCATCATTATTAACCGGAGTGGGGATAGCAGCCAAATGTATTAATCCATCACAATCTTTCAGGGCATTTTCAAGCTGGTTATAATTTCGGATATCCAGAGAAACTTCTTCCTCCCAAAAACCAGCCGGAGTTTTTGTTATAGCCAGAACATTATATCCATTTTCTTTTAATTCTTTTATAACCTGGTGACCAACTTTTCCCCCGGCTCCGGTAACAGCTACTTTTTCCACTTCCTATATCCCCCTTTCCTTGGTTCCCTTTTTTAAAGTAAGACGAGAAAAAATAATATCCCTTTCATCAAATCTATCCATCAAAAACAACTCCTTGTATAAAAACCATGGTTTTCAAAACTATTTTGTTCAGGAGAATATAAAAGACCAGAGTTTAATTTGCCAATTCTTGCAACCCCCAGACTGCCATTTTCCTTAACCGCCGGTGCTCACTATTTTGATATTTCTCAAATAAAGGCCGGTACCTATAATCCCCCTCATTGGCCAGAGCCCTCAGGGCATTCATCTTCCAGCGAACAATATCCTTAGAATAAAAAAATCGGGAATAAATTTCTTCTTGAAAAAAATCTTCTTCCATCTCTAGAATTGAGGCCGGGCTTAGTTTGGATGCAATTTCCTGTAAATAAGGATATTCTTTTTTTTCCTCCCATTGACCTGCATTTAAAGGGCAGACATTCTGACAAACATCACAGCCGTATAACCAGGCACCCATACTTGACCGGTATTTTTCCGGAGTTAAACCCTGGTAATCATAGGTTAAATAAGGTATACAGGCCCGGGGATTCAGCCGAAATTTTGCTTCTAGTGCTCCGGTTGGGCAGGCATCAATACACTTCCGGCAGCCCTCGGGGCAGGGCAAATTATTTTCCCGGTTCACGGTTTCCGCTTTTGTATCAATTAACCAGGTTTCTACATTTACCCAGGAACCATGTTCCGTGTAAATGAAATTATTTTTCCCAAAGCTGCCGACTCCCGCTCTTACTGCTGCCCAGCGGTCCGGAACTCCACCTTTTCTGTATTCCAGCCCGAGCTTATTCATGTATTTTTCCAGCTCTTTTCGGGCCTGATAATTTTCGCTGTAATTATTCCGGCCATCAAATAAATAGTTTCTGCCAATGTATCGATCAACTTTGTCCGGTATTCTGTATTGACCATACCACCAGGTACAGACCACCACAGCTTCAGCTTTGGAAAACCAATTTTTGGGATCTCTCCTGGTCAATAAATCCTGGTAAACTTCTTCTGCCTCCGGATAAATATCGATTCTATCCTTTACTTTTTCGGAAAATTTATCAAAGGTGGAAATGTCAATTAAATTGCAATCTACATAACCTGCATCCCGGGCTTTTTGAATGATCTTTTGGGAAATATTATTTTTTGTCATCTTTTATCACCTATTACCTTTCGGTAAGTTTAAAATATTTTGAATGTATTATATTATATATGCTGCTGTAATTCAAGAAAATAAGTTTTCATTAAAAAGTTTGACAGAAACTGTACAATAAACCCTGCAAAGCAATGACAAAACTTACTGTTATTTTTATTTGTAAAATATTAATTTATGTGAGATAATATAGATAGTCAGTATTTATTTACTGACTATTATTATCAGGGAAAGGGGGGATGTCTATGATATCTGATATGAGGTGGTGTCCCGTATAATACGGGGCACCTAAAAAGGGGGGCGCTTTTGCCCCCCTTCTAGTTTGTTTTTCAAATATCATTTACCTCAAGCGGTACTTCAAGGACACCTTATTTATCAGCCCCTTTTCGATACTTTTGTTTTAAATCTTCAATCTATAATCTAGTTACTATTACTCAAAATTCAACTATTCAAGTTTTATATCATCAAAACCCTCCGGTACAACTATGTATATATCCCTTCCTTTTTCCACACTTCTAAAATTAATTCATAGCTGCTTAATGGCATTCCCGTATATACACAGTTTGAAGTTGAAAAAATATACCCACCACCGGGCATTCCCTTTTGTAGAGCGTATCGAGCTGATTCAATTATTTCTTCATCAGTCCCATCCTGCATCAAGCCACAGTTGACATTTCCTATTAAACAAACCTTATTACCTGCCTTTTCTTTTACTTCTGCTATATCCACTCCCCCCTGGGGGTCCAGAGAATGAAGGGCATGAGGTTGGGCATCAACCAGCTGGTCTAATATGGGCATTATATTGCCATCAGAATGTTTGATGGTATAAAAACCCAGATCCCTGTATCCGGATATAAGTTTTTTTAAATAAGGAAAAATAAATTCTGAAAACATGTCAGGACTGAGAAAAGGACCGTCATTAAAACAATAATCAGCACATAGGGCAAAACCATCCAGCCCTCCGTGGTCAGCAATTTTCTCTGCTCTCTGGAGTGCATCATCAACCTTATTTTCTGCTTCATCTTTCACTTTCCCGGGCTCATCTACCAAGCGATAGGAAAATTCCTGCATATGATCTCCACCAGGGACACTGTAAGTAGCATCTCCGTGAATCATCAAAAAATATTGATCCCCGGTTTTATCCCGAATTATATCAATTAACCTGAATAATTCTTCCAGAGTCCCGGGATTAGGGTGCAGAAATATTGCATCGTGATCATATTTTTCGGCAATATCTATAAATATATCAGCAATATCTTCTCTGTGCAGTTGTTTTTCAGTTTCACTCATCTGCAGCCACTGATGGTAATTACGGTGTGAAGGATGAACCTTACCCAGCACTTCCATTGTTAGAAAAAATACCAATTCAAAATGAGGGACCCGACCTTTAAAAGCTTTTCTTTCTAAAGCCAGGGAAAATTTTTCTTTGGAAGTTAAATTTGTCATGATAATAACTCCTCCTTAAGCTTTATTTAAATGGTCTTACCCTTATTCAAATTAGAAATATTTAATTCTAATAACTATTTTGGCTGTTTATACTTCGCCATTCTATATTCTTTAGCTCTAAATCAGGATTTATGTTAATAATTTCTTTTTCTCCGGGCATTGTAATCATCAACAATCTTACCCACAGTTTTTATTCTATCAATATCTCCCTGAGATGAAATTTCATCAGATATACCCAGAACTAAATTAGGAGCAAATAAATCAATTGTTTTTTTGGCCTGCTCAATAAGACGCTTTTCCGAATAAGTGTCATTAAATAAAACAGCGGCAATTCCATCTAATAAATACATATCTCCCAGTGATTCTTTAACCTCATCCAGAGTTACATCACCCTGAGGTTCCGGGGTGATGGCCTCAATCCCATCAAGCCCTGTCTCCTGGGCATATGGTAATAGAGTTTTAGTGTCCCCATCCCAGTGAGCATGGGTGAATTTACCCGCTTTATGCAGCTGTTCATTCCTTTTTTGATAAGCCGGCAGGACATACTTTTCAAATAATTTCGGAGATAAGGTTCCAGCATGAATATTATCACCAAAATTAATAATATCTACAGGAGACTGATTTACAACCTTAATCAATCTTTGATGACTATCATCCAGCACTGAAAAATATTTTTCCACTAACTGTGGATAATCAAATAAAGCATAGGTGGCATTTTCTACACCCATCATATCTATATATAGGTGCTGAATATTTACTCTGGGTAAAAATACAGTAGGGGCTCCCAGATCTCCCCATGTTTTTTTGGTCTGCTGAAAATGATCTTCATTCCAGCGGTATTGAGTTCTTTCCTCCAGCCAGATAGCTGCTTTCAAATCTTCTTCAGATTCAATCCACCATTTTTGAGTTTTGCTGGCCCAGGTAGATTCCATTTCTTCTGTTATACTGGTTATAGTACCTACAGGGGTTTCAATACTGTGCTCCACCTGACCATCGTTTAATTGCCGGGAATCTCTTTTTACTCTATCATCATCTATTCTTTGAAAACAACCATTATATTCATAAATTCGCGCTGAACAATTTAACTTTTTGTAAATCTCAACTTTCTTTAACCCGGTATATGGTTCAGGAAATTCTTCTCCGACATATTTCTTATCATCAATCCAGCACTGTATCCGGGGCTGCCAGATAATTTTGCCTCCTGCTTTTCCTGCAATTACAAGTTTATGTAATTCTGCCAAATTAATATTCATATGATCTGTGGGCCTTCCTGACATTATAATCTCTCCTTTGAGTATTTAACCGGATGGTTTGAAAACAAAATCAAAATATATGCTTTCAAAAAATTGTTAAAGTAATAATTCATTAATTAAAAAAATTAAGCCAAAACTTCTGCAATATCATCTGTTTCTTTTAAAATACTGTAATAACGATTAATTGCTGTAATCAGCTCTTTATCTTCAATTGATGATATTTCCCGTAAAACACCTTCAATTCCCCTGTTCTTTACTAATTTCTGAAGTTCAACAGCACTTTCATCTTCTTGAGGTGAAAATAATAAGCCGGCGGCCAATCCCCGGCATATATTATCGGGAAAAACATCCTGCTCCCTACAATACCGGGCTGCTCCGGCCAGGCGGTCATCGGCAGATAGTTTTCTAAGGGGATCTCTGCCCACCCTTATAACTGTATCTCCCAGAGCTTTATTGCCAAATCTATAAATCAGTTCATCGGCAAAATTCTGTAATTCTTTCTTTGGCTTATTATATTCATTTGCCAGAGCTGTCAATGATTCCTCCAGAGCATTTTTTGTAATAATGCAGATATCCACATCTGCAACAGACTGCCAGATAAATTTATAATCTATCAGATAACCCAGATAGGCACAAACAGCATGAGCCATGTTATGCATAAATAATTTTCTTTTAATAAAAAAATCAAAAGGACTATAGGGCCTAAGATTTTTAATCTCAGGAATATCTCCTATAAAACCTTCTTTATCCACAGGTAATTCGGAATAAGGTTCCACCCTTATTTTAAGGGGATTTTGCCGTCTCAATTCTTCTGGCATTCGGGGAACCATTCTTCCAATTGAGGCTTTAACCAAACCAACTTTTGTTCTGAAATTATCAATCATCTGTTGAGAATAATTATTATTTTTTATATTTTCAATAATTAGCTTTTTTAGATAACTATCAGCATCAAGTAAATTTTCACAAAGTATAATGTTAAGAGGTGAAAAATTTCCCTTATCCCATCTTTCCTTAAAACCGTAAGTAAGATTCCCAACAATTTTGGACAAAGCATTTACCCCAACAGCAGTTGCCATTATATCTGCTCGGGAAATTTCAGAGCTGATTTCCTCTATATTTCTAGGATGAATTCCTTTAACATTTTTTATTATAATTTCTTTTCTTTCTTCAGGGGACACAACTTCAATAGTATATTGATGTTTTTCATTCAATTCTGCTAATAAATCTGAATCAATCTCAATAAATGTAACCTGATATCCAGATTGACTAAATAATTGTCCTATAAAACCACGACCGATATTACCGGCTCCAAAAATAACTGCCTTTTTCATAATCTCCTCCTGGACTTGAAAATATATTTTCATTCAATAATTTAATTCTGCTGCTCATTTTCAGGTACTCTCTTTATTCTGGGATCAGTGAAAATATCTGATGCATCATCACTGGGTGAGGAGAATTCCGAAACCACTGCTCCGTTTGTCCCGGCCTGAAACCAGTGCCTGGTATTCGGTTCCAGGGTGTACTGTTCTCCTGGTTTAAGAATAATTTCATGGAAAACATTATAGTGCTCTTCATCTCCTTGGGGGGGACTAACCCGGGGGTTTTTCGTTTTTTCCCCTTCAGTATATAGATATACTTTTCCATAACGACAGCGAAATGTTTCTCTTTTACCCGGGTTCTGTCCCCGGGAGGGATGTCTGTGTTCAGGGCAGGTTTGGCCTGGTAAAAGAACCATTTCCTTGGCACAGTAGCGGTTATTATTAACATAAGTTACTATCTGTAACCCCGACTTTTCAATCTCATTTAAACCAAAATCAGCAATCTCTAAATTCTCTTTTTCCTTTTCAGTAAGCACAATACAGGCTTTTTCAAAAAAATCCAGTGTTCTTTTCTTAATTTCCTCTTTTTTATTTATTTTCATCTTTAAAGCCCCCTGGTTTACTGTTTAAAATAATGATTTATGGTTAACCAATATTTTATTTATTGCTCAAATTAAACTTATGACTCTAATGTGAAAAGCTGATAATACAAAAATATCGAAATTATGATCCAAACAGGATAACGATGATTTTCTGTAAATTTGCTGTAAAATGACTTATTGCAGTACAATCACAGATATACTCTTGAATATCATTTAATCCATAACCCCCGTTTTTTATTAAAATTCCAGTCCTCAAGATTAAATTTTAGCGGCAGCCTCTCCCAGCCTTTTTCTATTCGTTTTTTTACAGCTGGCATCTTTTCAATTCCACCTGTTGCATCAACTGCTTCTACACAATATGCACCAACTGCCGCAGCTGTATTTAGTACCTCTGCTGGTCTATTTCCGGATAAAAGATCGGCCAGAAAACCTGCTATAGCAGCATCTCCAGCTCCCGTGGTACCGGCCAGTACTTCCTCTTTAAAACAGGGAACCACCATTTCCTGATCAGACCACTTTTCAGAATCAATAATTCCTTTTAGAGTGCCTCTTTTTATCTGTGTTGTGGAGTGTAAATATAGGCCCTGATCACCAAGCTTAAGAACTACAATTTCCACTCCCATATCCAAGAGCTCAGCTGACATATCATGCAGTAAAGTTAGATTCATCCTATCCCTGGTTAATTTTTCTCCCCTTAACATATAGGAGATCTCTTCAAAGCTGGGTAAAAATATATCAACAAAAGGAAGTATTTTTTCCAGTAATTTAGGCCAGTTTATCCTTCCTGCTTCACTGTTGGGGTCAGGTAAAGTCATGTCCAGACTGTTTATAAGTCCCTGCCGGGAGGTTTTTTGAAACATCTTTGAAATCTCATGGCCATCATTCCGATACATTTTTTTCATCAGGGGAGGATAACCAAAATGAAAAATTTTGCTTTTTTTTATAAAATCATAGGGTATATCATCAGCCGTAAATGTATTATTGGGACCCGGATAATGCAAAAAAGCCCGGTCTGTATCCGGAGGATTTAAAACAATCGTATAGGAAGAAGTCTCCTCTTTACTAACTATCATACTATCAGCAATATGTGCACCATGTTCCTGCAGTATATCAAGTGTTATGCTGCCCAGAGCATCATCCCCGATTTTACCAACAAGACCAACATCAATACCTAATTTTTTCAGAGAAAGTCCAGTATTGGCCACCGCTCCCCCGGTAGAAAAATTGATACCTTCCATTTCCAGTAATTTGCCCGGTTTTATTGATGCTAAATTACCTTTTTCCCAGGCGGGAATTACATCCAGACAGATGTGACCTCCTACAGAAATATCCATCCTGTTTTTTTACTCCTCTCTTTTTTAATCCTTTTTGTTCATAATATCACTACACTAATAGATCAGTTTTAATAATAATCCTTATATTTTCTTAAGGCAGCACATATTGCTTCAATGTTTTCCAGAGGAACATCGGGAGCACATTCTGCTATTAACCAGAGTCCACCACGTGGTGAGCCCAATTTAGTAACAGCTTCCCGAATATGATTTTGGATATCCTTCGGACTGCAGCGGGGAAATAATTGTCTATCCAGGTCAAGATCCACACAAATTTTGTGCTTACAGACCTCTCGTAAATTTTCCAGGCCATTTGCTCTGACCTGGGGATTAATAACATCTACTCCACATTCTTTCAGATCCGGTATGATATCCAATATATAACCATCACTGTGCATATATACTGAATATCCATTCTGCTGACACATTCCATATAATTTTTTATAACAGGGTTTTAAATATTTTCTCCACTGGTCCGGACTAATGGGTAAATTGTTCTGCATACCCAGATCATCACCAAAAAATAATATTTGCCCTTCAGGCTCATCTGCCAGTAATTTTTCCATCTGCCGGACATTGTACTGTAAAACAAGATCTATTAATTTTTCCAGCTCAGGTGGTTCTTCTGCAAAATCAATCATCAGGTTTTCATAACCTCTTAAATCGGTTAATCTAAGAAACATGAATCCATGAGGAAAACCGATATCTTCTTCTGGAGGTTCAAAATCATGTATGTCCTCTCTTTTTTCCAGAGGGTGTTCAGTAACTATAGCCTCCATACCTTCTTGAACATTGGACCATACACAGCCCCAGGCATCTATATGTTCTCCTCTGCTGTAAGTACCCCTGATATCATCATAATCTCTTTTTTCAGCTAATTCTTTCTCAAACAGCTCCGGATATCTGGCCACCAATTCGTTAAGCTCTTCTCGATATTTTTTCCAGGTGGCAGGTAATAAACTAATTCTTACCGGGATATAGTCAGGAAAATTGAAATTCATGGCATCAATTCTAACCTGCTCTTCTTTTTTCAACTTATTAACCTCCAGTAT
>PWDW01000185.1 GCA_003553225.1 Halanaerobiaceae bacterium
ATTAATATATATAGACCAGGACTGTCAGATCATTGGTCTTCGGGTTGTTTATATGCAACTTCTACAGCACCATCCACCGGACAAACCTCATAACACAGTCCACATTTAATACACCTTTCATCATTAATCTGATGACGTTCTTTAGGCTCTCCGGAGATAGCTGAAACCGGGCAGGCCCGGGCACATTTTGTACAGCCCACACATTTATCGGTAATTTCTATCTCTTCAACTATTTGACCATTAAACTCGATTGTATCAGTCGGACACACCAGAGAACAAAGACCACAGTTGATACATTTTTCATAATCAAGAACCGCCAGGTTATTTTTGATTTCAATGGCATCTACCGGACATTCCCGGACACACTGCCCACAGGCGATACAGCCCACCTCACAGTATTGACGTACTTTTGATCCTTGATCTTTAGAATAACATCTGATGTGGTTTTCTCCGGTTTCCGGAGCCAGTATAATTATATCTTTGGGGCATTCAACTACACATTTATTACATCCCGTACATTTTTCCTGATCAATATCAGGCAGCTGGTCATCACCCATGGTAATAGCATCAACAGGACATACTTCCACACAATCTCCAAAACCAAGGCAGCCATAACTGCATTCTTTTTCTCCACCTTTTATAACTTCACAGGCCTGACAGCTTTCCAGACCTTCATAGTCGCCGGCAGAAGTGGTTTTTTCGGGGCTTCCCTGACATAAAAGCTGGGCCACCTCTGCTTCTTTTTCTTCAGTTTGAGAACCCATTATTTCGGCAATCTTTTCAGCTGCCGGTGCCCCCCCAACAGGACAGCCCGTTATCTCGGCTTCTCCTGCCACAACAGCTTCTGCAAAAGCCCGGCAGCCTCCAAAACCACAGGCCCCACAATCAGCTCCGGGAAGAACCTCCTCAATCTCATCAATTCTCTCATCAGATTCTGTATAAAATATATTACTGGCAATACCCAGTCCAGCGGCCAGTACGGCAGCAATAGCACCCATACTGGCTACTGAATAAACAAACAAAGAAAGTTCCACATCAATCACCTCAATAATTTATTACAGGTAAAAAGCATCTGCTTATTACCTGTTAAAATACATTATCAAAAACAGAAAGAATATATTGATAACTGTATTTTTATGCTTTATTACATAATTGTGATACCTTATTACATTGCAATTAATCCTGAAAAACCCATAAAAGCCATAGCCATTATACCGGCCAGTATAAGAGTAATCGGAGCTCCCTGTAAACTCTCCGGAACATCAGAGAATCTTAATTGCTCTCTCAGGCCACCAATCAAAACAATAGCCAGGGTAAAACCCACACCGGCTCCAAATCCAAATATTAAACTTTCAATAAAATTAAATTCATTCATAGGAATCTGCAGGGCCATGCCCAGTATAGCACAGTTGGTAGTAATTAACGGTAAAAAGATTCCCAGAGTTTTATATAATACCGGACTCATATTTTTGATAAACATCTCAACAAACTGTACCAGAGAAGCAATAACAATAATAAAAGCTACATAGCGCAGAAAGGGCAGATTAAAAGCTTCCAGGATAAAGGTGTTTATTAACCAGGTAGCTGCCGAAGTCATGGTCATAACAAAGGTTGTTGCCAGCCCCATACTGAAGGAGGTTTCGACCTGACGGGAGACTCCTAAAAAAGGACAAATACCCAAAAACTGCATCAGTACGAAATTATTAACCAGAACCGTACTTCCTAAAATTAAAAGTATCTGACTGAGCTCCATCAGTTTCCACTCCTCTTCAAATTAATCAAATTAATAATCCCCACCAGTATTCCCAGGGTAATAAAAGCCCCTCCGGGCAAAATCATAAAAATCATCTGACGATAACCGGTCCCCAAAATTTCTGCACCAAATATTGACCCCATACCCAGAAGCTCCCGGATTATACTTAACACCACCAGACCCCAGGTAAAACCAATACCCATACCCAGAGCATCAGCAATAGAACGATGTACCGGATTTTGAGAGGCAAAAGACTCCTGGCGGCCTAAAATCAGACAGTTAACTACAATTAAAGGAACAAATAAGCTAAGTGAAGCAGCAATATCGGGTAAAAAAGCTTTTAGAAAATAATCAGTAAAAGTCACAAAAGTTGCTATTATAAGAATAAAACTGGGGATCCGGACATCATTGGGTATCAATTTTTTTACCAGGGAAATAACTATTTCCGAAGAAATCAGTACAAAAGAGGTGGCCAGTCCCATAGCCAGTCCATTTATTGCCGTATTTGTAACAGCTAAAGTGGGACACATACCCAGTATCATTACAAAAAGGGGATGTTCTTCCCAGAGCCCCTGTTTAAAATCTTTTATCAGCTGATACATTTATCTCCCACCTCCTGTGTAATCCTGGATTTTTCCAACAGCTCTCTCGACAATCTGGACCACATTTCGGGCTGAAATAGTAGCTCCTGAAATTCCTTCAACTTCCATTTCTCCGGGATCCTGCTGAACCAATTGATATGTTCCAAAAGGCATATCCTCAAAATGATTTAAAAATTGTTGTTCTGTAATTCTGGCTCCCAGACCGGGAGTTTCGGTGTGGTCCAGTATTTTTATTCCCCTAATTTTTTCGGCCAGGGGATCAGTGCCGACCATGATTTCAATATCTCCCTGAAAACCGGAACCGGAAATCAAAACAGCTACTCCGGTTTGATTGTCATGCTCATCAAAACCCCGAAAAAATACAACTCGTTCTCCAATCTCTTCCTCATATTCAACTGTACCGGGCAAAACACTGAATACGGCTTCCCTTTGGGCGGCCAGTCTATGCTGCTCAATATGAGGGGCGGTCCACTGAAATACAAAAGAGAGAACAAATCCCGAAATAATACCAATCATGACCAGAGTAAAAATCAGACGATACATATTATCGGGTCCAGAATTCTGCACACTTTTCTTTTCATTCATTTTATCTCTCCTCCCCCAGAACCCGGGGTCTGGTATATCTATCCAGCAGAGGAACTGTAGTGTTCATCAATAATATGCCATACATAACACCCTCCGGATAGCCGCCCCACAGACGAATGATTACTACTATCAGACCGGCACCTGTTCCAAAAATCCAGCGTCCTTTTTTGGTCACCGGTGAGGTAACCATATCAGTTGCCATAAAAAAGGCGCCCAGTATTAAACTGCCGGAAAAGAGATGAAATAAGGGATCACTGCCAAAAACTGCAGTGGTAAGCAGCACAGTACCAATCATTCCACAGGGTATTCTCCAGTTTAAATAACCTTTATATATCAAAATAGCCGCTCCCAGAAGCAGTGCTGCAGAGGAGGTCTCACCCAGAGACCCTCCAATATTACCCATGAAGAGCTGCCAGTAATCGGTAGCAATACCTTCCATTTTCATTAAGTTAAGTGGTGTTGCTGAAGTCATACCTTCAATTTCCCAGGTCGTCATTAACACCGGATATGCAGCCAGCAAAAAAGCCCTTCCAACAAGGGCAGGGTTAAACGGATTATGGCCCAGACCACCGAAAACCTGTTTGCCCAGGGCGATGGCCACAAAACTTCCTAAAAACACTCCCCACAGCGGAAAGCCAGGGGGTAAAGTTAAGGCCAGAAGCAGACCGGTTAATACTGCACTACCATCAAGAAGAGAATTTTCCTGTTCTCTAAAATAAAGAAAAATATATTCTGTAAGCACAGCTCCCAGGATACTGACAGAAACAATCCCTATGGTCCTAAAACCAAAATGAAAAATAGCAAACACAACAGCCGGGACCAGAGCAAGGTTAACGGTCCACATAATTTTTTTTACTGAATCCTCATCCTTTATGTGGGGCGAAGATTCTACTAAAAGATGGTCTAAATCATTATTATTCATCTTTATCCCTCTTTCTGGCCTGGAGCTCTGCTTTACCCAATCTAAAATAATGGACAAGAGGTATCCTGGAGGGACATACATAAGAACAGCAGCCACACTCGATACAGCTTTCAAGTTTCATTGCTTCTGCTTTTTCTATCATATCTTCTTTAACAAAATTCATCAGCTTAGTCGGCATTAAATGCATAGGACAGGCATCTACACAGCGAGCACATCTAATACAGGAGAGAGGTGCACTGACTTCCACAAGATCTCGAGGTAGTGCTAAAATTCCTGATGAACCCTTTATTAATGGTGCTTCAAGATCTGGCTGAGCCACACCCATCATCGGACCTCCCACTATTACTTTACCGGGTTTGGATTTAAAACCACCGGCCTGTTCAATTAGATCTTTTATTGGAGTCCCGATCCGGGCTATATAATTTCCAGGTTCCTCTAAAGCCTCGCCGGTTACACAAACAGGCCTTTCTATAAGGGGCATACCTTCTTTCAAGGCTCGACAAACTGAAGCAGCAGTAAGCACATTATTAACCACAACTCCTACATCAAGAGGTAGACCTCCCTCAGGAACTTCCCGGTCCAGTGCTGCTTTAATGAGCATTCTTTCTCCACCCTGAGGATATTTTGTTTTAAATACTTTTACTTCAATCTGCTCTTCATCAGCCGCTATATCCCGAAAGATCTTAATAGCTTCCTGTTTATTATCTTCGATGGCCACAATGCCCTTTTTAACTTTCAGAGCCGACATTATATATTTCATACCCTGAATAATCTCTTCCGTCCATTCCATCATAACTCTCTCATCTACAGTTAAATAAGGTTCACATTCTGCACCATTTAAAATAAAATATTCTATATCTTTGTTCTCCGGAATATTCAATTTTACATGAGTGGGGAACATAGCTCCCCCCATCCCGGTTATACCTGCTTCCCGAATTATACTTCTGATTTCTTCGGGAGCAGCTGACTCCGGATCAAAAGGAATTTTCAGCTGCTCTAAAGATTCTTTAGCTCTGCAATTCTCAGATTCTATTACAGCTGCCTGTCCTCGCTCTCCGGTAGGCAGTCTGATTTCTTTAATCTCCTTAACCTGTCCACTTATAGAAGCATGCACAGGTGCAGACACAAAACCCTCAGTATCTCCAATTTTTTGTCCTTTTTGAACTTTGTCTCCTTTTTGCACCAGAGGACTGCAGGGAGCACCAATGTGCTGCTGTAAAGGGATAATTACCTTTTCCGGTATCTGAGCTTTTTGCAGGGGTTTCTGCCAGGTTAATTCTTCTTTATACCGGGGATGAATCCCCTGCTTAAAAGATGAAGACATAATTCTCCCCCCATTGTTATTAGTACAGGATATTTTTCTGAATCAGATAATATATATTAAACCAGATTTTTAGAACCACAAATATTATAACTTATACTGTCTTATTTAACAAGGGGCTGTAAATAATTGCAATTTAATCAATTATTAAAAAAGCTTCATAACCCTCCTGCTGTACCCTGTTTAGAAATTCTTCTGCTTCCTCAAGGGTGTGAGCAGCTTCCAGCTGAATACGATAGGGATCTTCTTCAACCATAAGAGGGTTAAAACCATCTTCTTCCAGCTGATCCATTAAATTTTCCGCATTTTCACGGTAAGAAAAAACTCCCACCTGTACTGCAAAATCCGTTTCTATCTGCTGGACTTCCGGTGACCCAGCTTCTTCTTCAGCTTCCTGAACTGCATCCTGACTCTGATCAATTTCTTCGGTCTCCTCAGCTGCACTTTCTTCTGATACTTCCACATACTGTTCATCCAGATCTTCCGGGACTGGTTCCTCAACAGGGGAAGTAGTCTCTGAATTCGGTGGTTCAGCAGGCTGGGCTGTGCTAACACCCTCTTCAGTGTCTTCAGCCATCATCTGCACCATCCAGTGACCGATTAGAAATCCTACAAAAATAGCCATCAGAGCCATTACAATAATCAGGATAGTTAATGAAGAACTGCTGTTTTCTGCCAAGAAAAGCACCCCCTAATAATTTTTCAGCTCTTTTCGGGCTGCAGAAACTGTATAAAGTGAACCGGTAATACAGATGAGATCATCAGGTGAACAGGTCAGTAAAGTTTTTTGGACTGCAGTTTTTATATCAGAAATAATGCGATAATTAAGGTTGTAATCCCGGGCACAACGGGCAATAATTGCTGGAGACTCCGCCCGGGGATTGCCATTATCAGTAATTATCAAATTTAATTTTTCACCCAGTGGGGGCAGAAGTTTTACCATTTCAGTTACATTCTTATCATCCAGAATAGAAAGTATCATGTGAATTTCCCTTTTCTGTTTTGTTTCTTTTGCTAAAACTTCAATAAGTGAACCAAAAGCCGCCGGATTATGGGCCCCATCAAGAAGTATAAGGGGGCTTTCCCGAATCACTTCCATCCTGCCGGGCCAGGAAACATTACCCAGACCTCTGGTTAGGTCTTTTTTAGATACATAAAATTTTTCCTGCAGCTGTTCAACTGCTTCCAGAGCCAGCAAAGAATTTTCTACCTGTCTTTTGCCCGGCATACTCAAGCTGTAGCTGAACTGCTGTACACCATTTTCCACCATTACCTGCTGACCTCTAATAGATGAATCCCGGGTGTGAAAATTATATTTATCCAGTACATATAGCGCCCGGCTGTGTCTTGCACCAGCTATTTTTTCAATCTCTCTGCGAGCTTCTATTTCTTCCACAGCATGAATAACAGGGCTGCCCTTTTTTATTATACCCGCTTTTTCTCTGGCTATCTGCTGAAGTGTTGAACCCAGTATTGAGGTGTGTTCCAGACTGATACTTGTAATTATGCTGCATAAAGGAGAATCTATTACATTGGTAGCATCCAGACGACCTCCCAGCCCCACCTCCAGCAGTACTATATCAGGCTGATGTTTTTGGAAAAACAAGAAAGCCAGCAGGGTCACCACTTCAAAGAAAGTTGGCTGTCCCCATTCCAATTTTATTTTTTCAATAACAGGTTTTATTTTGTTAACCAGGTTGGTGAGCTCTTCAGTGGTAATTTTTTGGCCCTGAACAATCATCCGCTCATTGAATTTTTCTATTGGTGGGGAAATAAAAGTGCCCACCCTATATCCCGCAGCACGATATATACTCTCCAGCATTGCTATGGTGGAGCCTTTACCATTACTGCCGGCAACATGAATAATAGACATATTCTTTTCCGGATGATTAAAGCAGGATAGTAGTTTGTTAATCCTCTGCAGACCGGGTTTATAACCACCTTCAGAACCGAATTTATCAAATTTTTTCAGATAGTGATACGGATTCATTATATTTAACATCCTTCATTTTATTTTGCAGCTGCTGTTTCAAATTATATTTATTTTTTTCCTAATAAAACTTGATTTGCTCCAAATTTAACATAAAAATAAAACAGCAAGCCCTTCCTGCAGCTTTTTTGACCAAAATTTAAGCCAGATTAAAAAATGAATTATTCCGGCAAAAATGCAATAACAGTAAGCAGATCAAATTTTTTTCTTGTTATTATGTGAAACCGGAAATCAACTTTTTTGTAAGTTCAGGTAGAATAGAACTGTATTCAGTAAAATATTCAACTCCGAAAGTTGAAGCTGTATTATGCTGCTGTCCTTTATAAAAGAAGTTAAAGAAGCTTCTGTTATTAATAAATGTAGATAAATATAGGTAAAATATTAAGTTATAAGAACATTAAAGAAACATTATAAAAATACATTTCACAGCTGTAGTATTTATCCGGAAAATAAAAAAAGGGGTATTATAAGATTCCTCCTATAACCCCCCCTTATATTTTCATATTGTGTCTGGGCGTTATTTTATTTTTTTCATAATATCAGCAGCAATTTTTTGAGCCTTAAAACCATATTCCTCATATACTTTTGCCCCGGGAGCACTGCTGCCAAATTGATCAACACTTACCACATGATTTCGGTTCCCCAAAATCTGGTACCAGCCATCTTTGACACCTGCTTCCAGTACCACCCGGAAATTGTCTTCTGCACCCAGTATTTTTTGCTGATACTGACTGCTGCGGGAAAGAAATTCATCTCTATCCGGTACTGAAACGATACGAGTCTGTTTACCTTCTTCCTCAAGATGTTCAGCAACCTCTGCGGCCAGAGATACTTCACTTCCACTGGCCAGAAGAACTACCTCCGGGTCATCTCCGGCTTTTCGGACTATATAAGCTCCTTTAAAGAAATTATTAAGACTTCTCTCTTTCTTAATATGAGGTAAATTCTGTCTGGTAAAGATTAATGCGGTCGGACCTTCTGTGTTTTTCATAGCGGTCAGCCAGGCTTTTTTCACTTCCTGTTCATCTGCCGGACGGATAACCTTCAGATTGGGAATCAAACGCAGAGATTCAACATGTTCAACCGGCTGATGAGTGGGGCCATCCTCTCCAATTGCAATTGAATCATGGGTAAACACATAAATTACAGGCTGTTCCATAAGGGCGGCCAGACGGATTGAAGGCCTCATATAATCAGAAAATACCAGAAAAGTGGCATTAAAAACTCTGAGCCCCTGATGCAGGGTCATGCCATTGACAACAGAGCCCATAGCATGTTCTCTTACCCCAAAACGTAAATTTCTACCACCATATTTACCTTTTTGTATCTCTTCATATTTTTCAAGATAGGTCTTGGTAGAAGGAGCCAGATCAGCAGAACCTCCCACCAGATAATCAACTCGATCGGCTATTGATTTGAGAACAGCCCCGGAAGCTTTTCGAGTGGCAATAGGAGTCTCTATTTCCAGATCATTTATCTTATCTTCAAGATCTTTGGGCAGCTCTAAATTCCGGGCTTGATCCCATTTTTTTCTCAGTTCTGGATTGTTTTCACTCCACAGATCAAATTTTTGTTTCCATTTTCTATACTTATGAGAAAAATCTTCTTTTTTTTCTTTAAAATAATCTTTTACTTCCTCAGATATATAAAATTTTTCATCCTCCGGCAGGCCCAGCTTTTTTTTGGCCGCTTTGATTTCATCTTCACCCAGGGGGGCTCCATGAGCCGCACTGGTATCCTGTAGATTGGGAGCTCCATAGGCAATATGAGTTTGAGCCATAATCATACTGGGTTTATCTGGAACCGATTTTGCTTCTTTGATAGCTTTTTCAACTTCTTTTACTTTATGTCCATCAACATTTTCAATAACATGCCAGCCAAAAGCTTTAAATCTATCAGCAACCGATTCCGTAAAAGCAAGTTCGGTGCTGCCGGCAATTGAAATATTGTTGTCATCATAGATGGTAATTAACTTGCCCAGACCCAGATGACCGGCAAGAGATGCTGCTTCTGAGGTAAGACCTTCCATCATACAGCCATCCCCGGCCAGAGAATAAGTATAATGATCGATAATTTTTTTATCTTCTGTATTATATTTATCGGCCATTATTCTTTCTGCCAGAGCCATACCAACTGCATTGGCAAAACCCTGACCCAGTGGACCGGTAGTAGTTTCAACACCTTCAGTTAATTCAACTTCCGGATGACCGGGAGTTTTAGAACCCCACTGCCGAAAGTTTTTAATTTCTTTTAAGGAAAGATCATAACCACTTAGATGAAGCAGTGAATATAAAAGCATAGAGCCATGTCCTGCAGAAAGGACAAAGCGATCCCGATCAGGCCATTCCGGGTGGTCAGGATCATGTTTGAGAATCCTGCCATAGAGAAGTGCACCTATTTCAGCACAGCCCATAGGCATTCCGGGATGACCGGAACCGGCAGCCTCTACTGCATCCGCAGAAAGCCCCCTTACAATATTTGCTATATCCTTGATCATATTTAACCCTCCAGTTGAAGATGATTTGTTTA
>PWDW01000117.1 GCA_003553225.1 Halanaerobiaceae bacterium
AATGTAAGGCAAAATGAATAAAGGAATACCAGTAATTATTTTCTTTTATTCTTTTTTATTAACTCTGAAAGTGTTCAGCATTCGGCTTTCTTATATTTTTTATTTTTTGTGCTTAATATTTATCAATAGCTGTAAGTATCAATAGCTGTAAGCCGGGTTTTATATTACTATTAAATTTGCAGAAGCCCGGGTGGTAGTAAGTAGTAATGTTTACCGAGTAGTTTTCCATTTTGTTTTTTTGCGCTGTGCTGGAATTACTTTATATTATGTTTTGAATTCTATTTCTGAATTGCTTTTATGCTGAGCTACTTGCTTTTATGCTGGGCTAATAAAAGTTTTGTTTTAAATACTGTTCTGGTGGTAATGGTTATTTAGATAGTTAAGCAGTAATTTTAACAGCTATTTATTGGGTATTTTAGGCTGTTAATTTGTTATTTGAGGTATAATTAGTTCTATATGCAGTCTAACAGCTGCAGGTATTTATATATTCTTTAAATTATCAGTCACTGGTCATAAATTGAAAAGGAGGATTAGCTGTATGAATTACAGGGAGAAACGACTTATTAAAATTGGTATTGTACTTGTAATAATTGCTGTTTCTTTTGGAATTTATCATTTTCGAGGTATTAATCTGGGCCTGGATCTGGAAGGTGGGACTCAGATTGTTCTCGAAGCTAACCCTGAAGAAGGTCAGGAAGTAACTGAAGACCAGATGGAGACAGCACGGTCTATAATTGAAAGCCGGGTTGATGAGATGGGCTTATCGGAGCCGATTATTCAGCGGCAGGGACCGAGAAGAATCATCATTGAGCTTCCGGCTGTGGATGAGCCGCATGAGGCTATTGAAGCTATTGGTCGAACTGCTCTGCTGACCATTAGAGATCAGGAGGGCCGGGAGCTGTTAACAGGGGAGCATGTCGTTAATGCCCGGGCCACCTATGATGTACATCAGAGACCGATTATCACCTTTCAGCTGGACAGTGAAGGTGGAGAAAAGTTTGCGGATATTACGGAAAGATATCTGGGAAGACAGATCGGATTTTTTCTGGATGAAGATCAGTTAACAATGGGAACTGTGCAGAGTGTTATTCGTGATCAGGGACAGATAACAGGATTTGAAAGTATTGGAGCCGCCCAGGAGGTAGCAATGCTGATTAGAGAAGGTGCTCTTCCGGTTCCTCTTGTTGTTGAGGAAACCCGGCATGTGGGGCCTACCCTGGGAGAAATTTCTCTGCAGCGCAGTATTACGGCCGGGTTGATCGGGCTGCTCATTGTTTCAATTTATATGATTATATATTATAAATTTCCCGGAGTTGTGGTTGCTTTAGTGCTGGCTATTTATGGAGTTATTTTTCTGGGCACCCTATCTGGTTTTGGGGCCACACTAACCTTACCGGGTATTGCCGGTCTGATCCTGTCGATTGGTATGGCCGTGGATGCCAATATTATTATCTATGAGCGAATTAAAGATGAAATTAAGAGCGGGAAAAAGATTAAAACAGCTATTAATGCCGGCTTTAAAAGAGCCTATCGGACTATTTTAGATGCTAATGTAACCACCTTAATTGCGGCCCTGATTCTGGCCTACTATACAACAGGTTCAATTCGGGGTTTTGCGGTTGTGTTAATTATTGGATTAGCAGTTAGTATGTTTACGGCCTTTGTTGTAACCAGGATAATTCTGGATATTTTTATGGACACCCGACTTTTAAAAAGTGAAAAAGCATTTGGTGCTCAGAGGAGGTAAATGGTAAATGGATATTTTGGGAAAAAGAAAGAGCTGGTATGTCATTTCGTCAGTATTAGTGGTTTTAGCTCTGTTTTTTTTAATAACAAATGGTTTAAATTTTGGCATAGATTTCTTAGGTGGGACCATAATGCGTTTTTCTTTTGAGGAAGCTGTCTCCAATGAACAGGTTAGAGAAGTGATTGCCGAATATGGTTTTGCCGAAGAAGCTCAAATTCAGCAGACCGAGGAAGAGGGTATTCCTCATGGAGTAGTTATCAGGTCCCGGGATATTGATCCGGACCATACGGGAATGATCCAGGATATTGAAGCATCACTCAGTGAAGCTTTTCCGGGCTCGGTACTGCTTGCGACCGATTCGGTGGGCAGTGTTATTGGTGAGGAACTGAGGAGAAATGCCATATGGGCTTTGGTGATTGCTTCTGTGGCCATGGTTATTTATATCAGTATTCGTTTTGAGCTGAGATTTGCGGTGGTGGCAATTATTACCCTGCTGCATGATATTTTAATTACAACAGGTCTATTTGCCATGCTGGGCAGGGAGATAAATACTCCTTTTGTGGCTGCCCTGCTGATGATTCTGGGTTATTCAATTAATGATACGATTGTTATCTTTGATCGAATTCGGGAGAACATGGGTCTGATGCACAGAAGTTCTTTTATTGAACTGGCCAATAAAGCTGTAGTGGATACTCTACCCCGTTCAATTAACACTTCACTGACAACTTTAATTGCCGTTCTGTCTATTTATCTATTTGGTGGAGCCGCAATCCGTACTTTTATGCTTGCTTTACTGGTAGGTATTTTGATTGGAACCTATTCTTCTATTTTCGTGGCCAGTCCTCTGCTTGTGACCTGGGGTGAAAAAATAACTGAATCGGAATAGGTATCCAGGCCTCAGTTAGTATTAATTTCAGAGGGGTACTGCTAAAAGATAGAAAAGAAAGTCGAATGGTGGCCAGTATTCAAGGCAGGATTTATGTTCCGGAAATAGCAGATTTTTCGGGAGATCAACCGTCTGTTCTTGAAGGACTGTTTTTAAAGCTGTGAATTGTGTTTTGAGATAAGGTACCGGACACAGCGAAGAAGGAAGAAGTAAGATAAGATTCAATCAAATCCTATATGTTTTGAGGAGGGATGAGGTGTGAAAAAATTATTTGAAGATATTGTTTTAACCGGACTGGGCACTCTGGTGGTAACCAAAGAAAAGGCAGAAGAACTGGTCGAAAAGATGATCAAACAGGGTGATGTAACCCGGGAGGAAGGAAAGGAGCTTCTCAATAAATTTATTGAGAAGACTGAAGAAGGTGGTTCCCGTCTTTCCGAGCATTTCCTGGAAGAACTCAAACAGAGATTAAATAAAGCGGGATTTGTTACCCGGGAGGAATTGGATGATATCAAATCAAGGCTTGACCATCTTGAACACCGGCTGGATGAAATAAAGGAGGAAAAAAAAGAAGAGTCCAATGAGTAATATCGTGAGGGGATTAAAAGAATATGAGATTTAATATTTCTAAAAAATACCGCCATTTACAGCGTTATCAGGAGATTGCTCAGATATTATTTACCAATGGCCTGGGTTTTATTGTGGATCGTCTGGATTTGAAAAAATTCCTGCCTTTCAAAAAGCGTCTGAAAATAGAAGAGGAAGATATAACTGAGCAAAATCTGGCTTCAAGGGTGCGCACTGTTCTGCAGGAGCTGGGCCCGACTTTTATCAAGATGGGACAGCTGATCAGCACTCGCCCTGATCTGCTTCCTCCTGACTTTATTAAAGAACTTCGTAAACTGCAGGATGAAGTAGACCCGATTGCTTTTAGCGAAATTGAACAGGTAATTGTTGATGAGCTGGGAGCAGATTATGAGAAAAATTTTAAATATATTGAAGAGGAGGCGGCTGCTGCCGCCTCTATTGCTCAAATACACCGGGCGGTGCTCAAAGACGGTACTCCGGTTATGATGAAAATACAGAGACCCGGTATTAAAAAAAAGAGCCGGGTAGATATGGAGATCTTGACAAATTTAGCCCAGATTGCTGATGAACGGGATCTTTTTCCCGATTTTGTGGATGTGGATGAATTGATCGGTGAATTTCGCGACAGCTTAATGAAGGAACTCGATTTTCGTCGTGAAGTATCAAATATGGACCGGTTTAGAAATAATTTTTCTGATAATCCCAGGATTGTTATTCCCCATGTATATAAAGATCTGTCATCGGGGAGAATTATTGTAATGGAAGAAATCGAGGGGATTCAGTTAAATGAGATTACTCCGGAAAAAGTAGCCGATGTAGACACAAAAAATCTTGCTGATCTGGGAGCCAGGGCTTTGATGAAACAGATTTTTATTGATGGTTTTTTTCATGCCGATCCTCATCCTGGAAATATTTTTATTGTTGATAAAGAAAAAATAGCCTATATTGATTTTGGCCTTATCGGTCAGTTAACTGAAGAAGTAAAAACTCAGTTTAGCATGCTGTTTTTTGCTTTAATGTATCGGGAATCAGGTGTGATTGTAGATATTATCATGGATATCGGTTTTGTCCCTTTTGATGTCAGCCACAGCAAATTGGAACTCGAGGTAAAAGATCTGATCAATAAATATTATGGTCGGGATCTTGGTGAGATTGATTTCATGTCTGTTTTTGATGATTTTCAGAGGGTACTGTATAAATTTAATATTAAAATGCCCGAGGATTTTTTCCTCCTATTAAGGGCTATGGCGGTTAGTGAAGGTGTAGGTTATTATATCGATCCATCTTTTAATATAGCAGAAACCGGCCGGGATTTTTTACCAGAACTTCTGAAATCAAAGATTGATATAAAAGATACCGGAGGTTTTTTGTTTTCTAATACTTTAAGATTGAGAAATGCTGTTCGGAGAGTACCGGGTAAAATGGGTAAAATGATTGACAAATTGATCAATGATAATTTTACCATAAATTTCCACCACAGAAATCTGGAGAACTTAATTAATAAAATGGATATTATATCCAACCGCCTGTCAATAAGTTTGATTATTTCGGCTTTGATAATTGGTTCTTCGGTCTTATTACATACAGATATGTCACCACAGATTTTTGATATTCCACTCCTGGGTTTTCTGGGCTTTGTTCTGGCCGGGGTCCTGGGTTTCTTTCTGGTTATTGCCATAATTCGTTCGGGTAGATTTTAGGTGATTTACTGATGGAGAAGAAATGGATAATTGAAAGTATCGATGAAGAGAGTTTTGATGAAGAGGCTATAAATGGTAATGAGCCCGGGCAGCAGGAAGATGTATTTGAAAATCTGCTTAGAAAAATATTATATAAAAGGGGAATTACCTCTACCCGGGCCCGAAAAAAGTTTTTAAACCCTCAATTAAAGAACCTGCATGATCCTTTTAAAATGAAAGGTATGCAGCGGGCTGCAAGCCTTATTACTGAAGCTGAGAAAGAAGATAAGGATATCATAATTTACGGAGATTATGATGTGGACGGTATAACCGCTGCTGCGTTACTTATGCGTTTTTTTAAAAGATATTTTAGTGTCAATGTGGATTATTATTTACCTCACAGAGTTAAAGAAGGTTATGGACTCCACAGTCCGGCCCTTAAGGAAATAATTAATCAGGGTACCGATTTATTGATAACTGTGGACTGTGGGATATCAGCTTTTGAGGAAATTAAGGAAGCTCAGGAGAAGGGGCTGGAGGTTATTGTTACCGATCATCACCAGCCACCGAACCAGCTCCCTCCAGCTGAGGTGATTCTTAATCCTCACTGCCGGGCTGATGATTACCCCTATAAATTTTTAAGTGGAGTAGGTGTGGCTTTTAAATTATGTGAGGCCCTGTGCCAGAGCAGGTCCCAAATACAAAAGGCAAAATCTTTTTTATATCGGCAGCTGGACCTGGTAGCTCTGGGCAGTGTAGCCGATATTGTTTCTTTAACCGGGGAAAACAGGATACTTGTGAAAAAGGGTCTGGAGGTTATGGCCGGGACTGATAACACCGGTCTAAAAATTCTGCTGGACAAACTGGGATTAGAAAATGTTCTAACAGCCGGGCAGCTGGGATATATTGTGGCCCCTCCTCTTAATGCAGCCGGACGCCTGACTGATGCGGGACAGGGCATAGAATTATTAACAACTGAAGATCAAAATACCGCTGAAGAGATTGCCCGAAAGCTGGTAGCTATAAACAAAGAGAGGCAAAAAGAAGAAGAAAGAATACTGGAACAGGCCCGGACTATGATTGAAAATCAGATTGATCTGGATCAAAAAAAAGGGATTGTTCTGGCCTCTGAGGACTGGCATGCCGGGGTAATAGGTATTGTTGCCTCCCGGATAGTAGAGGAATATTACCGGCCGACTATTTTAATTGCCCTCAATGAGGAAAAAGGTAAGGGTTCCTGTCGGAGTATTACCAGTCTTAATATCTATAAAGCTCTGGAGTCCTGTCAGGAAGAATTAATCAGTTTTGGTGGTCATGCCCAGGCGGCTGGCCTTAATATAAACAGGTCTCAGGTAAGCTCTTTTCGCCAGAAATTTAACAGTTATCTGGATGCTGAATTAAAAAAACAGGATTTAATTCCTCAACTAAATATAGATGCCCGGCTGGATGAGAATAAAATAACTGCTGAGCTGTGTAATAAATTAGATTTTTTGGGGCCTCATGGAGCAGGTAATCCAGCTCCGCGGATTTTAGTAAATAAGATTAATCCCCAAAAAGCATATAATGTGGGCCGGGATAAGTCACATCTAAAAATAGAGATAAATAACTGTCTGGAAGGAATTGGATTTTCAATGGGTGATTATCTGTCCCGGGTTCAGAAATCAGATGTTATTGACCTGGCCGGAAAACTTGTTTTAAATAAATGGCAGGGAACAGAAAAAGCACAGCTGAGGCTGGATGATATAAATTTTCCCCAGGACAGCAAAAATTTTCCCGTTTATTTTAAGACTTCACAATATAACCTGGCTGATAAAAGAGGTCTGGATGATATAGTTAAATATATTGTTTATATGGGAAACTGGAATAATAAAATTGCCGTATATGTCAATGAAAAAAAACAGTTACGGCAGTATATTTCCAGATTGAAGGAGAAAAATTTTAATGAAAAAGAATTGTATACCGCGGATGAGGAGTGTGCATTCTCTTCAAAAAAACGGGGAATTTTGTTTTTCTCCGGTACGGAACTAACCGAAAAAGTTAAGCTGGATGCACTTTTTTTTGCGGCTCTGCCTTTTTCCCTGCAGCAGTTTAAAGATATTGTTTGTCAGTTCAGTTTCAAGAAAACTGTAATTCATTTGCTGTACAGCAGAGATAATTATTATATAAATCAAAAGTTGATCAAAAAAAGATTTCCCACAGCGGGTTTGATAAAACAGATACTGGGCTATATTAATCAACAGGCAAAAACTCAGGACATGAAAGTAAAGCTGGAACAGATCATCTCCAGCAAGAGATGTAATGTTAACCAAAACTTAATTAACAGCAGCTTACAGGTAGGAGAAGAGCTGGGGGTTATAAATAGGGAGCAGGATACGGTCTTTTGTCAGAAGAAAAATATGGGAGATTTGGACTTATCCCGTTCAATGCGTTATAATAATATAAGCCGGATCATAGAAGATTTTAATGAGCTCTGTCATCTGGCTTTTGCGGACAGTCTTTTTCCTTTGATTGAAAGACTAAAAGATTCTTAAATATTAAGGAGTAAATAATGGAATATGAAAAACTGGCCAAAAAAGTAAAAGAAAATATTGAAGCTCCTGATTTGAGTTTGATAAAAAAAGCATATGATTTTGCTCAAAAAGCCCATCAGGACCAGAAGAGAAGTTCGGGAGTGCCCTTTGTTGAACATCCTCTGGGTACGGCTGAAATTCTTTCGGATCTGGGTCTGGATGTTATCTCAATTACTGCTGCTATTCTTCATGATGTAGTAGAAGATACAGATATTGATATAGAGGAGATCAAAAAAGAATTTGGTGAGGAAGTTGCGGTTATAGTAGATGGGGTTACAAAACTGACCCGGCTTAAGGTAAAATCAAGAGAAGAATACCAGGCAGAAAGTCTCCGGAAGATGTTTCTTGCTATGGCGGAGGATATAAGAGTTGTGTTGATTAAACTTGCTGACAGGCTGCATAATATGAGAACACTTAATTATCTGGGTGAAGAAAAACAAAAGCAGAAAGCTCAGGAGACTCTTGATATTTACGGTCCCCTTGCTCATAGGCTGGGAATGTCGAGGATTAAATGGGAGCTTGAAGACTTGAGTTTTCGTTATCTGCAGCCGGAAGTATACCGGGAGATGGCCCGTAAGGTTAATGCCAATCGCCAGGAAAGAGAAGATGATATAGAAAATGCTATTGAGCTTCTGAAACAGGAACTGGCTGAAAATGGTATTGAGGCTGATATATATGGTCGGCCCAAACATCTTTATAGTATATACCAGAAAATGCAGCGAAAAGGAGTTAATTTTGATGAGATATATGATTTAACAGCGATCAGGGTTATTGTAGATTCTGTACGTCAGTGCTACGAAGTACTGGGTATTGTCCATGAAATATGGAAACCTATGCCCGGAAGATTTAAAGATTATATTGCCATGCCCAAATCCAATATGTACCAGTCCCTGCATACTACAGTTATCGGTGCTAAAGGAGGAGATCCCCTGGAGGTTCAGATCAGGACACCGGAAATGCACCGTACAGCTGAATATGGTATTGCCGCTCACTGGCGCTACAAAGAAGGTAAGGCTGTGGATGAAGATTTTGAAGATAAACTTGCCTGGCTGCGTCAGCTTTTAGAATGGCAGAAAGACCTGCAGGAACCGGCGGAATTTATGGAAAATTTAAAGGTTGATCTATTTGAAGATGAAGTTTTTGTTTTTACTCCCAAGGGTGATGTTGTTTCTCTGCCCCGGGGCAGTACTCCGGTGGATTTTGCCTATAATATTCACACGGAAGTGGGGCATAACTGTCGTTCGGCAAAGGTTAATGGAAAGATGGTTCCTCTGGAATATGAATTAGAAAATGGGGATATAGTTGAGATTTTAACCTCCAAATCATCCGGAGGTCCCAGCCGGGACTGGCTGGAATTTGTTCAGTCTTCCCGATCCCGAAGTAAGATTAAGCGCTGGTTTAAAAAACAGCAGCAGGAGGAGATAATCCAGCGGGGTAAAAAACGATTCAAAGAAGAAATGAAAAAAAGAAATCTAAAATTAAAAGAAAAAAATGATAAATTAAGTGAGATTGCCCGGGACCTGGGGAAAAATAATCCTGAAGAGATTTATGAAGAAATTGGCTATAATAATCTTTCCGCCCAGCAGGTGGTAAATAAGCTTGATGACAGACCACAACAGCAAGAAGATGTATCTCTGGAAGATCTGCAGCAGACCACACCTTCATCCCGCAGTTCTGATAAAGGGGTACAGGTGCAGGGTGTGAATAATCTTAAGGTTCGTATTGCCAACTGCTGCAATCCACTGCCGGGTGATGAAATTGTTGGATTTATCACCCGGGGTCGCGGAGTATCTGTTCATCGTGAGGATTGCCCAAATATTGCCAATCTCAGAGAAAAAGATGAGGAAAGGTTTATAGAAGTTGCCTGGGGAGAAGATAAAGCTGATACCTATACTGTTGATATAACAATTACTGCAGTAAATAAACAGGCTCTGCTTAATGAAATTACTCTGCTGATCAAGGAAGAACAGCTTGATATATTATCGGTTGTAGCCCGTACAGATAAATATAATAAAGCTTTTATTGATTTAACAATTGAAATAAGCAGTCTGCAGCATATGAGGGATTTGATGACAAAAATAAACAGTATTTCCGGGGTTCTTTCTGTTGACCGCTCAAAACCGAATTGAT
>PWDW01000237.1 GCA_003553225.1 Halanaerobiaceae bacterium
CAATTTTTTCATTAATTTTCTCTATAGAAGATATAACTTTCAATTCACAATCGTTTTCTTTAAGTGAATTCTCCAAATTACTTAAATATACTGTAACCCAAAAAACTATAAAAGTAACAATTAATACTAATAATATATAAGAAATACTATTTTTAGTAAACCATTTATTTAAATTCATATTAACTCTCCTAACTTTGATTTTTCTATTAATTCTATTAAAATGAATTTAAAGTGCTTTTTAGATGTCATATAATTAATAAAATATAAAAAATCCATAGGAGAAGATACAAAAATCCCCTATGGATTAAATAATTTCATAGTTATCTCCCCTCCTTAACGCTTACGGGGTTAGCTGTCGGGTTCGGGTTAGAAGGTAACCCTACTCTTTACAAAGAGATTCACCCCAAAAAAATGGGTCCCCCGCTTCTCAAATGAGAATTCAGCGATATATTTAGTTTTTAAATTTACTATATTTCATAATTTTTTGTTTGAAAATTTATTACATGATTACACTGTAATAAGTCTTTTGAATTTAATTTTAGAAATAAGATTGCTGTTATGAATACAATCTCAAGTAAAAAATCTTGAATTTATACTTTTAGCATTATAACCATAACATATAATATTATTTAAATCAAACTTTATCTAAAATAAGTTCCTGTCAGGCCAATCAATCTTTTTTACCTCCCTGTTTTATTTTTTGCTCCTCCTGTAATGTACTTAGATTCAGACTGTAGGCTTAGTATTTTAGAGCACCGGGAGTTACATATTCAATGGAAATATTGTTATTAATCAGGGTCCGACTGGCATCTATTCTGGCTCTTACCGAATAAATTGGTATTTCCTCCTGGCGGTCCACAGGATACCCCCCTGAGGACAGGGAGGCAAAATTTGCTCATTATCCCCGGAATAAATTAGACCTACCAGGGATTCATTGGAAGTTTCCCACAGCTCAAAACAATATTTCTGCAGGTGTCGGACTATGGTGCCAGCTCTCTCTTTCCGGGACCGGACTCACCTTCAATATTGATAAGAGCATATTCACCCAGCTCTTGACCGGCTTCCCGGGCAGTCCAGGACCAGAATCCAATACCTTTAAGTACTGCGCAGAAATCTTTCCTTATCCATCACATAGTGCAGCTCTTTATCTTTTATAAATCTTTCAATATTATTAAGACATATTTCTTCATTTCTATCCAGTTTATCTTCATTTTTAATGAAATTGTTGCGGGCAATTTTATGGGTGGTGTAAATAACATTTTCCCACTTTTTTGCCGGATGGCCGGGTTCCAGCCAGTCTCCATCTGCCAGAACATCAAGTCCGGCTCTCAATCTTCCTTTTTTGAGCTCTGAAAAAAGTGCTTTTTGGTCAATTATATCGCCCCGGGCTGTATTAATTATAATTCCCTGATCGGGCAAAAGTTCCAGTAAAGAAGCAGTCACTGACTTTTTTGTTTCTTCACTTAAACCGGCATGAATAGCCACCCCATGACATTTGCTGAATAATTCTTCCAGACTGACCACTCTCTGACAGGATTGTGGTAACTGATCTACATAAGGATCAAAAACATAAAGTTCAGGCTGAAAAGGTTCTACCAGCTCTACAAATTTTGCCCCGATTACTCCCAGGCCATAGATCCCCAGCTTCATATTTTTTAAGGTACCACCCACATATTTATCAGCATCCAGTTTCCAGCCATCTTCATTTAGCTTTTCTACCTGGGGTCTGATATCTTTCAGCACCGCCAAAAGTAAGGCCATTGCTCCTTCAGCAATACCATCGGCAGGAGCATCACCCCAGTTGGTTACCAGCAGTCCTGCTTCAATATGTTCCAGATTGATAAAAGGTCTTTGAGTTCCCGTTAAACCACAAATATATTTTAATCTACCCGGGTTTTCTGCAATAGAACCGGGAACTGACATATAGCTGCGTCCAGTAATATAAATATCATGCTCTCTGATTATTTCAGCTCTCTTTTTTTCAGATAGATCACTGCCATCTTCAATTAAATTAAAATCACCCAGTTGATTTAATTTATCCAAAAAGATATTTTTATCGGGAAATGTGTTTTTGCCATTATCAATATACAGTATTTTAGGATTTTTCATTTTTGCTGATTTCCTTCCATTTTGCTTTTAGATACTTCAGGTCATCTACAGCTGCCCGGTATAAATCTTCTACATTTTCATCCTTACTTCTCAGGCCTTCAGTAAATTCAAGTGTAAAAGTACCCCGGTAGTCATAATTTTTCATTAGCTGTAGATTTTCTGCTGTTCTTTCCGGGGCCTGTCTTAATCTAACACCCCGGCCGGCTTCATCTTTTATACTCACATGGGCATGGGTGATCCTGCTGCCCAGATTTTGAAACCATTCTTTTAATTTATCAGGTTCATCAAAACAGTGTACAATATCCTGATAATGATCTTTGGCCAGCTTAGAAAAAACTTTTTTGGCCAGGGCCGGATCTTCCATTATGGTTCCTCCATGGCATTCACAAAGCAGGCGGCAATCTTCCGGCAACATAGAATCCCACTTTTTAAGATTTTCAATATAGGTGTCCAGCATTTTTTCTTCAGAGCCAAAATTGTATTTTACTCCCCCGGCACCTAATTTCTTAATATACTCAGCTGCTTTTTTACGCTGTTTTTCATCTTCCGGTCCCAGGCCGGCATAGGAATTATAAATTGAGACGGGAACTTGAGCTTCCTTTAGAGCCTGAACTTCCTTTGAAGGAATTTCAGCTTTTAAAATATGCTTTTCCCATAATTCAAGACCATCAAACCCATCATTTTGAATACACTCCAGCCATTCACTTACTTTAACCACAGGCTTTTTTGAATTCCAGCGGTTTAATTCCAGTAAAATAGTTCCCAGGTATATATCTGATTTCATAAATCATCACCCCTCAATTTTAAAGCCTCAGTGCATCTGTTTCCTTTAATTTAGTTCGCAATTTATCTGTATTAACTTCTTTAACCCGGTTATTCAGCTCAGAAGCTAAAAATGCAGCTGTACCTGCAGCTTCCCCAATTGCTGTGCAGGTGGGCATAATTCTCAGGGAAGCATGGGCGGCATGATCACTGGAAACAGGACGGCCTGCAACCAGTAAGTTATTCACATTTTGGGGTAAAAGAGAACGATAGGGGATCCCATAATAATCTCCTTCATCCAGATAGGCAAATTCTGTTCCTGTACCTGCCGGATTATGAATATCAATATTATAGGAGCAAAAAGCAATTGAATCATCAAATTTACGTCCAGATACCACATCATCTTTTGTTAAAACATATTCACCTATAATACGTCTTGATTCCCGAATACCGATCTGAGGGGCCGTGGTCTGAATATAGGAATTTTCAAAACCGGATACATTGTTTTTTAAAAACTGATACATTTCCCAGACCTGCTCTCTGACTTCCATTTCTGCTGCCGTCAATTCTTCAGCATCAGTGGCATCTTTTTTAACAATACGGGTGGTGTTAAAATGGACTACATCCTCCTGCAGGGTATCAAATTTTAAAACATCTTCCCGGGGATTATTTACTTCTCCTTTTTCTTTGGCCCGATCATATAATCTGTTTATTTCTTCATTATCCGGAATCTCGGCTTTATCAACATTGGCCAGCCTAAAATTCATGGTCATGGGCTGACAGAAACCATCTTCTTCACGACCTTTTTCACAGGGAACACCTGCCATATGAGCAATATCTGCATCTCCTGTTGAATCCACAAACATTTCACCCTCTATGGTATAGACTCCCGATTTATTGGCTACCCGAACACTTTTAATCTCCCGATCAGCTTTATTTAGCCCTTCAATATAGGTGTGTAATAGAAGATCAACCCCGGCTTTTTTTACCATTTGATTTAAAACAATTTTCATTTTTTCGGGATCAAAATACCATAAACCTTTATGTTCGGCACCCCCTATTTCTGATAGCCTATCAAAAATTTCCTGAAATATACCAAAAACAAGCTGATTTTTTTCAGTCCGTTCACTGCGAAATTTCCAGAAAGGCATAAAGGGGTTAACCAGTCCCGCAGTGGCCATTCCCCCTAAAAATCCGTACCTCTCAATCAGCAAAACTTCTTCTATTCCCCTTCTTTTTGCAGCTATACTGGCTGCAGCTCCGGTCAATCCACCACCACAAACAATTAGCTCATATTTATTTCTCATAATTTTCCTCCTTTTTTATTTTTGGGACCTAATTTAATCTAAAAAGCCTATATTTTAACAGTCTCCGAAAATTCACCTTTATGACCATTATTAAAACAGGCTCGAACTTTATAAAAAGCTTCTTCAGTTTTTTTGTTTCTTAATTGAATAAAACAGGAGTCAAGAAAGTTAGTTTGGTTTATTTTCTTGTAGTTATTACCCTTATCAGAACAGAAAACTTCATAAGTTTGTAATTCCGGGGATTTTACTTCTTCCCAGGTGAGCAGAACTTCTTGTTGGTCCTCATAAAGCCCCCGATACTTTCTGGCAGTTAAATCTTTTATTTTTTCTGGTTTTTTGTCACTCTTTTTATTAATTTTAATCAGGCTAACCCCGGGTAGAGGTAACTCAAACTCAAAATTCAATCTGTGATTACTGATCCTTATATTTTTAATATCCTCCAGTAAGGTTAATTCTTGATTATTTCTAATTTTTTTTAATTGCTCCGGATCCGGTATATCGGGAGCTCCCATTTTTTCCCACACAGAAAAAGGATTACCGTGTGTTTCATCAATCCTGTAGTGGCTGACTATTCCTTCACTAAAGGGTATATTCTCAACTGTAAGGTCCATATTTTCAGAACCTGAACTCATAATTTTATCCCTGCTATTATAGATTACAATGGAGATCACTTCTTCATTTTGAGCAGCAGCAATAACACCTGCCTCAGAGGAGATATCATCCTCACTATATATTTTACATTTGCTATCCCCCAGCTGGGAAAGCATGGTCATCATGTTCAAAATCGGCATTTTGATTAAAGAAAACTTTCCCTGCTCAATATCTTCTTTACTTCCTATTCTGGAAAGCAGAGTTCGGTTACCCCAGGTGCCCATAAAACCATTATCATTACTTAATAAATCATATTCAACCAGCAGCTGATCAAATTTAACTAAATGCTGGTTGATAATTTTCACAGCAGCAGCCGGATAATAAGGTTTAGCCCTCCAGGTGTGGATATCACCCCAGCCAACCTGGGGATCACACTCATTGTTCATAAAAGGCTTATTCTGCAAACGCGGATGCTTATCTTTTATATACTGCCATATACCAATCTCCCTTTCCGTTATCCCCATTGAATCGGGATTTAAATCCTCTTTGTGGGCTTTGACTCCTTTTTCATGAATAGAAATAAAATCAATTCTAATTTCCTGCTCACCGGTCAGGTGATTTTTTCCCTGATCAATATGCTGCAAAAATCGTTTTAAAAAAGGAGTCATACTCTGACATGTACCCGGTCCTCCAAAAATCAATTCTGAATCAGCTTCCTTTAATCCCGCTGAACAGGCATCATAATAATTACAAAAAGATTCCACAGTTCCTCCCCAGCCCCAGTCCCAGCCAACATCTGGTTCATTGGTTGTTTCAAAATACCAGCTTCTTACTTCTTCTCTGCCGTAACGTTCAATACAATGGAGGGCAAGTTCTTTTATAAAATTTTTCCAGGCCCTGGACTGCTGTTCATCGGTAAAATCAGTAAAAAAATCGGGAGCTGGATTACCCATAAGTTCAAAAAATGGTTTTAAGTTATTATTAATTATTACATCCAGCCCTTTATCCAGTGCTGTCCAGTCATATTCCGGATTTTTTGCTGCCGGTTCTAGAGCAGTCACCAGCTTTAACAAATAATGAATCCGGACATACTTTATACCATTATTAAAAACAGAACCATAAAACGAAAGAGTCTGCTCCATATCAGGCTGAAGTAAAAGTTCTGCTGGAGTAAAACCGGTACTTTTCCAGAAGTGTTTTAATTTGCCTTCAGTTTTAGAACAATCGACCTTTAATTTCATATTTATCACTCCTGTCAACTTATTTTGAATAAACTGGAAGTGGAAAGGACCCCTCTCTCTATATATGTTTAAGTACATTTGTGGAAACAAGATCCTATTTAATCATTTATAATAATTTTTTCTTTGTTATCCCGGCCCTTTCTTAACTCAAAGGGTAAAGAACATATTTTACCCTCTTTATTTCTATACTGAAGTTCATATTGACCATAAAACCCTCTAAATGAAATTTTCCCCTGGCCTCCGGTTGTAACTTCTTTTTTAGTTTTCCACCTCCTGTTTATTAACTCATATAAGGTGCTGTAGGCGGGTTTTGGTTTAAGCTCTGAACCATTATTATATTCCAGCAGATCCGAAAAACCCCAGTAAGAAATGGAAGTAACATTGGGATGCCCAAAAGCGGTTGTATAAAAATCTTGCACATATTCTGCTTTTTCTTCTTCCAAAACTGAAGTTTCCTTTTTGTTTTTTTGGGGATGATCACTTAAATGAGCCCAGAACTCCGTTATTTGCAGAGGTATATTAACTACAGATAATTCATCAAGTACAGCCTGTATATCAGCTGCACTATACCAGTCTCCTCCGGTGTGAGCCTGTATTCCAAGGTGATCCGGAGTTGAATTTCTGGCCTGTAAAGCTCTGATTAATTCCTTCATTCGCTTACGCTGTCGGGCAGAAGTCACATCCTCTACTCCCAGATCATATATAAGTCCATACTCATTAATAGTATATTTTGCTGAAGGATCTTCATCCCGGGCCCACCTTAAAGCGGGTTCAACATAAGTTAATATATCTTCTATTGACTCCAGATGGGGCCATTCTCTTTCCGGTATATTGCGCCAGCATGGCTCCCACAAAGCTTCATTAACCAGATCCCACATATCCACTTTTCCTTTTACTGCCGAAATTATATTTCTTACTCTAACTTCTAAAAATTTCATCTGAGTTTCATAGTCATATTCCAAAAGCCAGTCCGGAACAGCTTTGGGAACTGACCATACAAGAGGGTGCCCTTTCACTTTTAGCCCATGGGCTCTGGCCCAGTCAACAGAAAAAACAAAGGGCTCAATGCGCTGCCGCCCCTGATATTTTTCTATCCAGGGATCATTCCTCTCATTCCAGTAACATAAAGCTGTACCCATATTAAATAAATCTGTAAACAGGCTGGTATAATTAGCAAAATAAGTACTATCAGTTGAATTTTCTCTGTGAGCCTGATGTGGTTCATATAACGGAGCCCCAAAGGTGAATTCATTTTCTTTTTGCACAATAGATATTTCAAAATCGGTTACTGGATCCTGGTTGTGATCTAAAAGTGTTAATTCCATATCTCCTTTACGATATTTTTCTATATTTTTTTCAGCTTCCTCCAGCACCTGCTTATTTGATTTTTGGGATATTTTTTGGGCCCCTTTCCCGGCCCTCCATTCTTCGCCCTGCTTGATCTTTTTACCATTATCCAAATTATCTATCATTATAACCCTCCTGTTTTGCTATTTTTTAAAAACTTTTTTCTAAAAATACTCGCCCTATTATATATAATTTTTAACATTCAAGTCAGCTCCACCAGAGAGGTTTTTATCTGTTTTTTAGAACCAATTTGAATTCTCGACCAGGGGAGCACCGAAACTGAAGGGTGTTTTCGTCCCCTGGGCTGTAATGTTAATACCACAGCAATCTCACCTGCACAGGCTACTTCCAGCCATTTTGTATGTTCATAACTTTTCCCTTTGTATAAAAAGCCCGGATTATGATCCACTGTCTGCCCCCCATAACGGACCTGGCCGGTGTTTATCTCTAACGGCCGCTTAACACCCAGAACTACCGCTTTTAGAGAAGAGCCATGGGGTGATATAATTTCAAAGCCTTCTTCATTTATCTGAAAGCTATTAAATTCAGGAGTATTAATTCTCCAGCGGCTGCCATTCCGGGAACTGTCTTCAATTATAAATATTCCCTCTGCCAGGTCATTCTGACTGTAATCAACCCATAATTTGCGCTCATGGTTTACAGTCCCCAGGGCACTGCCCCGGCCGTATACAAATCCGGAACCATCTTCCCGCAGTTCATAGTTTATCATCTTTCCGGTTTCAGAAAAACTGCTTTCAGCTGCTTCAGGAGGGGGAAATAAATTTGACTGTCCATCCGGATCCTGGGTCCTTCCGGCACCCACAATCCAGGGCACCTCCAGCCCGATTAACCTTACTGTATTAACATCTGGTGCCCAGTGGGTTCCCTTACGAACCCCGGAAGCATTATAAACCATCACAATATCATTTTCATCTTTAAACTGGCTGCGAAAAATTGCTGCCCCCTGTTCGGGATCAACATAATTTAATCCAAATATGGATTCTGGGTTTTCAGGATTTTTATCTTCAGGCATACAAAGTATATTATAGATGGGATTTTCTTCAAATTTATAATTCACTTTTTGTTCCGGGTTATTGTCCTTCTGTTTTCCCTTTTTGAGGTTTTGGGTATCTGTTTTTTGTTCGGTCAGATATTTATACATCCAGAGTAAGGCTCCTGTTTGTGATTCGGGAAAAATTCTACATCCCAGGCCCATAAGACCATAATTTCCCACATTGGGGTTATCATCGGATAGATCAACCATCATACCCGCCGGATTTTCACCATTATCTATTCCCACAACAGTCATTAACACAGGTATATATGAATGTTTTATTTTATAGGATAACTGAGCTGTAATATCCCGCTGGCTGTTTTTTTGCTGCACGGCAAAGGCAGGTCCTATAAAACTCCAGGCATACAGGTGATAGCCCATGCTTTCAATATTCCAGCCTTTTTCAGTCAAAGTTTCATCAAGATAGGTCTGCAGACGTTTATCAGCCTCCCATTCTAATGGTTTTACCTTTGATTTTTCTTCTGGCTTTTTTTCAAAATCATCCCACAGCAGAGAAGCCATTAACACACTGCCATAACGAACTCCCATCCAGTTACTTGCCATATTATTGTTGGAGGCATAACCCATACTGGCGTGTACAGAATACATCAAAGCAAAAAGTTTCTGATTGACTTTTTTAATTTTTGAACTATCCCAACCAGAATAACAAAAATCATATATTAAAGCTAAATTTCTTAATTGATAGGCCCTGGTTAAACCTTTTGAGAACGGGTCTTTAAAAAAATCTTCATCTTCAAAAATAGGTTCCAGACTCTTATAAGCTTTTTGGGCAAATTCCTGTTTGCCATTTAGTAAAAAAATACAGGCTTCAAAAAAAGCAAGTCTGGCCTGGGTATAAGGTGAATATTCTTCTCCGGAAGTATAACTTTCTTTTAATTTTTGATATTGATTCTTAAGCCGG
>PWDW01000214.1 GCA_003553225.1 Halanaerobiaceae bacterium
CCCTCAATGCGAGGATGGAGTCCTTTGACGCGCTCGATGCGCTAATGCTGGCCCAACCAGGCGTATCAAATGGAGGGGCAGCGAAATGTTCATATCAGCTAATAGCAACATATACTTAAACCTACAAACGGTTATGGAGGAGAACCATTTTATTTAATTTAAGAAATAACATTGCTGTCATGAAAGTAATCATAAATTGAAAAATCTTAATACAACACTTTTTACAGGAAAACATATTTTTGAGTTATTTAAAATGAAGAAAGATAAAAAAAGATATATATGTTTATTATTGATAAATATTTTTTATGAGTTTTATGTATTAAAATATAAATATTTCAAATTAAAATAACAAGGGGAGGGATCAATATGTTTGATAAATATCTAAAAAAAGTTATTTCCGGCCAAAATCTTACTGTGAGGGAGATGGAAAAGGCAATGGATAGAATTATGGAGGGGAAGGTTAGTGCCTGTAATTTAGCAGGTTTTCTGGTTGCTTTAAAAAGCAAAGGAGAGACTATTGAAGAAATTACTGGGGCAGCCCGGGCCATGCGCCGCAGAGCAGAAAATATTGAGATAGATCAAAAACTAATTGATACCTGTGGAACCGGAGGAGATGGAAGTAATTCTTTTAATATTTCTACCACAACAGCTCTGGTTTTAGCCGGGGGAGGTTATAAGGTTGCCAAACACGGTAATCGTTCTGTTTCCAGCCGCTCGGGTAGTGCTGATGTGCTGGAATCAATGGGTATTAATCTGGAACTATCTCCGGCCGGGGTGGCCCGGTGTATCGAACAAACCGGAATGGGGTTTTTGTTTGCCCCGGTATTTCATCGAGCCATGAAACACGCCGTAAAGCCCAGAAAAGAGATGGGTATTAGAACAATTTTTAATATTTTGGGTCCCCTTACTAACCCTGCAGAAGCCGATTATCAGGTTCTGGGAGTTTATGATTCGGATCTTGTTTATCCCCTGGCAGAAGTGTTAAAAAATCTTGGATTAAAGGGAGCTATGGTGGTACATGGAGCCTGTGGTCTTGACGAACTTTCTTTAATGGGCAAAAATAAAGTGGCCCATTTGAAAAATGGCAAAATCAAAGAATATACAGTTACTCCCCGCCAGGCGGGACTGTCAAAAGCAGAGCTGGAGGCAATTAAAGGAGGAGAGCCAGAAGAAAATAAAAATATTATAATGAATATTTTAAATGGAAGACAAAAAGGAGCCCCCCGGGACATTGTTATATTCAACACTGCGGCAGCCCTTATGGTCATGGAAGAAAGCACAGACTGGAAAAGTGCAGCTCAACGGGCCGGAGAAATTATAAACAGCAAAAAGCCGCTGCAAAAAGTTCAGGAACTGAAAGAAAAAACTAACTCCCTGGAGTGTGTATCATGATACTGGATGAGATCACCCGGGAAAAATATAAGCAAATTGAGGATATTAAAACTGTCCACAGATCATTGATCAGGGAATTACAAAACTCTGAATTGACAATTATCGCTGAAATGAAAAAAGCTTCTCCCAGCCGGGGGTTAATTAATGGAGGTTTTACTCCTTCAGCCCGCCTTTCAATATATCAAAAAGCGGGAGTGGGAGCTGTTTCTATTCTTACTGACCGGAAATTTTTTGATGGACATATTGATATTATAAAAAATCTTCATTCTTTAAGCAAAATACCTATTCTTCGTAAAGATTTTATAATTGATCCTCTGCAGCTTTATGAGAGCCGCCTGGCTGGGGCGGATGTTATTTTATTAATCGCAAAAATATTAGATCAAAATAAGATTGAACTGTTTTTAAATATTGCCCGTGAAATTGGCCTTCAGGCTATAGTTGAAGTTCATAATATACAGGAGTTAAATAAAGTTCTAAATACCTCAGCAAGGATTATTGGAATAAACAACAGGAATTTAAATGATTTTACTGTTGATCTGCAGACCACAAAAAATATTATTTTGGAGTTAAAGAAAAAAAATAAATTTACTGAATACCTTATTGTTTCTGAAAGCGGAATTCACAGCAGAGAAGATATTAAATATCTTACCGAAATGGGAATTGATGGAGTTCTAGTGGGAGAAAGTTTGATGCAGGCAGAGAATCCGGAGCAAAAGATAAAAAAGCTTCTTGGTAAAGTATAACATTTATATTATTGTTTGTTATTAATCTGCTCAAAGGCTATTACAGGAAAGGAACAAACAGCATGCGGATAAAAATATGTGGTTTAACCAGGAAAAAAGATGTAAATATGGCTGTTCAACTGGGGGCTGATGCTCTGGGTTTTATCCTGGCTGATAGTCCGCGAAAAGTCTCTTTGTCTCAGGTGAAATCACTTACACAAAATATTTCTCCTTTTGTGGATAGAACTGCGGTTGTGGTTAACCCGTCCTACAGCAAAATAAAAAAAATTGTTGAATCAAATTTATTTAATTATATTCAATTTCACGGTCAAAAAGAGCCTGATTTTTTAAAAAAGATTAGAACACCCGGATTAGGCATTATAAAGGCTTTTAGTCTGCAGCAGGAAAAAGATTTAAAAAATGTTGTTCTTTATAACAATACTGCAGATTATTTTTTGTTTGATACCCGGATTAATAATAGGCGGGGAGGTACAGGACAGACCTTTGACTGGTCTTTACTGGAAAAAACAGATAATACTAAGCCATATATTTTAGCCGGAGGACTGGGACCAAAAAATATAATTGCAGCAGCAAAAAAAACCGGAGCCAAAGCTTTTGACATTAACAGTAAAATAGAAACAAAGCCCGGTAAAAAAGACAGAGTTTTAATGACCAGGTTATTTCAAAATCTAAGTATCATAAATAAAATAGAAAAATAAATAAATTCTGAGGTGGCAAATATGCAAAAAGGATATTTTGGACAGTATGGTGGACAGTATATTCCCGAAACATTAAGACCGGCTCTTATAGAGCTGGAAGAGGTATATGGAGATCTTAAAGGTAAATCCAGTTTTAAAAAAGAGCTAAAAGATCTTCTTTCCAATTACTGTGGGCGTCCCACTCCCTTATATTATGCCGAGAGATTAACCGAAGAGCTTGGGGGAGCGAGAATCTATCTGAAAAGAGAGGATCTCAATCATACCGGGGCCCATAAGATAAATAATACTGTGGGGCAGATCCTGCTGGCTAAAAAAATGAATAAAAAAAGAATCATTGCGGAAACTGGAGCCGGACAGCACGGTGTTGCAACCGCAACTGCCGCTGCCCGATTTGGACTTGAGTGTGATATTTTTATGGGAACTGAAGACATGGAAAGACAGGCTCTTAATGTCTATAAAATGAGAATGCTGGGAGCCAGAGTGATTCCTGTAGAAAGTGGTAACTGTACTTTGAAGGATGCCACCAATGAGGCTATTCGTGACTGGGTGGCCAGTGTTGAAAATACACATTATATAATTGGTTCAGTGGTGGGCCCTCATCCATATCCGGAGATTGTAAGAGATTTTCAGAAAATTATTGGTGAGGAGACCAGATCTCAATTTTTAAAAATTGAGAACACATTACCGGATTATCTTGTAGCCTGTGTGGGTGGGGGCAGTAATGCTATAGGTCTTTTTTATCCTTTTATCAAAGATAACAATGTACAGATGATCGGAGTGGAGGCAGGAGGGAAAGGTCTGAATACTGACCAACATGCCGCTTCTCTGGCCCGGGGGAGAGTGGGAGTGCTGCATGGCAGCAAATCATATCTGCTTCAAAATGAAGATGGACAGGTTACCCCGGCTCATTCAATTTCTGCAGGTCTTGATTATCCCGGAGTAGGCCCGGAACACAGTTATTTAAAAGAAACAGCCCGGGCAGAATATAAATCAGTTACCGATAAACAAGCTGCAGCAGCCATGCAGAAACTTTGTGAAACTGAAGGTATTATTCCCGCTCTGGAGAGTGCCCATGCCCTGGCCTATGTTGAAAAAATTGCTCCCCGGCTTTCAAATGATATTAAGATTGTTATTAATCTTTCTGGCCGCGGGGATAAAGATGTCAATTCACTAAAAAAGGTAACCCGGGAGGTAAACAGGTAATGAATGCAGTTAAACAGGTATTTCATGAAAATAAAAAAATATTAATCCCCTATATTTGTGGAGGTTATCCGGATTTAAAAACAACAATCGAGATTATCAAAACCCTGGATAATAATAAGGCGGGAATTATTGAGGTGGGTATTCCATTTTCAGACCCGCTGGCAGATGGCCCTGTTATTCAGTCTGCAGGTCAGAATGCCCTGCAGAAGGGTGTGAACCTGGCCCAATTAATTTCAGTCCTGGAAAAGGTAACATCAGATATAAAAGCACCTATTGTATTAATGGGCTATTATAATAATATATATCAGTATGGAAGAGATAAATTCATAAATGATATTAAAGAAGCTGGAATAAAGGGAGTTATTATACCTGATCTACCGTGGGAGGAAGACCCCGGATTCTTTCAAAATTTAAAGAAAAACAATCTGGCCGGAATACTGCTGGCTGCTTTAAATACTCCTCTTTCCCGAATTAAGTTTCTTGGTAAAAAAAGCACCGGTTTTTTATACTGTGTATCTCTAATGGGGGTTACAGGTGATAAAAAAGGCCCGGACCGAAGAACATCGGATTTTATTGAACAGGTGAAAAAAAATACAAGCCTGCCTTTAGGTCTTGGTTTTGGGATAGATAGTCCCCAAAAAGCCCATCAGGTTAGCAAAGATGTCCAGGGCATCATTATTGGCAGTGCCTTTATTGATATTATAAATCAATACACAGGTGATCAAAAAACAATGCTGAATAAGATAGGCTGTTTTACAGAGTCTATTGTAAATATTCTTGATCAATAAAACTAATAGCTGTAAGGCAGGATTTTTATGTTTAATATTGAATATTATATATGGTAACCAAAAATAAATCTTAATTATATATTCAATATTATCTATAAATGAGGAGTGAAAGGATGAGTCTTACTATTGCCATTGATGGTCCAGCTGGTTCCGGGAAGAGTACAGCTGCCCGCAGACTGGCCCGGAGATTGAACTACCGTTATCTGGATACCGGAGCTATGTATAGAGCTGTGACTTATGAGGTTATCAGAAGTGATATAGATTTAAATTATGAAGAAGAAGTAGCACATCTGGCTGAAAAAATGGAGATGAATTTCACACCTGCTGAAGGGGATAAAAAGTCCCGAATAATTGTAGAGGGCAGAGATATTACAGATAAACTGAGAATCCCGGAAGTAAATGATAAAGTATCCCGGGTAGCTCGTATAAAGGGTGTCCGGGAAGTGATGGTCAAAAAACAGCGTGCCATGTCTGCAAATGGAGGTTTAATTATGGATGGTCGGGATATTGGTTCTCAGGTTCTGCCCAATGCTGATTTCAAATTTTATATTACCGCTACTCTTGAAGAAAGAGCCCGGAGGCGTTATAAAGAAATTATAAAGAAAAAACCGGATACTGATTTTGAAGAAATAAAAAAAAGTGTTGCCCGTAGAGATAAAATAGATACAGAACGTTGTTACTCTCCCTTGATAAAACCTGAAGATGCCGTTGAAATAGATACTACAGACCTTTCAATTAATGAAGTTGTAGATAAACTGTATAACATCATTAAAGAAGGGACTTCATAAAAATGGGAAAATTACTTTACCGGCTGGGATACTTTCTTTTTAAAATATATTTTTTTGTGTTTGACAGGCCGGTTGTTAAAGGGCAGGAGAACATTCCAGAACAGGGCCCCTTAATAGTTATGGCCAATCATCAGAGTTTTCTGGACCCTCCTCTTGTTGGTATAACTATGAAAAGGCAGGTTTTTTTTCTGGCCAAAGAAGAATTATTTAAAAATGTTCTTTTCGGCTGGGTTTTGAAAAAAATAGGAGTTATTCCCCTAAAAAGAGGGCGGACCGGTACTAGATCCCTGAGAAAATCATTGAAAATTTTATCAGAAGATAAAGTACTGGGTCTTTTTCCGGAAGGTACACGGAGCAGTAAAGATGAAATTACTGAAATAAAACCGGGAGCTGTTTTTATAGCTCTGAAAAGTAAAGCACCTATATTACCGGTGGGAATAAATAACATTAACGGACCCCAAAAATTAAAAGTATCTATTGGCCCATCTTTTAATCTTGATAGTTATTATGACCGAAAATTAAGTAAAGAAGAGAAAAAAGAAGTAGCTGATTTTATTTTAAATAAAATTGCCGGGGAAATTGATACCGAATGAAATTTTTGTTATCATAATTATTGACTAAACAAAGCATATAAGTTATAATTATGTTCGGATTAGCAGATATAATATTTAACCTGTATATTTTTTTAAATACAGGGAGGAAAATAACGATATATAACGAATTTTATAAAAAGAGACATTATTTTATTGTTGTTCTGTGCTGCTGTGCTGGAAGGAGGTGCATCTGCTGGAAATAATTACTGCAAAAAAGGCTGGCTTCTGTTTTGGAGTACAGCGGGCCATTGATATGGCTGTAGAGGCGACAAAGAATAAAGAAAATAAATCTGTATTTACTCTGGGATCCTTAATACACAACCCCCAGGTTGTAAATAAATTAAAGGATCGCGGTATTACAACTGTTGCTTCTATTGATGAAATTTCTGAAGGAATACTCATAATCAGATCCCATGGAGCAGCTCCTGAAATTATTGAAAAAGCACGAAATAAAGGACTGGAAATAATTGACACCACCTGCCCTTATGTGAAAAAAGCACAGAATTATGTATCTAAATTGGTAAATGAAGGTTATCAAACTTTTATTTTTGGTGATCGGGACCACCCCGAGGTTAAAGGAATATATGGATTTAGTAATAAGAAAGCAATTATAATAAAAAACAAGCATGATTTAGATAAGATTAATATCCAGAAACAGGTGGGCTTTGTAGCCCAGACCACACAATCCCCGGAAGCTTATCAGGATATTATTTCTTCAATAATTAATAAAACAGATGAACTAAAAGTATATAATACTATCTGTAATACAACCCAGGTTCGTCAAAATGCGGCTGAACTACTGGCCCAAAAGGTGGATTTAATGTTTGTAATTGGGGGATATAATAGTGACAACACGAACAGATTGGCCGAAATTTGTTCTGAGACCGACACCCCAACTTATCATATAGAAACTGCCCGTGATCTTAAAAGGCAGTGGTTAACAGGAAAAAACAAAATAGGTATTACTGCTGGAGCTTCGACTCCAGATTGGTTAATAAAGGAGGTTATACAGGCCATGAAAGAAGAAGACAGTACAAGAGAAGAAGAGAAAAAAGAATCTGAAGGAGTTGAAAATGTGAATAAGGAATTTGAAGAAAAGGAAGAAGAAATGGAAATGCAGACCGAAGAACTGGAAGAAAAGAATGAACAGGAATCTGCTGCAGAAGATGCAGACCAAAAGGAAGATGAAAAATTAGAAGAAACATCAGAAACAGCTGTTTCTGAAGAAAGTTCCTCTGATGAAGTAGAAGAGGTAGAAGAAGTAGAAAAGGTAAATGAAGAAACTGCAGATGATAAAGAGGAAGAAGAAAATAAAGAAGCTGCAGATCAGATTGAAGAAACTGAAGAAGAAGTACCAGAATTTTCAGAGGATGATACCGCAGAAGAAGCAGCTGAAGAAGATGAAGAAACTATAGAATACAGTGATATTGCCGATCTTAAAAAAGGTCAATCAGTAACCGGCAATATTGTAGAAGTACAGGATGATGGGATTTATGTTGATGTTGGTTATAAATCTGATGGTTTTATCCCTTCCCATGAATTAAGCAATAAAAGTTTTGACCACCCCTCAGAAATTGTAAGTGATGATGAGGAGATTAAGGTGGTAATATTAACCCTGGAAGATGATGAAGGTAATATGATACTTTCAAAAAAACAGGCTGATTATGAACAGGCCTGGGAAGATATAACAGAGTCCTATGAAAATGATGAAATCATTGAAGCAGAAGTAACCAAAGAAGTAAAAGGTGGGCTGGTTGTTGATGTGGGAGTACGGGGCTTTATTCCGGCCTCACATGTAGCTATTGGATATGTAGAAGATCTGAGTGAATATGTAGGTCAGACCCTGCCCCTGAAAATAATTGAAGTTGAAAGAGATAATCAAAATGTAGTTCTTTCACATAAAAAAGTACTGGAAAAAGAAAGAGTTCAGGAAAAAGAAGAAACACTGAAAAATCTGGAAGAAGGTCAAACAATCACCGGTACAATAACCAATCTTGTTGATTTTGGTGCTTTTGTTGACCTGGGTGGAGTTGAAGGTCTGCTGCATATTTCTGAAATGTCATGGGGGCGAATTGAACATCCTTCAGACCTTTTTGAAGAAGGTCAGCAGATAGAGGTTAAAGTCCTTTCTGTTAATAAAGATGAGGAGCGAATTTCCCTGGGCTACAAACAGCTGCAGTCAGACCCCTGGGAAGAATTTGCTGAAAAACATTATGAAGGGGAAATAGTAGAAGGAACTATTACAAAAATTGTAGATTTCGGGGCTTTTATGGAAATTGAAGATGGAATAGAAGGTCTTATTCATATTTCTCAGCTGTCTCAGAAACATGTGAAAACTGCTGATGAAATAGTTACTGTTGGGGAAACCAGGGATGCTAAAATACTTAATATCGACCCTGAACAGAAAAGGGTGGGATTAAGTCTGAAAGAAATTGAGGACCAGGTTAAAGAGGATTCCTCCCCAAAAGAGTCATCTTCCTCACAGAAAGAGGAGTCTAATCAAGAAGAAGAAAAAGAAGAATCATCAGGTGCCACTATAGGAGAACTTGTAGGCGATATATTTGATGATTAATCATTTATGAAATTAATTATTCCCTTCAAACTGCCCTGCTGTATAGGGCAGTTTTTTTTTACATAATTGCCCCTATAGGCAATTTATGTTATCATTTCAATGACAGGAGGGAACTAATATGGCCAAAATAGGAAAGGTGGCCTCTGATAGTATTGCTCACAGTCTTAATATAAAACCTGGTGATAAAATAATTACTGTAAATCAGAAACCAATCTCTGATTATATAGATTTTTTATACGAAACTTCTGATGTGTTTTTTAAGATGACTGTTGAAAAAAAAGATGGTACTCTGTGTGAATTTGAGGTTGAAAGGTCTCCTGGTCAAAAACTCGGTATAGAGTTTCAGGAAATAATTTATGACAGCTTAAAAACATGCAGCAATAATTGTTTATTTTGTTTTATTGATCAGATGCCCCGGGGTTTAAGAAAATCACTATATATTAAGGATGATGATTATCGTTTTTCCTTTCTGCAGGGTAGTTATATAACATTAAGTAATTTAAAGAAATCTGACTGGAATAAGATTATCGATTATCATCTTAGCCCTCTTAATATATCTATTCATACCACAAATCCCCAGCTGCGAAGAAAGATGATGGGTAGTTATGAAGCTGGTAAAATAAAAAAACAGTTAACCAAATTAACTGACAATAATATAAATTTTAATGCTCAGATAGTACTTTGTCCTGGTATAAATGATGGGCGGGAACTTGAAAAGACAATAGAAGATCTGCAGCAGATGTATCCTAATATTATTTCTTTGGGTATTGTCCCTGTTGGTTTAACAAAATATAATACTCAGGACAAATTAAAGACCTTCAGTGGCCGGGAGGCCAAAAAGGTTATCAATCAGGTTCAATATTATCAAAATGAATTTCAGAAAAAATTTGGGCCCAACTGGCTGTTTTTAGCTGATGAATTTTATTTTTTAGCTGATATGAAAATACCGGAATATAAACACTATCGGGATTTTTATCAGCTGGAAAATGGTATTGGTTTAACCCGACTTATGAGGAAAAAATTTTCTGATTTAAAAGAACAATTACCTGAAAAAACAAATACTGGCTATATGGGGATAATTACTTCAGTTCTAGGTTATAAAGCACTGGAGCCCGTAATTAAAGAACTGGAGAAAATCAAGGGCTTAAATCCAGACCTAATATCTGTGGAAAATAAATTTCTGGGTTCTTCAGTAACGGTAACCGGTCTTTTAGCCGGAGAGGATATAATAGAAAAAATAAATCATCTGGACCGAAATGGTCTTTTTTTAATTCCCGAAGTAGCTCTTAATAATGAGGGCTGTTTTATAGATGAAATTTCAATTGAAGATATCCAGCAGAAATACAGTAAAAATGATATTCGTTCTGCTGGCGGTATTAAAGATATTATTGAGGTGATTCAAAATGAATAATTCGACAGTTGCCATTGTGGGCCGTCCAAATACAGGCAAGTCCACTTTGTTTAATAGATTAATCGGCAAAAGAACGGCCATAGTTGAAGAGGAGTCCGGAGTAACCAGAGACCGTATCTATGGAAAAGTATCCTGGCAAAATAATCAATTTCATTTAATTGATACGGGTGGAATTGACCCGGTTAATAAAAGTGAAATTAGACAGAAAGTTAGAGAGCAGGCTGAAAAAGCAATCCAGGAAGCAAATTTAATTTTATTTGTTGTCGATGGTCGAAGTGGTCTTACTCCGATGGATCGAGAAATTTCAGGTATTTTGAGAAAGACTGAAAAAAAGATTTTACTGATTGTAAATAAAGTTGAAGATTTTAGTCGAGAAGAAGAAATGAGCTGGGATTTTTACAATCTTGGTTTGGGGGAACCCATTTCTATTTCAGCCGAACATGGGAAAAATATTGGTGATTTATTGGATAAAATTATTGATAACCTTCCTGAAGAAGAAATTGAAACTCAAAATGACCTCCTGCTTAATATTGCGGTAGTAGGAAAACCGAATGTAGGAAAATCCTCTCTGATAAATTATATTTTGGGTCAGAATAGGGTGATTGTAAGTCAGACACCTGGTACTACCAGAGATGCAGTTGATACTCTTGTCGAAATAAATAATTTACAATATAATTTAATTGATACAGCTGGTTTACGAAAAAAATCCAGAGTAAATGAAGATGTAGAATACTATAGTAATATAAGATCAATAAGAGCAATTGAACGTGCGGATGGGGTCTTAATGATGCTGGATGGAACTGAACCAGAAATCGTAACAAATCAGGATACGAAAATAGCCGGGTATGCTCATGATGAGGGGAAGGCGATTGTAATTGCTGTAAATAAGTGGGATCTGGTAGAAAAAACAACTAATACCATGAAATGGTTTCAGGAAGAAATATACCACAAACTTAAATTTTTACGCTTTGCTCCTATAACTTTTATTTCAGCCTTGACCGGTGAGAGGGTTGATGAAATTATTGATTTAATGGAATATGTAATTGACCAAAATTCCCGCAGGGTAGAAGAAAATATATTAAATGAAGTAATTAAAGAAGCAGTACAGCTGCGTCAGCCCCCGGCTAAAAAAGGGAAAAGATTAAAAATATACAGTTCAAAACAAACCGGCATAAAACCTCCCACTTTTAATTTTAAGGTTAATAATCCCGAGCTTATTCATTTTTCATATGAACGTTATCTCAAAAACACCCTAAGAGATAAATTTGGTTTTGTGGGCAGTCCCCTGAGATTAAATTTTGAATAAATAACCGGGAGTTTTAATAAAAAAATTTAAAAAATATTCAACAGAAAGGAGAAAATAATTTTGTATATTCTAGCAGTTATTTTTGGCTATTTAATTGGTTCTATTCCTACCGGATATCTTTTTACAAGGTTTATTAAAAATATTGATGTGCGGGAAGTGGGTAGTGGGAATGTAGGGGCTACTAATGCAGCGCGAGCTCTGGGGATACGATATGGAATAATTGTGGCTTTACTGGATATTGCTAAAGGTTTTGTGGCGGTTAGTATTGCTTTTTTGTTTATTAATCCTCAGGGGGATATGATTAATTATATTCCCTATTTAACAGGTTTAACAGTAATCCTGGGACATGATCATTCTCTTTTTCTGAATTTTTCGGGAGGGAAAGGTGTAGCAGCAACATTTGGAGTTCTTTTGCGGATTTCACCACCAGTTTTTTTAATAATAGCCGTTATCTGGCTTTTGTTATCTGTTATTACAAGATATATGTCTGCTGCTTCACTTACTTCTGCAGTATTGATGCCCATAGTTTTATACATATATCTTAATGAAATTACAGCTTTTTATTTTTTTATAATTTATGGATTTTTAATAATTGGTAAACACCACGGAAATATCAAACGCCTGTTAAGGGGCAATGAAAACAGGATAAATGTTGGCAAATCCTGATTTTTGGATATTTTTTATATTTTTTGAAGGAGATTCTTAATATTCCCAGAATAACAATAAATGAACACTAAAAATTTCCTATATAAGGGAGGTGGGAAAATGACTAAAACTGATTTAATTGATATGGTAGCTGAAAAGACCGATATGACCAAAAAGGATACTGGAGAGATTATTAATACCGCTGTAGACGGTATTATGGACTACCTCAGTGAAGAAGCTGATAAGTCAGAAGGAAAAAGAGATAATGTACAAATCATCGGTTTTGGAACTTTTGAAGTTAAGGATCGCAGTTCACGGAAAGGACGTAATCCACAGACTGGTGAGGAGATTACAATTCCAGCCCGTAAAGTACCCGTATTTAGAGCCGGTAAAACATTTAAAGAAACAGTTGATAAATAAACAAAAATACATATATTTAAGCACTTAAATATATTAAATTTGTTTTTTCATATAGAAAGACCTAGAGCATCTGCCGGGTCTTTCTTTTTTTTACCGAATTTTTATTATGATTTTGATAAGTCAAAATTTGCGGAAGTATGTTCTTTAATATATAATTATTACAAATTATAATAGTATCAAAACAGCTTTTTTAAATGATTTAACTAAGGCAGAAATAACTGTAAGGAGTGAAAAAAATGAGTTTGCTGGACCTGTTCAAAAAAATATTTTCAGGTTCCAAGTCCAGAGGTAGCAAAGAAATTATAAATTATTATATTCGTGATAATAAATGTGGTGAAAAAATCAAACTTGTTTTTAGAAAAGGATATGATATTGTCCAGGAATATGATTCTGATAGTGAAGAGGACTACAGTATAAGAAAAACAGCGATCTGTGATAATTGTTATAATCAAATTGAAATTAAGTTAAAGTTTGATATGAATTATAATATAATTGAAGAACAGCTGGATGGTGGTGAATCTATATCAGAAGAGGAATTTCATGAACAAAATGATGCTTAATCGGGGGAGGGTATGGAGCCATGTCCCTGCTAATTAAAAATATTTCCGAAATATATACAATGGATAAGGATTTCAGGAAAATCCAAAATGGTTTTATTTATATAGAAAATAATAAAATCAAAAATATCGGTTCTGATCATGCTGAACTTAATACTGATAATACTGATCATATTATTTCTGCAGAAGGGAAAATAGCCTTACCGGGATTTGTTAACTGTCATACTCATACGGCAATGACACTTATGCGTGGTTATGCAGATGATCTACCCCTGCAAACATGGCTGGAAGAAAAAATATGGCCCCTGGAAGCCAATTTATCGGCAAAGGATGTATACTGGGGCACACTTCTGGGCATTTTAGAAATGATATCCAGTGGTGTAACAACATTTTGTGATATGTATTTTTTTATGGACCAGGTTGCTGAAGCTGTTAAAAAAAGCGGAATGAGAGCTGTGTTGGGAATTGGTCTTATTGAAGAACAGGATGGAGAAAAGGGACTAAACGAAGCTTTAGAATTTGCCCTCAACCATCAATCTCAATCAGAAAGAATTTCAACCGTTCTATCTCCTCATGCCCCTTATACTTGTTCACCAGCATATTTATGTGATATAATTGGACTATCAAAAGAATATAATATTCCTCTTAACATTCATGTATCTGAAACAAAAAAAGAATACGATTATATTAAAAAAAAGTATAATAGAACACCTGTCCAGCATTTAGAAAATATTGGTCTCTGGGAAAGGCCTACAACTGCTGCTCACTGTGTTCATTTAGATGAAAAAGATATTGGGATTTTATCAAAATATGAGGCTGGTGTTTCCTATAATGCGCAGAGTAATATGAAACTGGGCAGTGGTATTGCTCCGATAACGGAGTTGATTGGTGAGGGAGTGAATGTAGGCCTGGGTACTGATGGAGCCTCCAGTAATAATAATCTGGATATGATTGAAGAAGCCAGAACTGCTTCTTATCTTCAAAAAGTTAAACATGAGGATCCTACAAAACTTAATTTAGAAAAAACAGCACAAATGTTGACTGGTGGAGGAGCAATGGCGCTTCATCTTCAAAATCTGGGTATTTTAAAGAAAAATTATCTGGCAGATATTATCTTGATTGATATTAATAAAGAGTTTACCGATTATCCTCATCACAATAATCTTTCTAATTTACTCTATGCGGGAAACAGGAACAAGATTGATACTGTGATTATAAATGGTAATATTGTAATGGATCAGGGAGACTTTTTGTTCTTAGAGCCGGATCGAATTTTAAAAGAAGCTGAAATGAGAGCATCTAATTTATTAAAAAAATAAATTCCGATTAATCTTATCATACCTGATATTTGAATAACTTATCACTTATATCTCCGGGAGGAGGGCTAAAAAATGCTTAATATCTACTGCTGGAGCTGTGGGTCTAAAATTAATGAGAAGGATGTCCTGGGCCTGGGTAAATTTGATGAAGATATCGGGAAATATAAGGGAAAAGGTTTTATAACTTTTAAGTGCGGAAAATGCAATAAAGTCAGGTATCAAATTATTAATAGGTCCCTGTTATCAAGGCAGAAGAAATATATTAATGGTAAGGCAAAATCACATTATTCAGGAACAAAAGAAAAAGAGAATATTAATATAAACCAGGTTATTGATTTTTTTGAGAGCTTAAATCAAATTAACACTGTGGATTGTTTTCTTAAAAAATGTGAAAAATCTGCCGGAACATCAACTGAAGTTGAAGATAAAAGTTTACTTGAACCAATTAATCAACCACTTGATGTGTATAACCTGTTCATTGAATTAAGTGATTTAAACGAAGAACGTTTGATGATTTTAGCCTTGAATAGTGATAATTTTCCTGTGAGCTGGGAATTCATGGGTGGAGGTCTGGATCGTAAAATTAATTTACACCCCAGGACAATTTATCATAAACCATTTTTGATTGAGGATAATGTTTCCGTAATTCTGGCCAGGAATATTCAGGAAAATTTTAAAAAACCGGAAAATAAAGAAGTACTAAAAATAAAAAGGTTAAAAAAGGCCGGGAAAATACTGGGGATCCAGTTTTTGGATTTTATTGTTATTGATGATAAAGAATTTTATAGTTATGATGACCTGGATTTAATTTGAATTTTTTATTAATTCCCTGCTTTAAATGCAGGAGACCATTTCAATTTATAAATTTAGACTATTAAAAGGAGTAAGTCAATATATATAAATAAATTTTGACAGAAAAAAGTTATTTTTATAATAAGGAAGGGGCAGGATATTAATGATCCGAAAAAGTTTAAAAGCAGTTCTGGCAATAATTATTGCCGCTGTAATTATACTGGGAATATTAATTATGACCAGTTCCCGGGTTATTACAGATTATATGTGGTTTCAGAATCTGGATTATGTATATACTTTTCTGGTGATGTTTTTTGCCAATTTTAGTGTCCGACTAACTCTTGGTTTAATTTTTACGATTTTTATATTTTTAAATCTTTATTTTACCAAAGATATTTTTCTGGAAGATAAAAAAGTTCAGATGGAAAATGTAGAACAATTATTTGGTGACAACAGGGAGCAAGTTCTGGATTGGTTAAGCAAAAAACGCCTGCTGCTTATTTATCTGGCGGGAAGTGTTTTTATGGGGTTTTTATTTAGTGCGGTCGGGCAGGGAGTATGGAAAACTGTTTTAAAATTTTTCAATCAGACATCTTTTGATACTCTGGATCCTATTTTTTCAAGAGATCTTGGGTTTTATGTTTTTTCTCTTCCTTTTTACAATTTAATTAGAGAAATGGCAACTCTTTTGATAGTTATCACCTTAATAGTGGTAGCCGTATTATATGTTCTGGGTTCAGGAGTAAGCTCCCTGGAAAATATTAAAATAAAATTTTCTAAAAAAGCAAAAGCACATTTAACAACATTAATAGTTGCCTTTTTATTTTTAAAAGCCTGGGACTACAGGTTAAGCATGTTTGATCTTCTTTATTCTGAAAGAGGTGCGGCTTTTGGTGCCAGCTATACTGATATCAATGCCAATCTAATCGGATTGTGGATTTTACTTATAACCGCTATTGCTGTGGGCTTATTGCTTATATACAGTATAGTGAAAAGAAAATACAATTTGATTGTCTGGGGATTGGGAATCTGGATAGGACTTTCCATTATTTTTGGTAGTGTATATCCGGGAGTTGTTCAAAGATTTCGCGTGGAACCCAATGAGCTGGAAAGGGAGCGTCAGTATATAGAAAACAACATTGACATGACTCTTGCAGCCTATGGTCTTGATGAAGTTTCCCGCAGAGAATTTGATCTAGATAATACAATTACTGCTGAAGATCTGGAAGCCAACATAGATATAATAGACAATATTAGGCTATGGGATCATCGGCCAAAACTTTCCAGTTATGGTCAGCTTCAGGAACTGAGACCTTATTATCGTTTTCAGGATGTTGATATAGACCGTTATCACATCAATGGTGAATACCGCCAGGTAATGCTTTCGGCCCGGGAGCTGGATAAAACACGTTTACCCAGTCGCACCTGGGTCAATGAAAAATTAATTTATACTCACGGCTATGGAATAGTTATGAGTCCTGTAAGCAGTGTTATTTCAGATGGAATGCCGGAATTTATAATAAGGGATATACCCTCCCGTACTGAAACGGATATTGAGCTTGATAATTTAGCCTTATATTATGGGGAAATGACAGATGATTATGTAATTGCCAATACTAATGCCCGTGAATTTCATTACAGCAGTGGTGACCAGAATGTATACCGCAGTTATACGGGTACTGGAGGAGTTGAGGTGGGCAGCTTTTTGCGCCGTATTTTGTTTTCTTTAAGATTCGGTGATCTACAAATTTTTCTTACTGATGCTGTAAAATCAGACAGCAGAATGATGTTCAATCGTAATATTCAGGAAAGGGTTAACAGAATTGCTCCCTTCCTGATGTATGATAGCGATCCTTATCTGGTGATAGAAAATGGTAATCTATACTGGATTCAGGATGCCTACACAACCACTGATCGTTATCCTTATTCCACACCTTATAATAGAATAAATAATTATATTAGAAATTCAGTGAAAGTTGTTATTGATGCCTATCAAGGAGATGTAACATTTTATATTGTTGATGATGAGGATCCAATGGTCCAGACCTACAGCAATATTTTTCCGGATCTGTTTACCGATGGTGAAGAGATGCCGGAATATTTAATAAGTCATCTTCGATATCCAGAAGATTTATTTAATATTCAAACTCAGCTGTATCGTTTTTATCATATGCAGGATCCGGATGTATTTTACAATCAGGAAGATTTATGGGATATTCCCACAGAAAAATACGGACAGGCAAGTATTCAAATGCAGCCCTATTATATTATGAACAGACTGCTGGGTGATGAAGATATTGAATTTACACTTATGCTGCCCTTTACTCCGTCCACCAGGAACAACATGATCTCCTGGATGGCTGCCCGGTCTGATGGTGATAATTACGGTGAACTGGTTGTATATAACTTCCCGGAAGGTGAGCTGGTATATGGGCCTCAGCAGATTGAGTCCAGAATCGACCAGCATCCCGATATTTCACAGCAGCTGTCCTTATGGGGACAGCGGGGTTCTAGAGTAATCCGTGGTAATTTGCTGGTTATTCCCATTGAAAATTCTATTCTGTATATTGAACCTATTTATATAGAAGCTGAGGACACACAAATTCCGGAAATGAGAAGAGTTATTGTCAGTCATGATGATCGGCTTGTTATGGCTCCCAGTCTGGATCAGGGTCTGATCCAGTTATTTGGGGAGTTTAGAGATGAGACAATCGAAGAAATACCTGATATTATTGATGAAGATATTACAGAAATCAGTGAAGAGATGTATGTTTCGGAATCATTTCGCGAGCTTTCAAGAGAAGCGGTTGCTATTTATGAAGAGCTGATCGAGGCTCAGAGAGCTGGTGAATGGGGAAGTTATGGGGATCTACTCCAGGAACTGGAAGAAATTCTTTACCAGATACGGGACATTGAAGGCCTGGAATCTGAGGAACCTTCAGATGTCCTGGATATGGATAACGAAGTGCTGGAGGATAGTCTGGAACCGGAGAACAATAATCAGCAGGAATTTGATGATTTTTAAATAAAATAAAACCAAATTAAAATAGGTTATTAAACTTCCTTTCAATGGCCCGGATTTTGTCCGGGCCCTGTTTTAATTATGTTCCGGAGGAGGAAATTACATGATCCGGGGCTGGGACCGGTTTCTGGAAGTTTGTCCATTTAATGAAAATACACCTGAAAATATTTACTCTGACTTCAGGTCCATAATTAAACCTTGGAAATGGGAAATATTAAGTTTAACAGAAAATAATTTCTGACAAATAGCGCAATACTCCACTCTCCTGGCGGGGGACTTATGTTTTGCAAAAGGAGCACTAAACTTTATTCAGCAGGAATTATAAATTGAAGGGGGAGTTTTCTTATATGCCGGAATATCAAATTGACAATAAAAAATATAATTTTGAAGATCATATAAGTCTTGAAGAAATTAAAAATAAGATATACGATACTTCTGAAAAAAGAGATAAAGAGCTGATTGTAGCGGCCCTGGTGAATAATAAAATATTTGAACTCAACCAAATACCAGAAAACAGAGCTAATATTTCATTTATTACTATCTGTGATGTTCTGGGAAACCGTATTTATAGAAGAAGTCTAATGTTTTTGATGGCCTGTGTAATATATAATAAATTTCCTGATTGCAGAATGTCTATCAACCATACTGTCAGCAATGGTGTCTACTGTGAAATTGAAAAAAGAAAAGCACTCAACCAGAGAGAAATAAACCAAATTGTCGACAGTATGAATAAACTTATTGATCGGGATTTTCCCATCAAAAAAGAGATTTTGAGCAAACAGAAAGCAATAAATATATTCAAGGAACAGGGATTTAAGGACAAAATAGAGGTTATTAAACAGCAAAACAAAAATCAATATGTACTTTATAAGTTAAACGATTATTATGATTATTTATATTATAATATGGTGCCCTCAACAAAGTATTTGAAAAAATTTAAACTTCAATACAGTTTCCCCGGTTTTGTGCTGCTTTTTCCTCAGAGAGATGACCCTGCAAATATTCCTGATTTTAGAGACCAGCCTCAGCTGGGAAAAGCAATGATAGAATATGAACACTTTGGAAAAATTATGGGTATAAGCTCTGCTCATCAGCTAAATAAGACCATACAAAATAATGGTTTTGTTGAATTAATTCAGGTTTCAGAAGCCAGACATGAAAAAAAGATAGCCCAAATAGCTGATTTAATTGAAGAAAATATTGAAGATAAAAGGGTTATTTTAATTGCCGGTCCCTCTTCTTCAGGAAAAACCACTTTTTCTCACCGACTGTGTATTCAATTGAAAATAAATTCAATTTTCCCGGCTCAGATTTCTCTGGACAATTACTTTGTTAATAGAGAAAACACCCCCCGGGATGAAAATGGAGAATTAAATTTCGAAGCATTAGAAGCTCTTGATTTAGAATTATTAAACAACCAACTCATTGCATTACTGCAGGGAGAAAAAGTTGAAATTCCCCGATATAATTTTCAGGAAGGGAAAAGAGAAGATAAGGGGGTTTTTCTAAAGCTGAAAGAAGATCAGCCTCTGATCCTGGAAGGTATTCACTGTATGAATAATAAATTAACCAGAGCTATTCCAGATGAACATAAGTTTAAAATTTATGTCAGTGCTCTAACCCAGATTAATATTGATAAACACAGCCGGATCCCCACTACTGATACCCGAAAAATCAGAAGGATAATCAGGGATTACCAGTTCAGAGGTCATGATGTTTTAAAAACCCTTGAACTATGGCCTTCAGTTCGCAAAGGAGAAGATAAAAATATTTTTCCCTATCAGGAAAATGCTGATGTGATGTTTAATTCAGCTTTAATATATGAAATGCCGGCCTTAAAAAAGCATGGTCTGCCCCTCCTTAAAAACATAGATCGGGAATCTAATTTGTCTTATGAAGCAGAGAGATTAATTGAAGTTCTGGAATGCTTTGCTGATGTAGAGACCAAATACATCCCTTATAATTCAATACTCAGGGAATTTATCGGGAACAGCAGTTTTCGGGATAATCATTAAAAAAATCATATATTAATTCTTTAATCTGCTGCCAGTTATCAGCTCTATATAATAATGATGAATTTTCTTCCTTGATCATTCTGTTATGATAGCGGTCTTTAATAATAACTGTAATATTGTTTTGTGACAGCTGGAGTATATTTTTTTTATTATCTTCAATAAATAAGGGGATATTCTCTTTTTGGATTAGTGGGAGCTTGTTTTTTCTGTGGTGCAGATTATCATAGGGAATATCATGTTTTTTTAACCAGTTTTTCGTTAATTTATGGTATTTTAGGTCCCGGGCTGTAATTATATAAATGCAATATCCCCTTTTTTTTAGGGCCTGGATAACTTGCCGGGAATCTGGAGCCGGTTTTACTTTTGTATATATTTCTTTTGATTTATGTTCTACAAATTTTTTTATGATATCATCAGAGAGACCATAAGCTTCAGTAAAATCAAATGCATCTTTTTTTCTTTGAATATCATATCCCAGAAAATTGCTAAGATGTTTTTGCCAGATATTATTTTTGTCTCCACCTTCATGAGTAAGAACACCATCGATATCAATGCCCAGTTTTTTCTTCATAAAATAATCCTCCTGGATTTGAGAAATTGCAAATTGATATTAAAAAAGGGGTTAAATGATGACTAAAAAAGACGATATAACAAAAATAATTGATATTTTTGCCGAAAAATATCCACAACCCGAAACTTCATTGAATTATAGTAATCCTTTTGAACTTCTGGTGGCCGTAATTTTATCAGCTCAAACAACCGATAAACAGGTAAACAAAGTTACAAACAAACTATTTAAAGAATATAATACTCCTGAAGAGTTTTCAAGACTAAGTCGACAAGAACTGCAGAATAAGTTGAAAAGTGTTGGGCTTTATCGTAATAAATCAAAATATATTATTGAAACAGCAAAAATTATTCAAAACAAACATAGGGGAGCTATTCCCCGGAAGTTGAATGATTTAATGGAGCTTCCCGGAGTTGGGAAAAAGACGGCAGCTGTTTTCTTAGCCTGCTGTAGTGATAAAGACACATTTCCGGTAGATACTCATGTTTATAGAGTCTCCAAAAGACTGGGATTAACCCGGGGGCAAAATGTAAAAGAAGTTGAAAATGATTTAAAGGATGTTATTCCTCAAAATCACTGGATTAATATGCACTACTGGTTAATAAATCATGGAAGAGAGGTCTGTAAAGCCCGAAATCCACAATGTGATAAGTGTTCTCTGCAGGATTATTGTGCTTATTATACAAAGCAGGAAGATTAATTATTTTAATGTGAAAAATATATGAAATTAGAAGGAATTTTCATGATTATATCGAATTATATATAGTAGAATAATAAATTAAATTTTTATTAAACAATCAAAAAATCTGCCAAAGACAAATCGTTTTAATTCAAATATTATTTCTTTCAGGTGATTACTTATGCATGTTGTCCTGGTTGAGCCAGAAATTCCTCCTAATACAGGTAATATTGCCCGTACATGTGCTGTAACAGACAGCACACTGCATCTTGTACACCCTCTGGGTTTTTCTCTGGATGATAAGTATCTGCAGAGAGCCGGTTTGGATTACTGGGATATGGTTGAAATTCATCAATATCAATCTCTGGAAGAAGTCATAAATAAATTTAAAGATCATAACATGTATTTCACTTCTAAAAAAGCTGTTCACAATTATCACGAGATTGATTACAAATCAGAGGATCTCATCTTTTTTGGCAGAGAGACAGCCGGTTTACCGGAAAAATTTCTTCTGGAAAATTTGGACAGGAGTATCCGAATTCCAATGGTCAGGGGAGCAAGATCATTAAATCTGGCTAATTCTGTTGCAGTTGTCCTATATGAAGCTCTAAGGCAAAATAAATTTTCCGGCTTAAAAGCCCGGGGCAGGTTTATACATATGCAAAAAAATATTCTATAGTATAATAAATCAAAATGGAGGTAACTTAATGTATTCCGTGAAAAAAATTACATATTTTATATTCATTTTTCTCTTGATATGTGCTTCACTCTCCACTCAGTCGTCAGCCCAAATACTTGAGAGAGGGGACAGAGGCCAGCAGGTAGAAGAAATTCAAACTATGCTGGATAATATTGGATATGATGTAGAGATTGATGGTGTTTTTGGCCCCTGGACAGAAAGAGCTGTTAAGGATTTCCAGTATAATAATAATCTAAAAGTTGACGGGATTATGGGCACCAGTACCCGGAATGCCCTGCAGAACATGCAGGGTGAAATAGAATATGAAATTAAACCCGGGGATACTTTGATAGAACTCGCACAGAAATATAATACCAGTGTTAAAAACATAAAAGAAAGAAACAATCTCAAAAATGAGACTATTATTGCCGGGGATATAATAAAAATACCTTTTGATGGGACCGGGGGAGTTCATCATGATTCTCGAAGCAGAACTGAAGAAAGACAAAATCCCCCCTCTAAATACATAACTCATCAAATACAGCCCGGAGAATCACTTTCTGTTATAGCAAATCGATATGGAACCAGCATAGAAACTATACAGCTTTCCAATAATTTGAAGGGCAGTCGAATTTATGCCGGACAGGAGATTAAAATCCCGAATCCGGCTGCTGATGGATCTTTTCATCTTTCAGAAAACTCATTTATCTGGCCCCTGATGGGGCGTATTTCTTCACCTTTTGGCTACAGGACTCATCCGGTTAGTGGAGAAAGAGATTTTCACAGTGGATTAGATATTGCAGCTCCTTCCGGAACAATCATCAGAGCAGCAGCTTCTGGTAAAGTAATTTTAAGTGAATGGCTTTCTGGATATGGTAAAACTATTGTTATTAAACATTCACCTGATGTTAAAACCCTTTATGCCCATAATTCTACACTTCTGGTTTCCGAAGGTCAGGAAGTTGAAATTGGTCAGCCTATTTCCAGGGTGGGAAGTACAGGTGTAAGCACCGGGCCGCATTTACATTTTGAAGTTCAGGTCAACGGAAATGCGGTTAATCCGGTGGACTATTTACCTTAATATAACAAACATAAATATAAGATTCAGGGAATTACTGTCCTGTTTTTCTTGACATTTTTAAAAAATAATGTTAATATATTTAAGAATTGAATTACTTATTATTTATTAATTATATCATAAGTACAGCTTTTTAAACATTTGCCTCACAAAAAGTCTATCTGAGGTTAATGTTCTTCACAGCTCAATAAAATTAACGCGGGGTAGAGCAATCTGGTAGCTCGTCAGGCTCATAACCTGGAGGCTGTCGGTTCGAATCCGGCCCCCGCAACCATATTTTGAGGTGAGGTAGCTCAGTTGGTAGAGCAGTGGACTGAAAATCCTCGTGTCGGCGGTTCGATTCCGCCCCTCACCACTTTTTTATGCATATATATAACAGAAAATTAGCAATATTTTGATTTAATATTTTATAAAAATATCTTTTATATAAGAAAAACGGAGTATAACCCAGCTAATTCAATTTAATGATTTGATATAATCATCACAATTAATTATAATAATAATGGTCAAGGTCAGTTATGGTCAGTTAGAATTTTTTATTTCAAATTAATCATTAGGAATAATATGAAATTAATATCAAAAAAAGGGTGTAAGTTATATGATTAAAAATAAGATGAAATTATTATTATCAGCTGGTCTGATATTTATCTTTGCTCTTGGTTTATTTGCTTTTCAGGGTCAGATTGCGGCCCAGGACAATTCAATAACTCTGGGATATGTTGATTGGGCCTGTGCAGAAGCAAAAACATATGTTGTTCAGGCAGTCCTGGAGGAAGAAATGGGTTATAATGTAGAATTAACCATGGTTGATGCCGGACCGGTATATGCCAGTCTTTCCACAGGTGATATAGATGCATTTTTAGCCAGCTGGCTTCCGGTTACCCATCATCATTATGTAGAACAATATCAGAATGAAATAATAAAAACAGGATTAAATTACACTGGAGCCCGAATTGGACTTGTTGTTCCCGAATATGTAGATGTAGATCATATTGAAGAATTAAATGAATATGCAGATCAATTTGATAACAGAATTGTAGGAATTGATCCGGGAGCAGGGATAATGGAGGCCACTTATGAAGCCATTGACCATTATGATCTGGATTTCAACTTAATTGAAAGCAGTGGCCCGGCAATGACAGCATCGCTAAGTGAAGCAATTGAAAATGAAGAATGGATTGCAGTTACGGGATGGGAGCCCCACTGGAAATTTGCTGAATTTGATTTAAAATTTATTGAAGATCCCGATAATATATATGGTGAAATAGAGAGGGTATACAGCTTTACCCGGCAGGGCTTAAGTTCTGACCATCCGGAAGTAGTTAACTTTTTACATGATTTTAGAATGAACAGTGAACAGCTGGGTTCAGTAATGGGCTGGATAGCCGAAGATATGGATCCAGAAGATGCTGCCCGGCAATATATTGATGAAAATCAAGAACAGGTTTCAGACTGGATTACACCCTATACTGTTTCTGATTAAAAATCATGTTTGAATAATCTGATAAATAATTATTCTGTAAGACTGTTGAAAAAGTGTGTTCTTGGAATTTATGGCCCTATGATGACAACGATCATAGGGTGCCGAAGTTAAGTAAATTGGAGTTTTTCAATATCTTTCTAGAATGGAGATAAAGATTAAAATTGAAGCTTAAAATATATAATTTATAATAAGAAAAGGGGGGACAATTTTGTTCCCCTTCTTTTATTATGATGCTCTAAAATCTGGATAGACTGTGAAGGGAGTGAAATACAATTATGGCTGAAAAAGTAATAGAAGTAAATAACCTATTTAAAATATTTGGCAAAAATCCAGAAGAAGCTTTCCCCCTGATTGAAAAAGGGTTAAGTAAAGAGGAAATTCTTGAAAAAACAGGCAACACAGTGGGGGTAAATGATGTTAGTTTTACGGTAAATAAAGGTGAAATATTTGTTGTTATGGGTTTATCAGGAAGTGGAAAATCTACTTTGATCAGGTGTATTAATCGACTCATGGAGCCCAATCGCGGAGAAATTCTGATAGAGGATACAGATGTAAGTAAATTAAGTAAAGAAGAACTCATGAACTTTAGAAAAGAAAAATTTGGTATGGTATTTCAGCATTTCGGATTACTGCCCTACAGAACAGTACAAAAAAATGTTGAATATGGTCTTGAGGTTAAAAAAGTAAAACCTTCCACAAGAAAGAAAAGAGCCCGGGAGGCAATTAAAAAAGTTGGTCTGGAAGGATGGGAAGATCAAAAACCACAAAATTTAAGTGGAGGTATGAAACAGCGTGTTGGTCTGGCCCGAGCTCTGGCAGTTGATCCCGATATATTTTTAATGGATGAACCTTTTAGTGCTCTGGATCCACTAATAAAAAAAGAAATGCAGGATCAGCTTCTGGAATTATATGAAGAAGTAAAAAAAACAACTATTTTTATTACCCATGATTTAAATGAGGCCCTAAAAGTAGGAGATAAGATTGCAATTATGAAAGCAGGTAAAATAGTACAGATGGGCAGTCAGGAAGAAATTCTTACCAATGCCGCCAATGATTATGTCCGGGATTTTGTGAAAGATGTTGATCGCTCAAGGGTTCTGAAGGCTCGAGATATAATGATCAAACCGAAAACTCTTTTAAAGCCTGATCAGGGAGAAGGCCCAAGAACTGCGATACACAAAATGAGAGAAAATGAAATAAGCTCTATTATTGTTGTTGATAAAGACAAAAAAGTAATGGGTATATTGAAAATAGAAGAGGCTTTGAAAATTCTTCAAAATAAAGATGATGAAAACTTAAAAAAGTATATTAAAGAGATTCCCCGCGTTGATCCCGGGGATACAATGGATGATATGTTTGCTCAGATTGCGGAGCTGGACATACCATTACCGGTAGTAGATAAAAATGATGAGTTAATGGGTATAATCATAAAAAGCAATGTTCTGTCCAATCTGGCTCCAGAAAAAGTAATATAATTTTGTAAGGGGGGAACCAGAAAATGTTATTTATGCAGATTGTTTCTATCTTTTCCTGGAAAATACCTCTGGGGGAAGGAATAGAAAAAATCATAGATTTTATAATAGAAAATTTTAGTGGACCTATTGAGTTATTTACCGGTTTAATTGATTTTTTAATAGAAAACTTTGAAATATTTATAATGGACGGATTTCCCATCAGTCATTTGATAGTAAACATCATATTAATTACCATATTTATTTATTCCAGAAAAAAAGACAAAAAAGTCGCTCTGTATACTGGAGCAGGAATGCTTGTGGCAGTTTTTATTGCTTCTTTTTTCTATGGTTTTGAGCTAATATATTCCATGGGTCATCCCTTTCTGGTAATTTCTGCATTTGCCCTTATAGCCTGGACTGCAAAGAGTTATCGGCTGGCAATTTTTGTTGTCCTGGGTCTGGCTTTAATGTGGAATATAGAATTATGGGAAGAAGTGATTGAAACCCTGGCTCTTATTATAACCGCCGTACTTGTGGCCCTGGTTATAGGTATACCTGTGGGTATTATTAAAGCCCATAACAAATATGTACATTATATAGTACGGCCAATTTTAGATTTTATGCAGACCATACCTCCATTTGTCTATTTAATACCAGCTTTGATGCTTTTTGGTCTGGGAAATGTATCCGGTACAATTGCAACTGTTATTTTTGCAATAGCTCCTCCGATAAGACTTACCTATTTAGGAATTACCCAGGTCGATGATGAAATTATAGAAGCCGGTAAAGCTTTTGGGAGCAGCTGGTGGCAGATGCTGTTTAAAATAGAACTACCGGCAGCTCTACCTTCAATTATGATGGGTATTAACCAATGTATAATGTTAGCCCTTTCTATGGTAGTAATCGCTTCTATGATCGGAGCAGGGGGCCTGGGAGAACCGGTTCGCCTGGCATTATCCAGAATAGACATTGGCCTGGGATTTGAAGCCGGTCTGGGAGTTGTTATTATTGCAATTATGCTGGACAGGATATTTGGCAGAAATGAATAAAAATAAAGCAATATATATAAAATAGAATATAAATACAAATCGGGGCCTGTTTCAGGCCCTTTTTTTCTGTAAACAAAGATCATAAGCAAATTAAATTAAACAAACTATTTAATTTTCACTTTAAATATTATATAATAATTAAAGTTATAATAAATAAAGTTATAATGAAATGGAAGCATAAATACAATAACAAAAAGCTTTATGTTTATTCAAAAAATTATATAAAACAGGAGAGATAACAATGGATCTGGCAGGTTTTATTTTTGCTTTCTTACTGGCCATATTTTTAATCTCCAGGGGCTTTAATATGGGTTTATCACTTCTTATTGGTGGGATTTTATCAGGGTTATTTGCTTCTTTAGATTTTATTACTTTGATTACGGTTCTTTTTAATGGTGTTATCAGTTATATGTCTATACAGCTGATGTTGATAGTTGGTTTAATAAGTGGTCTGGGTTATATTATGAAAAAAACGGGGGATCTGGAGATGATGATTCAGGCCCTAAATTCCCTTTTTGCCAACATTAGATTTTTGTTGATGTTTATTCCGGCTCTTGTGGGAACTTTAAATATACCGGGAGGAGCAATTTTATCCGCGCCCATGGTTGAAGAAAGCGGCAGCCGAATAGACCTTTCTGCAGGAAAAAAGAACGCTTTAAATCTATTTTATCGTCATATTGGGTTTTTTGTTTATCCTTTATATCCCTCAATGATATTATTAAGTGAACTGATGAATATAAATATTACTGAAATAATAAAGTATACTGCCTGGGTTTCATTGCTGGGCATTATAAGCTCCTATTTTGTGCTATTTAAAAATACTGAAAACAAAAAGATACCGGATGAAGAGAGAAGTAATACTGGAGAGAGTATTAAAAATTTTTTCAATGGTTTTTTTTCAATTCTTGTAATTTTAGTATTAGCCCTTGTATTCAATATACCCTTTCATTATGCTGTATTAGCGGGTACAATAACTGCTCTCATAAAAAAATTAAATAAGTATGATAAAAAGATTAATGGTTTTATAAACAGGGTTAGAGACTTTCTAATAGAAGGGGTGGATTATCAGCTGGTTTTTACAATTGCCGGTTTAATGGCCTTTAAAGAAATAATAGAATATACAGGAATTATTAATGATGTAGCGGAACATATAATAAATGCCGGGGTTTCGCTGCCGGTATTGGTAACATTACTCGGCTTATTAGCTGGATATATATCAGGTGTACATGTGGCCGCAACTGGAATGCTGGTTCCCTTGTTTTTGCCAATGTTTTCGGGAGGAAATATTGCGGTTCTGGGAGCTCTGCTGTTTACTACAATTAATATTGGATATATAATTTCTCCTCTTCATTTATGCCTGGTTTTGGGCAATGAGTATTTTGATGATAGTATGGCTTCACTTTATAAGAAACTTGCAGTACCTTTAATTATAATGGTCTTAGTTTCTGTTTTTCAGGTTCTGGTTTTTGGATAAATTCGGAAATGTTTGCCGGGAATTTATTTTATTAATATTTATATCATCTATAATGTACTGACTTATATCATCTATACTATTATACTTTTTGGTTTTAGACAGCTGTCAGGAAAGGAGAAAAAATGAAAATTATAGGTGAATTATTAAATTCTACCAGACAAATTATCAAAGAAAAAATTATTAACAAAGATAGTGAATATATTAAAGATATTGCCCTCAGACAGAAAGAAAAGGGAGCAGATTATATTGATGTCAATGCCGGAGAATTTTCCAATAAGGAAACAGAATATCTGCAGTGGCTGGTTGAAAAAGTCAAAGAAGCTGTTAGGATTCCCATTTCACTGGATAGTGCCAATCCAGAAAGTCTTGTCTCCATATTAGAAAGCTATGATGATCATTTTTTAATAAATTCTATTTCTGCAGAAAGCAAAAAATATAATGAATTAATTGATCCCATAAAACATTTTGATACCGAAGTAATTGCTCTCTGTATGGATGATAAGGGAATTCCTTGCAAAGCTGAAGAAAAGATTTCACTGGCAGATAAATTGATTGACAAATTGGCTTCAGAAGGAATAAAAATTGACAAAATTTATATTGATCCCCTTATTCAGCCGGTAAGTGTTCAGCCTGACTCATCCCGGGAAGTACTAAAAACAATTGAAAAAATACACGATTGGAATAGTGGAGTAAATATAATATGTGGATTAAGTAATATTTCATATGGTTTACCCCGGAGAAAATTATTGAATCAGGCCTTTTTAATAATGTGTTTATCAAGAGGCCTTAATTCAGTTATTGCTGATCCCCTGGATGAATACATGATGAGTTTATTAAAGGCAGCAGAGGTTTTAATGGGAAAAGACAGGCAGGGTTTAAATTATATAAAAGCAGCCCGTTCTGACGATCTGGTTTAAATATTATTGTTTTTTTCTAAAAGGAGGAGCATATTATTTTTACAGTTACTGTTAAACATAATAATAAATCAACTCAATATAAGGCAGCAGAGGATACAAATTTGCTTGTGTTTTTAAAGGATAATGGTTATCAGATCCCATCCTATTGTGGGGGTAAAGGTAGCTGTGGAAAGTGTAAAATAAAGGTTATCTCCGGTATCAAGGAACCGGACAAACAGGAAAAATTGCTTCTGGATAAAACAGAAATCAAAAAGGGGGTTCGTCTGGCCTGTAAACAGAAAATTGAAGATGATTTAATCATTGATATTCCATATTTGGAACAGATGTCAATATTAACTGAAGGTAATAATTTTAAAGAAAATTTAAATCCAGTATTGAAAAAGGTACAAATATCGGCCAGTCCCGGTGATTTAAATAACTATCGAGGATATCTTAATTATTTTTATGAAAAACTTTCCGTTAATGATATTACATTTAAAGCACTTAAAAAATTAAATAAAATCAACAGTAAAAAAGAAAAAAATATATTTAATGTTATTTATGATCAGCAAAAAAACAGAATAATTGATATCTGCTGTGTTCAGCATAAAAAACAGCCTCCACGACCATTTTTTGGTCTGGCTGTAGATCTGGGGACCACCACCATAGTACTTTATCTGCATAATTTAACTAATGGAGAGCTTATTGGAACTTTTTCACTGCAAAATCCCCAGGAGAAATATGGAGCAGATGTCATTTCAAGAATAAAACATACGATTGAACAGCCTGCAGGAACAAAAGAGCTTCAGGAACTGCTTATTTCATCTCTTAATCAGTCAATAGATGAAATAACAGGAGTCCATAACATAAAGAAAAAAGATATATATATGGTTTCGATGGTTGGTAATACGGCACTTCTTCATTTTTTACTGGGAATGGAGACTGAGTCAATTGCCAATTCCCCCTATATACCAAAATTTACAGATAGTTTTAAAATTTCTCCTGATATCATTGGATTAGATATAAATAAATCGGGTTTTATAACAGTGCTTGATTCGATTTCCGGTTATATAGGAGCAGATATAACTGCTGATATGCTGGCTGTTAACATGGATCAAAAAAATAATAAAAATGAATTATTAATTGATATTGGTACAAATGGTGAAATTGTACTTAAAAATGACAGCCAAATTACTGCCTGTTCTACAGCTGCAGGACCCGCTTTTGAAGGAGCCAATATATTATATGGTATGGCCGGTATCCCGGGTGCTATTTCATCTTTTATGCTGGATGATACGGGAAAACGCATATATAAGACAATTGGAGGGCAGAAAGTAAAGGGAATTTGTGGTTCTGGACTTCTGGATATAACAGCATCACTTCTTGAAAAAAAGATAATAACAAAACAGGGAAAAATTAGAGAAAAAAAAGATATTTCAGATCAGTATCAGGAATATATAACAGAACATAAGGGACATCGGGCTTTCATTATTAAAGCTGAAAAAGAAGGAACCGGAAATAATAAAATTCTATATACCCAAAAAGATATTCATGAACTTCAGCTGGCAAAAGGTGCGATTAGAGCCGGAATCAATATTTTATTAAATAAAACAGGTATTAAAAAGAATGAAATAGATCGGATATACCTGGCAGGAGGTTTTGGGAATTATTTAAACCCTAAAAATGCCTGTAAAATTGGATTATTACCTGAAGTCCAGGAAAATAAAGTTATCCAGATTGGAAATGCTGCCGGGAGTGGGGCCCGCAAACATCTTCTAAATCAAAAATCTCAAAAGAGATTGAAAAATATCAAAAAAAATGTAAAATATATTGAATTATCGACAACAACAGAATTTCAGAATGAATTCATGAAAACAATTCAATTTTAGAGTCCGGGAAAATCTTCTATAGCATTTTTTCTTTGTTCAGTATCGGTATGGGTGTATATTTGAGTAGTAGAAATATCTTCATGACCCAGCAGATCCTGAATGATTCTTAAGTCTTTTGTCTTATGGTATAGAATAGAGGCAAATGTGTGACGTAATTTATGAGGGGTTATTTCCCGGGATTGTTTTAATTTCGCTTTCTTAGCATATTTTTTAACAAATACCTGTATAGAGCGAGGACTTATTCTATTTCCGTGCCTTGATAAAAACAATGCTTTTTCCGCATCTTCGTCAGCTGGCTCTATTTCATTTCGTTCCGGCAGATAATCTTGAATTGCCTTTAGGACATCATCATGAAGAGGTATATATCTTTCTTTATTCCCTTTCCCATAAAATTTAATTGATTTGTCTTCATAATCAATATCTTCCTGATTTAAGTTAACAAGTTCTGATATCCTTAAACCGGCATAAAGAAATAATTTTACTACTGCCAGATCTCTTTTTAAATTTATTCCATTATGTTTTTTAATGGCAGCAATATATTTTTGTGCTTCTTTTAATTTCAAATATACAGGTTCGGTTCTGGTTTTGGTTTTACTGGCTTCAATAGTCTGACTGGGATCTGATTCAATAAACTCGTATTTTATCAAGTATTTAAAGAATGAGCGAAGAGAATAGAGTTTTCTATTTCTGGTAACAGGAGAATTGTCATTTTCTAGTACCATATCACTTAAAAATTCTGACACCTCATATTTGTCTATTTCAGATACTAAAAGAAAATCTTTTTGATGATTGTCTTTTTTATTCATAAGGTATGTATAAAATTGATTAAGATCATTTTCATATTCTTTTATAGTTAAATCTGAAAAACTCCGATCCACCTTAAGATATTTTTTGTAACTTTTTACAGCCTGTTTAAAATAAATATTGTTATTTTCCTTCATTTTTAGACCCTCCTTACGTAAAA
>PWDW01000083.1 GCA_003553225.1 Halanaerobiaceae bacterium
TAATTATTATTAAACCGGCTACAGCTCCCGGATCTTTATGTCCTTTTGAATCTTCACCATAATATCGAGCCCGTCCATGTTGAGATACCATATCTTTTGTTTCTTCCACCCCTTTTTCAGCTGCTTTACAGGCAAACTCTAAGCTTTCTAATAGAGACTTGTCTTCTTTAATCTTTTCTTTTAATGCTCTGGATGCCGGTATAAAACAATCTAAAATAGTTTTATCACCCTTTTTTGCCTTACCTCTTTTTTTTATTCCCTTTATCACTGCATCTGTTATATCTACAATATCATATTTAGTAATTTCTTCCTTCCCTTTGACTGCTTTTCCTGCTTCCATAATACCAGAAGAAAGAAGAGTTCCCATTGTAGATGAAGCTGCATTGTTTATTGACATTGCCATTTTTAATAATGCTTTACCTATATCATCTCCCTCAAAACCTTCAATTGACTTCTTGGCTGCTTTAAAAGCTTTAGACAAAGTTATACCTAAATCTCCGTCTCCAAGTTTAGAATCTAATTTTATTAAATAATCCTTTTTTTCCTCCATCTTATCTTCAAGAATGTTAACTATTTCTCTTATTTCTACTATAGTTAATTTCATAATAAATACCCCCCTTTAGTTAAAATCATGTTGACTAAAAAAAGGCGTATAAGCCGGTGCATCTAATAAATCTTTTAATTCACTGTCTAATTTCATTAAAGTTATTGACATTCCAGCCATTTCCATGGAAGTGGCGTATTTATCTATATAATTTCTATATATATTAATATTGTTATCTTCAAGTAATTGATTAACTTTACGATAAACAATATATAATTCCTCCAGGGGAGTAGCTCCTAAACTATTAATTAATACAGAAACTTCATCACCTTTACTATATGGTCCATCTTCTAAAATCCTATTTATTATATTTTCAGTAATTTCATCAGCACTTTTCAATTTGCCTCTTTCAATACCAGGTTCACCATGAATCCCCATTCCAATTTCCATTTCTTCCTTTCCAATTTCAAAAGTTGGTTCACCGGCCGCAGGAATAGTACAGGGAGAAAGCGCCACTCCCATACTTCTGGTATTGTGCAAAGCTTTTTCTGTAACTTCTACAACCTCTTTTAGTTCGGCTCCAGTTTCTGCTTTAGCTCCTGCTATTTTATAGCCAAAAATTAAACCGGCAACTCCTCTTCTTTTATCTTCCTCTCCCTTTTTTGCAGAAGCCACATCATCTGCAGCAAGTATAGTTTTTACCTCTATTCCTTCTGTTTCTGCCATTTCAGCAGCCATATCAAAATTCATAACATCACCACCATAATTCCCATAAAGATACAATACACCCTTCCCAGCAGCAATTTCCTTAGTTACATTCAACATCTGTTGTGCACTGGGAGATGCAAAAACATCTCCAACACTAACCCCATCCAATAAACCTTTTCCTACATATCCTAAAAATAATGGCAGATGTCCTGATCCACCACCTGTAGCAATAGCTACTTTATCCTTAACTGGAGAATCATTTCTTACAATTTCTCTCAAATTATTATTAACGGTTCTTAAATCTTCAGGATGAGCAGCAAGAATCCCTTCTATCATCTCATCAACAAAGTCTTCCGGATTATTAATAATTTTTTTCATTTGAGCTACCTCCTTATTAAATGTAAACATCACATTAATCATTTTTTTTATTTCAGCCAGACTTAATACAGCTGAAGTAAGAAAATCCATAGTTATGGTGTGGAATATATTTCTTTTATTCCTCTCCAGAGCAACTTCTACAGCCAGCTCTTCACATCAAGAATTAACAAAAAAATAAATGTTTTTTTGCTTTTCTTTATCAATAAACCACTCCTCTTACTTATAGTTTTCAATTTACCTCAAAGAAGCCAGATATCCCCAGACATAAGACACAGGCCCTAAAGTTTGATGAACTGTCCATTCATTTGAAGCAGCATCACTGTATATATCAAAATACATTTCGGTAACCGGCCATTGCTCTATACCAGGCTTAACATAACGCTCACCTTCGATAAAACTCTTGCTGAACCAGTGCTCGGTATGTTCCAGCATATCGTAATTTCCATATATTGTTATACCGGCAGGTGGTTTTTCCCCTCTTCTCCGGGTATCTATGTGCATAAAGTTGACAGGAAAGTTTTTCCCCAGCCCTGATGTATAGCACAAATTTAAGGGATTTGCACCTGAACCAAAATGACAGGCCTTTATTATCGCTCTTAAAAATTTATCTTTTTTTGTTAAATAATGAGCTCTTACAACTGAAACTACATTTGGGACACTGAAAAAATGTCCCCAGGTAGAAATTGGTCTTTCAATGTTAGGCATAGTAACATTAAAGGCATTTCCTTTGGAATTTTCCAGTGCTTTATTTCCTTCTTCTATAAATAACTTTTTAGCTTTTTCTTTGATTTTATCATCAAGATTATCCCCTCCCAGAGCCGCATAAACAAAAAAGGCATCTTTTTGGTTTTCTTCTGTATTTTTGAAAATATCATGCCATTTTTCATTTCCGGTCAATCTGAATAATTCAACTGCAGCCAGATTCCTGGAATTATAAACTGATTTTTTTGCCCTATCTAAGACGTCATCTCTTGTCTTCCAGTCAGGATACCTCTCTTCAGCCCATTTAAAAGCTTTAAGGGCACTTTCTCTATATTCTCTGGAAAGATTTTCATCCAGGTCCTGCAGTTGATAACTGGCCCGGGAAGCCAGACCTGCATACTCATAACTGGACCAGATTCCTGGTTTATAAGACATTACTGTCAGGGATTCCTGCCAGCTGGTTTCTCCGGCACATGGATGTTCCTCAGCTTCAATGCCACCCCTGACTCCTCCTTCTTCTGTCTGCAATCTTTTATAACAATTAATATTCCACAAAGCTTCATTTAAAACATCAGGAAGGTGATTATCGCTTTCAGGTAAACTTAAATCTTTACCGGAAAAATAATTGCAGTTTAATTCAAGTAGTTCCAGGTGTAATCTACTGGCCCTTAAATGTTGAATCCGCCGGTCCCAATCTGCGGCATCAAAGTAGCCTCCCCAGGCATTGGGAACAACTTTATTTGTTCTACCTTTGACCAGATTGCCAAAATTATTCTCATCTGTTCCTAAGGCATTCAGACCATTTCCAGAATCCATTAGAGGTGTTTCTGAATGATATACGATCAATCCTTCCTCCTGGTGATAAGGTCTTGGTCTTTCATAATCGGTATAAGGAGGGCCTAATTCAATACCATTACGGTTATGTAATAGACCTTTCATTGATATTTCAAAGGCATTTTCCCAGATTTGCTCGTTTATCGGGAAGGAAAAACTACAGCCTATCCCTTCAACATATATTTTAAAATTTCCTGTTTTTTTAAGTTCAGAAAAATCCATTTTATATACATCTGTTTTGTTATGATTCTTTTTTACATTGAAATTTTCCGGTTCTGAGACTTTCTTTGATATTTCAATTTTACCTTCATAAACCTTTTCGTTTTTATCCACTTCAATTACCTGAAATTTTCTTTCAGAAAAAGAAAAACTGCCACCTGTTCCCAACCAGATAGAAAGATAAGCCCTTTTTACAGGATCCTGGGGATGATACCCTATCTGATTAGCATGAACTGCCACACTACGAGTATTTTCAGGATCATAGAGAAAATTATGACAGGTTTTTTTAACATTTAACCCTTTTAAACTAATTGTATAATTATATTCCTTATGCATTTTATAGGGAAGTTTTAGAAATAAATCATACTGAAACTGAAATTTATTATTCATGACACTTACATTGACAGGCTTTGTTTTAATATATACCGCTTCTGGATTATATCTTACTGCATTATAATTATCTTCTATTGTAAAATTATCAATTTTTTCAGCTTCTTTTTCCTCGAACTTTTCCCCTGTAATATCATCAAAACGAGTTAATTTTTTGCCATGCTCTACTATGACGCCAACTCTTTTACCATTTCTGATCAGAAATTTTTTCCCCTGTTTACCCGAACTAATTTCATCTCCTGTTTCCTGTTTATATGGTATCTGTTCATAAGGTCTATACTTACCTTCTAAAACTCTTATATGAACTATATCTTCAGTGATACTTGATATTTTCTTTACCTTTGCCTTCATTTTTTTCACCCTCAAAAAATTTAATAAAATAAAAAAATCATATTCATATTTTTGTATACTTTTTCACCTAAAATTGTATATTTTTTAAATTAAGGCATTTTATCCATTTCATCATATGAAATTTGACCTTGCTCCAGCATTGTATAAAACGGATTTTTTATTCCTTCAGTTAAAGGCAACTTAATTAGTTTATGTCTGTAAACTGACTCATAAAAGGCAAAAATGATTTCAGCAGCTCTAAGAGCTTTTTTATAAGATAATTCTGGCTCTTTTCCATTATTTAAAGAATCAACCGCATTACTTATCATTTTTTTCATCTGTATCTCATCATCTGTATTTACTTCTGGAGCCTCCCACTGAGGATCATCATAAACCTTTCCCTTACCATAATTACCATCCCAGAATACTTCAATAAAACCACGAGTACCTTCAACTCTGACTCCACCCCACATCTCCTGATCAGGTAATCCCAGCTGAATGTTGGCATTAACATCATTCTCAAAAACCATAGTACCAGCTGCCCCGGTTTCAGCTTTAACATCATAAATTGAAATTATTTTACGAGTATCAATTGCACCCAGAACCCATTTAACATCTTTTTCCTGGTTGAAGCTCAATGCCTGGTCAATTGTATGGGTGCCACAATCCAGTATATGGTGAGGAGAAAACATATCCATCCGGGTGATTTCACCAAATTTACCCTGTTTGATCCACTTTCTTGCCAGCTGGTTTCCTTCCGCAAATCTTCTTTGATGACCAAAAGTTAACTGACAGCCAGTTTTTTCAACAATTTGTCTATACTTTTTAGAATTTTCCCAGGTTATAGCCATTGGCTTTTCCACTAAGGCAGCTTTAATTCCCGCTTGGGCACAGTCCATAAAAACAGGCAGATGAAGATCAGTCCACAGACAAATGGCCACTATATCTACCTTTTCCCGAACCAACATTTCCCGGTAATCCTGATAAATGTTTGCCTTAAAATTATATTTTTTATTTATTTTTTCTGCAGCTTCTCTTTTAATATCAACTAAAGCCGTCACCTTACATCTATTATCAGCATCAAAACCCAGGGCATGTTTATCCCCTCTACCTCCACAACCAATAATAGCAACCTTATAGTTTTTATCCACCTATACCCCTCCCGGTTTTACTAAACAAAGTTGATATTATTTGCTAATTCCACAACCATTTTTGCCTGATTGGCATTAGTAATTTTTTCACCTTTATAAAATAAATCTTCTATAATTACATCATTTATCATATGTTCTTCATTATAGCCCCTTATAATTGATACTGGAAGTTTTCCATCAATTATCTTAATATCCTGAAATTTTATATCCTGTACCTGACCTCTGGTTTCATCATTACTATATTTAGAAAAAAGAATTTTAATATCTATTAGTTTTTCCCGTGAATCTTCAACTCGAATATTTCGATATAAAACATTTTTAATCAAGGCCCGGTCTCCATTATGAATGGTAAAAGTTCCTCCAGATTGATGTCCTTCATATTCACATCTTATAATATCACAATCCTCAAAAATGATATTCTCAATCACTTCAGCTCTAGTTTCATAACCAATTTCTAAAGCATTTCCACAGCTGGCATTCCAGAGCACACAATTTGTGACCTTAACATCTCTTACATTTTTACAACCAGCCTGATCATCATAAGAAACAGCTTTAAGTGCTATGCAGTCATCATTTGTTCTCATAAAACAATTGTTTATTTTCACATCTTCACTACCAACTACGTCAATGCCATCACCAGTCATCACAACACTAATTATATTTATGTTTTCAATTAATACATTTTCACAGGCAATAGGCACTACATGCCATGAAGGTCCATTTATCCAGGTTACTCCCTCAACAGTAACATTACTACATCTAACAGGAGTAAACATTTTTGGTCTTTCACTATCATCTCTGTTATGCCATTTGCTGCCGTCAATAATTCCCCTGCCTTTTATAGTTATGTTATCAGCCTGATGAGCAGTAAAGGCCCCCCGAACTACAGCTCTCTCTTCAATGTATACTGTTTCATCTTCCTGCAATTCCATCAAACCAATATCATATGTCTTTCCAGAAGCAAAATAATGAACCCCCGGATCAGCCGGATCTGGTTTATTGGTTACCGGCGGATTAATCAACAAAAATAAAGGGTTTGTTATATCATCATCAAACTCCAGACTCAACTTCTGAGGATTATCTGATTTAATTTTCATAATATTATCTTTAATTTCATATTGAATTTCTTTGGTGAGGGGCCTGATTTTTACTTTTTCATAAGAAAACAATATTTCAATTTCAATTTCCAAATCATTAGAAGCTGAAAAAAGAGCATAACTCGCCACTTCACATTGATAAACAAAAACTTCCTGTCCATTAATATAAATACGAAATTTTTCTGATGGTTTTATATCCATATTAAATTACCTTTCTGTTCTTTTTTTTAAATGCAAAAACACCAAAAACAAATAAATTTTAATTACTCCGAACAGCCAGGCTCTTCATTTCGGCACTCCTTTTAAGATGAGAAGGACTGGGAATCGGACCTTCTAATAGAGGATCATTGGTTTCTTTCATCCACCGGGCCAGTCTTTTCTTGAACTTCTCACATAAATCTTTATATCCCGGCTCATCGGCCAAATTGTTTTTTTCATTCGGATCCTCTTTTAAATCGTATAATTCCTCTTTATCATATTTTTTAATAGGAAACTTAAACCAGTTATAGCGAGGAGCAGTAGCAATACGCACATCATAAAGAGTCTGGGCATCAAAATTATAAATATATTTATATCTATCTGTTCTTAGAGCCCGCCGGGGATCATAATTATCATGATAGGTCTTCTCAAAATATAATGTATCTCTAATTTCAAATTCTTCATCCCCTTCCAATAAGGGTAAAAAGCTATTTCCGGCAGTTTCTGCAGGCACCTCAATACCACATGCTTCTAGAATAGTGGGATAGACATCAACATGACTGACTAAATTTTCCACCCTTTTGTTTTGAGGCCAGTCTCCCCCGTCATAACGCATAAAAAGAAATACTTCCACTCCCGGATCAAACATAGTTCCTTTGGCTCTGGGAAAGTCAATACCATGATCTGTGGTAATTACAAAAATAGTATTTTCCGTAAGCCCATGTTTGTCAAATGCATCCATAATCATTCCCAGGCCCTGATCAAGTTTATTGACAGATCCCTGAAATTCGGCCATTTCTTTATCCACTTCAGGGTCATCAATTAAATAGGGGGCCTCCCAGATACCCTTCTCCTCATAAGCATCTTCACTGTCCCAGCTCCGATGAGTTTCACCACAGCCAATCTGCATGTAAAATGGATTTTCTTTACCAGCTGTGGGGTTCTCGGTTAACCAGGTGTCAATTTCGGAACCAGCTCCTAATATGCTTTCCCCACCATTATTACCAGCACCATATCCATTAATTCCTTCTTCAAATCCCACAGAGAAAAAATCCTGGGTTTCATGTTCAAAACCACAGAGAACAGTACTATAACCATTTTCTTTAAATACAGCCGCCAGATGTTTATCTTTTTTCTCTAAATCCCAGCCTCCTAACGAATCTCCGGGCAAACCCATCATTCCATTCTGATGAGGATACTGGCCGGTAACTAAAGCAGCTCGGGCCGGAGAACAGAGAGGGGTAGTACAGAAACTCTGTTCAAAGGTAACTCCTTTTTCTGTCATTCTAGAAAAATTAGGAGTATCCACCGTTGAATATCCATAGGGATTAACAAATCTTCCTGTATCATGAGAAACAAAAACAACTACATTTGGTTTATTCATATTATTTTGCTCCTTTCAAATATTTATTTCTTATTTAATATATGTCAAATATTTTATACATGGGTAAAACAAATTTTTTTGTAAGATTTGAGCACTGCCCTTATATGAAGTATTCTTCCCTTCTTGACTGGTATTTTACTACCCTGGTAGACTAATAAAAATCAGCCCTGGCCAAATATAAAGCTTTTATTTTTTTGATATTTCAATATTTTTCTCCAGACCTTCATATTAATAACAATTATGTAATAGACCTTTCATTGGTATTTCAAAAACATTTTCCCAGAGTTACTCGCTTATAGGAAGGAAAAATAAAACCTACTTCTTCTACATATTAACTTTCTTTAGCATCTTTTAACAATTCATTATCATATTTATATACTTCTTCACCTTCTAAAGCGGTAGACTGCGATATCTCTTCAATTTCTTCAAGTGTAACTTCTTTATCCATTTTTTCAGAAAGATAAATACCTTCCTGGATAAGCATTGTATTTAAAGCTATCTCAGCTGTGGGTAATAAATCAACTTTGCCCTGTAGTGCTCTTATCCAGTGATGCTGGGGGCTATCATACTTATCCCCTTTATTATATACTTCTTTCCATCTATATTCAGCATTTTTAACATTTATTTTAGTACTGGCATCAAGATCATTAATGGTATGAAAAAATTCTAAATCGTCTTTAAAACGATTAATCCTGATTCCACCTTTATCACCAAAAAGTGTGGAACCATCAAATTGATCCAGATGAATTGCCCACGACTCTATTATATCCATTACAATTTCATTCTCGAATTTTACAAAACCAAGCCCCAGTTCTTCAACATTAAAACCACTTTTTTCTTTACGCTCTTCATGCACTGCTCTTTTCTGATATGTTTTACCACTAACCCTTTTCACCAAAGGATCATCAAGTAAATATAATAAGCGGGAAATATAATATACTCCCATATCATACAAAGCCCCTCCCCCGGAGATACTTTTATTGACAAAAGCCGGGTTTCCATAACCATCTACATAAGGTCTTCCCCGCCTGCGAAATCCTTTTGATCTGGCATGATAAAGAGACCCTAATTTATCCTCTCCCTCTTGTAAGTTAAATTAGCTTCTATATACTTGCTTATTCTTAGAATTTGACATTTCACCAATATGGACAAATAGTATTATTTAGTTGATATTACATATTTTAACATTAAAAGGTCA
>PWDW01000229.1 GCA_003553225.1 Halanaerobiaceae bacterium
ATGGTATAACCTCAGGTTATAAAACCAAAAATGATCGAAAGGATGAATTAAATGAAAAATAAAAAGGATTTAACCGCTCAGCTTCCCGATGGGCAGATGTTTTCTTTCTGGGAAGTAGAGCAGAAATTTGAACGGGAAATACATGTAGATAATCAGCATACCCGGGCTTCTGATGATAATGATGGCACTCCGGATCAACCCCTGAAAACAGTAAATGCGGCAGCTCAAAGGGCAGCCCCAGGGACCAGAATTTTGATACATCAGGGAACATATCGAGAAACAGTTCAGCCCGCCCGGGGTGGAAGTGGTCCTGAAAAAATGATTAGTTATGAATCATATCAGGATGATGAGGTAATTATCAAAGCTTCGGTAGAGGTTGAGAATTTCAAACCCAGTGTGGGCTGGCGGGCAGCTGGTTTTAGACAGGAGAAACCCGGAGGTTTAAAGATATGGGAAATTGAGCTGGATCCTGAAGATTTTAAAGGTTATAACCCTTTTTGTGCGGTGAATGTGCTGCATGACCGCAGATTTCTGGAATATGACAAAACAGATATGACTTCATATTTAAATAGAAGAGGTATGGTCTTTGTTGATGGGGAACCAATGCAGCAGGTTTCTGTCTATAATGAGCTTAGTGAAACAGATAATACTTACTGGGTGGAATCCAGTGGTCAAAAAGTACATATTCGTCTGTCGGAAGATGCTGACCCCCATAATCATTGTATTGAAGTAACTAATCGAGAGCAGTGTTTTGCTCCTGAGGAACCGTTTTTATCTTATATAAGGGTAAAAGGTTTGACTATGGCTCAGGCAGCAACCTGTGCTCCTGTACCTCAGCGTGGTGCACTTTCCTGCTATCGTGGCCATCACTGGATAATTGAAGATTGTACAATTGACTGGGCTAATGGCACGGGAATTGATTGTGGAAATGAATCCTGGCATCATGAATTTGATGAAGAACAGACAATTGGTCATACAATTATCCGGAATAATACTATTAAAGATGCTGGGGTCTGTGGTATTGCCGGCCTGTTTGTAGAAAATATGCTGGTTGAGGATAATCTGATTACAGGTACAGGCTGGCAGAGGATGGAGCTTTCCTGGGAGGCGGGGGGTATTAAGTTCCATAATTCAGTTAATTCTCTTTTCCGCCGCAATGTTATCAAGGAATGTCATGGGTGTGATGCTCTGTGGTTGGATGTGGGGAATGACAATAATCGGATTACATCAAATGTGTTTCTGGATGGGATTAATGCCAGAGAACACATATTTATTGAATGTACCAGAGATGCGGAAAATTTAATTGATAATAATATTATCTGGAATGTTGAAGGCCGATATGATGAAGATGAAGTTCCCGATGAACCGGGTTCTTCCGGCTGGTATAAAACAGGTGAACTTGATGTTAAAAATGGTTATGGAATCTATCTTGAAGGAACAGATAGACTGCGTATGGTCAATAATTTAATTGGGAAGTGCAAAAAGTCTGGATTTTTTGCCAAAGCAGTAGCTTTCCGCCTGCACCGGAAACGGGGTGGTACCTCCAGAGAAAATAAAATTTATAATAATTTATTTTATCAATGTGGAGAGGCAGCGATTATAATACCCAATCAGCATAATGAAATTGAAGGAAATGCATATGCAAAGATGCCTCCGGGTTATCTTCGGGTGATGTATCCTGAACCAGAAATGTGTCTGGATTTATCCACCTGGCAGGAGTTCTGTGATTTTGATCAGACAGGTTCTACCTGTGAGCTGGAAATAAATATTGATAGTGATCAATTGATACTGGAAATGGATCTAAAGGATGAATTACCACAGCTAAAAAGTGATCAAAAAGTATTAACAGACTATTTCGGCAAAAAAGCTCAAGAAACTAGAAATCCTGGCCCTTTTTCAGATTTAACAGATCAAAAGATTAAAATTAATATTGATCCCAGAAAAATATAGTTAAACCAGAGTGAAATATTAATTTAAACCTGCATACTGGTGCATACTGGTGGTTTAAATAAAATTAAACAAAAATCAGGAGGATTTTTAATGACTAAAAATATAGCAATACCTGAATCCGGTAAACCGTTTAAAAACAGGGCAGCTTATTGTGTGGGTACTGGTAAGATGGGCCTGGCCCTGCAGGAAGAATATCAACAACATTTAGAGATGGTTCAGGAAAAAATAAATTTTAAATATATTAGAGGACATGGTCTTTTTTGTGATGATGTAGGTATCTATCGTGAAATTGAGGTAGATGATGAAACCCAGATAACATATAATTTCACTTATCTGGATAAAATTGTAGATTCATATTTAGAAAAAGATATTAAACCATTTTTGGAATTGGGTTTTATGCCTGAACAATTAAAAACAGGAGAGGAGACTATATTTTGGTGGCAGGGAAATGTAAGTCCCCCTTCCTCATATCAAAAATGGGCTGATTTAATAACAGCAGTTCTGGAGCATTTAACAAAAAGGTATGGTCGAAAGGAAGTAGTTACCTGGCCTATAGAAGTGTGGAATGAACCGAATATTGGTTTTTGGGCCGGCAGTATGGAAGAATATTTTAAGCTGTATGATTTTGCCGCAGAAGCCATTAAAAAAGTAGATTCTGATCTACAGGTCGGAGGTCCTTCTATCTGTGGTGTGGAAACAGAAAAGTGGCTGCGAGCATTTTTTGAACACTGTATTGAACATGATTCACCACTGGATTTTATAACCCGGCACTGTTATACAGCCAATAAACCAACCAGAAAAGGCCATTATACTTATCACAGTTTGCGAAAACCAACAGTGATGATTGAAGAATTAAAGGAAACCAGAGAGATCATGGATGATTATGAATTAACTGAAGGTATGCCTCTTCATATTACTGAATTTAATAGTTCCTATAGTCCTCAGTGTCCGGTTCATGATACAGCATTTCAGGCAGCATACATAGCCCGTATTCTCAGTGAAGCTGGTGAATATGCTGATTCCTATTCTTACTGGACGTTTAGTGATGTGTTTGAGGAACAGGATATTCCGCATTCAGTTTTTCATGGCGGATTTGGCTTAGTGGCCTGGAATTCAATTAAAAAACCAATATTCTATACTTTTGAATTTTTCTCCCGGGCTGGTGATGAGCTGCTTTATCGTGATGATCATCTATTAGTGACTAAAAAAGATGATAGTTATGTAATTATCGGCTGGAACTGGGATAATCCGGCTGAAGAAAAAACAGCAGAAGAAAAATCATATAAACTGGAGCTGCCGTCCTTAGGCCAGCAGGCGGTAATAGTTAAAAAAGAAGCAGGAAAAGATATAACAGATCCCCTGCAAACCTGGAGTAATCTGGGTAAACCAAGTTATTTGAATGAAAAAGAAAAACAATTATTGCAGGCTGCTGCTGAACCAAAACAGACTGACAGCAAACTAGAAGCCGAACAGGAAAGTTATGAGGTAAAGCTTAATATACCGCTAAATCAATTATGTATGCTGGAGATTTTACCGGTTGAGGACCAGACTGATCAACATCCAGGCTTTGATAAACAGGAATTTTATGGCCTGGAATAGTATTTTAAATCTTAAATTAGAAGGAGAAAATTAATATGAAAAAACAAAGAACCAATCCTTATCTTCCTTCCTGGGAGTATATTCCAGATGGGGAACCATATGTATTTAATGGTAGGGTTTATGTTTATGGTTCCCATGATAAATTCAGGGGACATGCTTTTTGTTTAAATGATTATGTTTGCTGGTCAGCACCTGTTGATGATCTGTCCGACTGGGAATATGAAGGGGTAATTTATGAGAAAACAGATGACCCACTCAATCCAGATGGGAGAATGTGCCTATATGCTCCTGATCTAACGGTGGGCCCGGATGGAAGATATTACATTTATTATGTACTGGATAAGGTGTCAGTTGTTTCAGTGGCTGTTGCTGACACACCAGCCGGGAAATATGAGTTTTACGGCTATGTTCATTATGAAGATGGTACCCGTTTAGGTGAAAAAGAGGGGGATCAACCTCAATTTGATCCTGGCTTGATTACAGAAGGTGAAAAAACATATTTGTATACCGGTTTTTGTGCAAAAGGTGATCATTCACGAGAGGGTGCTATGGCAACTGTACTGGATTCAGATATGTTGACTGTACTTGAAGAACCGGTAATTATAGCTCCCAGTGAACCATATAGTGAAGGCAGTGGTTTTGAAGGACATGAATTTTTTGAAGCACCCTCTATGCGGAAAAGAGGGGCTACATATTATCTGGTTTATTCCTCAATTGTGATGCATGAACTGTGTTATGCCACCAGCAAAGATCCAACAAAAGGTTTTGAATATCAGGGAGTTATTGTCAGCAATAATGATCTACATATTGATTCTTATAAACCGGCTGATAAACCAATGTATTATGGTGGTAATAACCATGGCAGTATTGTTGAAATTAATGATGACTGGTATATCTTCTATCACCGGCATACCCATGGAACCAGTTTCAGCCGCCAGGGATGTTTAGAAAAAATAAAATTTGATGAAAGTGGAAAAATTCCTCAGGTTGAGATGACCTCCTGTGGTTCAATTGATGAGCCTTTAGCAGGAGAAGGTGAATATCCTGCTTATTTAGCCTGTAATTTATTCTGTGATGAAGAGTCCAAATATACTGATCTCAGTGGAGCCTGGATGGGCAGTCAGTTTCCAAAAATTACTCAGGATGGTAAAGATGGAGATAAAGAAACCGGTTATATTGCCAATATGAAAGAATCTGCTACAGCTGGATTTAAATATTTTGACTGTCAGGATATAAAAAAAGTGAAAATTAAAGTACGGGGTTACTGTAATGGTAAATTTGAAGTTAAAACCTCATGGGATGGCCCGGTATTAGGTGAAATACCGGTCAAATTTTCAAATATCTGGCAGGAATATAAGGCAGACATAGCCATACCAGATGGAATACAATCATTATATTTTACCTATCAAGGGGAGGGCAGTGCCAGTCTGGCATCTTTTACTTTAGAATAATATTTTTTAGACAAAATAAATTATTAAACAGGTTTTTTAAGCTGGATTTTTAATGGTTGAAAAAATAAAAATATCTGAGTCTGCTAAATCCTTCAGCAGTAAAGCGACTTACTGTGCTGGCTCCGGAAAGATGGGCCTGGCTCTGCGGGAAGAATATCAACAGCATTTAGAGATGGCTCAGGAAAATATGGATATTTGCTCCTTCCCCATTAAAGGGAAGGAGCCCCATCTTCTCAGCAATAAAACTACAAAAAACATCCAGTTCCAAAATAAAAAACCCTGCATTTAATCCTGCAAACGACAACCATCTTCTCCTAATATTGATTTCCCATTGACTAATATTTCTATGTCTGATAAAATCAACATTGAAAATATCAATGTGATATTTTTTTATATAGGATGGTAGAAAAGAACATAATTACGTTTATTCTTTACAAAAAAGTTAAAAAACATTTGTTTTTTGCTATTTTAAGTAAAAATATTATTAAAAATGTAAAACAAAGGAGGCTGACAGGAAATGGCAGAACCTATAATTATGCCCCGCCAGGGTCTGTCCGTGGAGAGCTGTATTCTTACGGAATGGAAAAAAGACGTTGGTGATGAGATCAAAAAGGGGGATGTAGTCTTCACTTTTGAGACCGATAAATCGACTTTTGAAAGGGAAGCAGAAACAGAAGGGATTCTGCTGGCCAGATTTTTTGAGGCCGGAGAGGAAGTGGAGGTCCTGACCAATGTAGGAGTTGTTGGCCGGGAAGGTGAAGATGTTAGTGATTTTAGGCCTGATGAACAGCAGGAAGAACCGGCAGCAAAAAAAGAGGAAACAGAAGCTGACGATACAGCTGAAAAAAAAGAGCACCCTGCCCAAAAGAAACCAGCTCCAAAAGAGAAACCGGCTGAAAAGAGGGTTACAGATTCTGGTCCGGAAATTTCCGAACAGCTGGAGGAGACTTCCGGGCAGCCGGAAGCACAGGCCGAAGAAATTTTTATTTCTCCCCGGGCCCAAAGAAGGGCTGAAAAACTGCAGGTTGATTACAAAATGGCCCGGCCCACCGGTCCCGAGAACAGAATTATCACCCGGGATATAGAGCAGCTGGCCGAAGAAGGTCCGGTATTCACCCCGGCGGCCAAAGAGATGTATGAGGACCGGGATATTCAGCTGAGTCCCGGACAGATTAAGGGCACCGGACCGGGAGGAAAGGTGACCACCTCTGATCTGGAACACTTTATATCAGCCTCACCGGCAGTCGAACAGCAGCCAGAAAGAACAGAGAAGATTCCTTCAGAGCTGGAGTATGAGGATCTTGAACTTACCAATATCAGACAGAATATTGCGGACACCATGTACCGCTCTCTCCAGGAGAGTGCTCAGCTGACCCTGGATTCTTCATTTGATGCTTCGGAAATTCTGGCCTACCGGAACAAAGTAAAAGAAGGGGCCGAAGAATTGGGTCTGGAAGACATTTCCTTAAACTCTTTAATATTATTTACCGTGGCCCGTACTCTGGATAACTTTGACCGGTTAAATGCTCATTTTGTGGACGATAAAATAAGACAGTTTAAAAATGTACATCTGGGTATGGCCGTGGATACAGAACGGGGACTGATGGCCCCCACCATTTTCCGGGCCAATTTAAAAACACTGAGCCAGATTAACCGGGAGGCAAAAAAACGTTCTGAGGAATGCCGGAGTGGTTCGATCAGTCCCGATTACCTGAAAAATGCCAGCTTTACGGTTACCAATCTGGGAGCTTTAGGGATAGAATCCTTTACCCCGATCCTGAATCCACCACAGGTGGGAATTCTGGGGATCAATACGATTGAGCATAAAATCAAAAAGGAAGGCAGTAACGAACCGGAGACCTATCCGGCAATGGGACTTTCTTTAACCTTTGATCATCGTGCTCTGGATGGGGCCCCGGCGGCCCGCTTTCTGCAGCAGCTGAGCCGCAACCTGGAAAATTTTTCTCTTCTTTTGGCCCGGTAAAATGTTCCGGATAATTATTGGGTAATCAACGGGAGATTAACTGTATGTTCCTTTCCCGGTCGTGTTTTTTAAAAAACAGCAAAGGAATTTCGGCAATTTTTTACCGGGTAGTTCACTAAAACCCGGGGAATGTACTTAAGACAGAGAAGACAGAGGGGAAAACTGAAACTGCTTTTTTGGTGCCGCAATATAAAAATGATATTTAATTAAGAAAGGGGGTATTCCGATAATATAAAAACAGCATATTATCGGGAAGACTATGCAGTATGATTTAATTGTTCTGGGTGCCGGGCCGGCAGGTTATTTTGCCGCTGAAAGAGCGGGGAAGGCCGGACTGGAAACTCTGCTTATTGAAAAAGAATTTCTGGGAGGTGTCTGTTTAAATGTGGGCTGTATTCCCACCAAGACACTTCTCAATTCAGCAAAACTTTACGAAAAAACAAAAACTGGCTCAGAATATGGAGTTGAAGTTGGTGAAGTTAATTTTAATCACGGCCAGGTCCTGAAGAGAAAAGAAAAAGTGGTTAACAGACTGGTCCAGGGTGTAAAAGCAGGATTGAAGCGGGCGGGAGTGAATATTGTCGAAGAAGAGGGTTATATCCAGGGGACCAATGGAGGTCCCTTTCGCATTAAGGCCGGAGTCAATGAATATCGAGGTCAGAATTTGCTGATTGCCACCGGCTCTAAACCTGTGTTTCCCCCCATCTCCGGTCTTGAAAAAGCCCGGGCTGAGGGATTTGTGCTCACCAGCAGAGAGAGTCTGGATTTGAGTGAAGTTCCTGAATCCCTGGTTGTAATTGGAGGAGGTTATATTGGACTGGAGATGGCATCCTATTTTAATGCCGCCGGCAGCAGGGTAACAGTGGTAGAAATGCTGGACCATATCGGAGGTGAGATTGACCGGGATATAGGCCGGGTCCTGATGCAGAGCTGTCAGGATAAAGGTATTGAATTTAAACTGAATTCTCAGGTTGTAGAAATAGAGGATTCTAAAGTAGTTTTTGAAGAAGAATCCGGCCGCCACTCCCTCACTGCGGACAGAGCACTGCTTGCTGTAGGCCGCAGCCCGGTGATTTCAGGGTTTGGACTTGAGAATTTAAATTTAAACACAGAACAGGGATCTATCGAGGTTGATGAACGAGGTCAGACCTCTGTTCCCGGAGTATATGCGGCCGGTGATGTCAATGGACGCTCCCTTTTGGCTCATACAGCCTATCGGGAAGCCGATGTGTGTGTCAATAATATACTCAATAAGGATGATGTCATGCGCTATGAGGCTGTACCTTCTGTGATCTATACCTCGCCCGAGGTAGCAGCTGCCGGCCTAACCACCCGCCAGGCTCAGAAGCGGGGTTTTGATTATAGGGAAGTAGAACTACCCCTGGCCTACAGTGGCCGCTATGTGGCGGAGAATAAAGACCTGAATGGCAAAGCAAAACTGCTTATTGAAAATGAATACAACCGTTTAATAGGTGTCCATTTAATAGGCAGCTATGTTTCCGAAATTATCTATGGAGCCGGAATGATGATTGACCGTGAACTGCGAGTTGAGGATATCAAAGAGGTGATTTTTCCCCACCCCACAGTTTCTGAAATCATAAGGGAATGTGTCTTTCAGTTTTAAAAAGCCGCCCGATCAAAGAGTCCCTGAATATATTCTGACAGGGGAGTTGAAAGTTAGAGAGGGCAGCTTGAAGAGAATAAAGAAATTGGCCGTCATCAACAGAACAGGAATTGTTAGGTTAATATGATTTTAGAGTTAATATGATTTAAAAAAGAACAAAATAATAAACTGCTATTTTAG
>PWDW01000055.1 GCA_003553225.1 Halanaerobiaceae bacterium
AAAATGGTAGATTGGATAACTGAAAACATCGAGCTTTTCATTAGAGAGGAATTAGCAGAGAGAGGGGAGGAGGGAGAAAACTGTGCAATATAAACAATACACAATTGTGATACCTGGAAATAGGTTCGGGGAGTTCTTATCTGAAACTATGGAAGGTTATTACACTAAATGGAGAGTTAAATACCGGATAAATAAATACAATGGTCGAGAATACATGACGCTGGTAGACGTGAAGGCAAAAGAGATTTCACTATCACCGAGTGAAATCTCTAAGCGAACTATTGAGCGAACTATGGACTTTTACGATGATACTCAGATACCAGACCCAGCCCGGGCTTATCCAGCCTGGCTGGAAGAACTAAAAAATCAAAAGGAGGCTGTTAAACAATGTTAATAGAGCAAACTCAAGAGAAGGACGAAATCTTAGCTGGTATGTTAAAGGAGAATACAGGTAAGCATATGTTAGACAGTGGTGACCATTATGGCAGGCATTGGGAGAGAAACCAGGAGCGGGACTTTGCAGAAGAGTCACCGCTTGAAGTGGAGGTAAGAAAGTATGAAGAAACCATTGATATTATACCGAGCTTGAAGACCTTCCACTTTCTGCGAGAGTCACTCTATCTGGACGACGAGGCCCGAGAATTGCACAAAAATCAAGGCATTAGAAATCTTGGAGAGGCAGAGCAGTTTGCCCTCGAGGAGGCTAAAAAGAGATACCCGGGCAGCAGTGCAAGGCATCATATAATCACCGAAAACACATACAATGCAGAGTCAATGTTGGAACAGCATATACAATACGTGCTGGTCTTCGGCGACGATATATACAATCACGACTTTGTAATATTGCAAACCCACAATGGCTGCGATATTCGGGGAGGATACTCCAGGCCCCACGTATTCAAAGTGGCCGACATAGCCCGGTTCATATCGGGCCACAAAAACTTGATAGCGACTGTGCCCGAGCTAATGCTGAGAGGTTTTAGCGATGATGCAGGGTATACATTCTACGAAGATATAGACTTTGAAGAGCCGGAAAAGTACGAGGTTGGTGGTGATGAAATATATTTCCTGGCTGGTGGAAGTCGGTTCAAAATCTACTTCCACCCTTGCATATAAGGACTGAATAAAATGATAAGAGAACCAGAGAGGGAGTTTATAGTAGATACCTTCCGCTGTAACGAGTGCCACGAATGGAGAGATTGTGCTGAGTATAGCTGGAAGGCTGAGGGCAAAATCTGCATCTATTGTGCAAAGGAGGCTGATAACAATGAGAGCATATAAAATTATGGAGATTGAGGGAGGAGAAATCAAAAACTTATTCCGAGGCATTGATGGTAGTCGGACTTTAGAACCTGGAAAATGGCATATTGCCAAAAAGAAGGTCGGATACGATGGGAGTCAATCTAAGAAATATATTACAGGAATACATTGTGTGCCTTCATTCGAGGACGCTGTTGAATATCTCGGGAATTTCCGGGACTTAGAAAATAGAGCGATTGTTGAGGTATATATCCAGGGCAATCGTCCGAAACCAACCAACGATAAAGTGATACTGGCCGACGCTATGCTGATACCCGAGTCGGCCAGCATCGTCCCTGCTAAGGAAGTCGCTTAACAGGCAAGGCAGGCCCCAACCTGCCTTGCTCCTATAATATCACTTTAGGGAGGCTAAATAAAATGACTAAATATAAATGCAAAAAGTGTGGCTTTGAGGCCGAAGGAGATTATTGGAATGAAGTTTTGGAAGGCCAAACTGGACTGGAGGATTTTGTGCCCATTCAAGACCAGGTTGGGCCGGATTTAGTATGGCTGTGCCCGGCCTGCTATAAAGACACTAAAGTAATTAAAAAGGAGGCTAAATAAAATGCTAAATATTCACGCTAAGATGCAGGATAGTCAAGTGGAAGTTGGTATTGAAGGAGAGGCCGGACTTGCAGAATTTCTCATGACGCTGAGGAGTATTGTTGATGCGGTGGAAGATATTACCGAGGTACCTTCTGAGGAGCTTTTGCAATTAGTTATGATTGCTCCGAGTGCAGAAGACAGGGAAATTGTGCAGCTTGACAACGACGATATAGATAGAGATATAAACATCGAAGACATAATGTAAAAAAAGAGGGGCTGGTAATATGATTTTCTTATCTTATCCACAGAACTGCGAGGGGGTTATTACTTCCTCGCAGTTTAAGTGCCAGGTATGCTGCGAATGGCACGACAAAAGCGAGGAGCATCATTGGAAAGACTATATATGCTCCCGCTGCTGGAAAGAAATTTGGAGGGAGGCTGATGCAAGGTATGCTTAGTTACTATAATACACTTATACATTATGGTACATTGGGCTTTTTGGGAATTATGGTTTTGGGAATGATTGTCTATGAAATCAAGAAGGGAGATTGGAAAATAATATTTACCAGGGAGGTAGATAAATATGAAGAATTGGACGATTGAAGAAATGGAGATAAGGAATTTCAAAGGAATAAGGAGGCTGCATCTAAGGCCGGAGCAAAATAACTTTTACTTCGGCGACAATGGCTCCGGCAAAAGCTCTATTGTAGACGCTTACTTCTGGTGTTTATTCGGCTATGATGCTCGAGGCAACCACGAGAGGAGCTTTAAAGTGGAGCCGAACCTGGAGGTCTTGCCGAAAGCCAGAAGGCGGGACTTGGAGGTCAAGGTTAAAATAAAATTTGCCTCGGAAGACAATATTGAATTTGAAATAGAGCGAGTTATGCAGGAGAATTGGGAGAGGCAAGAAGGCAGCAAGGCTTTTCAGCGAGCTGCTCCCGATTACACCTACAAAATAAACAAACAGCCGGTCAAGAAGGGAGTTTTTGACCGAACTATTGAGGAAAAGATAGGGCCCCTGGAAACTGTGCAGCTCCTATCTAACCCCCTTCACTTTGCCGAGCACCTGCATTGGAAGGACAGAAGACGCTTGCTGATGCAGGTTATCGACACTCCTACCATCAGCGAACTTGCTGCTGATGTTGGGGAACCAGAACTATCGGGGAAAGTTGACGAGCTCGAGAGCTTCATCGAAAACAGCCAGAAGACAATGCGAAAGTTAGATAAAGAGATAGATGATATTGTCAACAAACTTGAGGTTGTAGCAATCGAGGAAAAGTTTGGAGATATCTCCAAACTGGAAGAGAAAAAGGAAGAACTCAAGGAAGAGCTCAAAGAACTGCAAAGGCAAAGTGGCAGCTCAACCGCAGAACTGGAAAAGAAAAGAGCAGAAATAAAAAAAGATTGGATAAGAAAAATAAACGAACAGGTTGCTGAAAAGAACCAGGAGCTAAATGAACTGAGGAATAAGATAAGCAATTTAAAGCGAGATAAGCGGGAGTTTGAAACCACTTTGAACCGACTTGAAGACAAAAAAGAAGAGCTTGTAAAGCAGTACAAAGAGGTTGAAAGTAAAAAGGTTGATAACTGCGGTTTTTGTGGACAGCCTCTTCCCGATGATATGAAGGAAAAGGCCAGGTCTAAGAGGTCAGAGCATTTGAAGGAAATCCAACAGGAAGGAAACAAAGTTATAAACCAGTTGAAAACAGCTAAAAAAGAACTGGCAAAGGTTTCAAAGCAGCTTGAAACTGAGAAGGAAAAGGAGGAAGAACTCCAGGACAAAATCGCTGAGCTCCAGAACAAAGAGGAGGGATATAAAGAGCTCGAAGAGTACCAGAAAATATCAAAAGAGATTGAAGAACTGGAGGAAGGCCAGGAAAACTTTGAAGAGGAAATAACTGAACTGGAGGAAGAGCTTGAAGAGGTACGAGAAAAGATAGCTGAGCATAAGGTAGCCACAAAAAATCTAAGCAAGAAAAAAGAACTCGAAGAAGAACTGGAGAGTAAGCAAGAGCATTACGAGCAGCTGGCATATATGGTCGACAAGGCCACTCAAGCGGCCGAGAGGAAATATAGGCTGCTCGAGGAGAGGGCCAACAATCTGCTTGATAAATCCACAGTCAAGCTCTTTGAGGAAAAGCAGAATGGCAACAAAAAAGAAACCTGCAAAATATATGGCTCCTGCGGTTCGGAGTTTGAGAAGAACTTGAATAACTCCGACCGAATTAGAATTGGAGTCGAGATAATTAACATTCTTGCTGAGGAATTTGGACTGCGAGTACCAATATGGGTAGACAACGCTGAGGCCATAACTGAGGTAGTCGAAACTGATAGCCAGCTATTTTACCTGGCTGTCGTTAATGAAGACAAATTTAACCCGAGTGATGCGAGAGAACTGCAAATTGTTAGAACCAACAACAACCACTTATATGTGGTAAACCAATAAGGAGGTATTTAAGATGGGCAATATCCAAAAAGTTGCAAATGAATTGACAAACCGAGTTGCTGACCGAGTTGACGAAATGCAGGAGCAAGGACGATTGGATTTGCCGGATAACTATTCGGCAAAGAACGCTCTTAAATCGGCTTATTTAGAGCTGCAAGAGGTTAAAGATAAGAATGGCAATCCTGTACTGGAAGTCGCTAGTAAATCCAGTATATTCAACGCTCTGCTGGATATGGTAACACAAGGACTCAACCCTGCTAAAGACCAGGGATACTTCATTGCTTATGGCAAGTCGCTGCAATTCCAGCGGAGTTACTTCGGGAGCATCGCTGTACTCAAAAGAGTAACTGATGCTCTTGATGTAAGAGCTCAAGTTATCTATGAAGGAGATAAGATTGACTATGAAGTTGACCGAGGGACTTATATCATCAAAAGCCACGAACAGAACATTCAAAATAAGCTCAAAGGCAAAGTTATAGGAGCATACGCCACTATAATCTTTGAGAATAAGGCTGATTATACTGAGCTAATGACTATCAATGAAATCAAAGCAGCCTGGTCGCAGGGGAACTACAACCCCGATAGCAATTACGATGGGGCCCACGAAAATTTCGCTGGCGAAATGGCGAAAAAGACAGTTATCCAGAGAGCCTGTAAAAAATATATCAATAGCTCCAGCGACGACCACTTGTTATTGAGTGCAATCAATAATGAAAAGCAGCACGAAGAGCAAGTGGAGCAGGAAAAGGAAGAGAAAATGGGAGCCGCTGATACTATCATCATAGACGATGTAGAAGAAGAGGAAGAAGACTTTGACGATGAAGAGTTCGAAGAGGAAATCGAAGAAGACGAGGAGCCACCAGCCGAAGACCTAAAAGAAATAACAATAGATGGTGGAGCTGACGAGTCAGAGCAAATTCCCTGGAGTTAAACTATGAGAGATATTAGAAAATGGAAGGAATGGCAGTACAGGCTGTTTAAAGAGCTGTACTGCTCCTACTATGGTTGTGATAAAGATGAATAAGAGAATTAAAGGCATACTAAAAATAATCGGCTATATACTGGCTCCTGTGGCTCTCTCGCAAATTGTTAGCGGAACGTTTATTCCAACCTTAGCGATGATTATTGGATTTTTCGGCATATGTGAAGTGCTAGGAGAAATAAATAAGGGGGTATAAAATGTTCGGAATACAAGTGCACGTCCTCGCCTCTGGCAGCGATGCTAACTGCTATCTGCTGGAGGCTGAGGAAAGTTTTCTCCTGCTAGATGCAGGAGTGCCGGTTAGCGATGTAAGGAAAAAGACTGATTATAACCTGGACAAATTAGAGGCTGTGCTGCTCTCCCACGAGCATAAAGACCACAGCAAATATGTAGAGGAATACCTGCAAAGAGGTATTCCGGTCTTTGCCAGCGAGGGTACAAAAAAATATATCAATTTGCCATTTATTAAAGCTAAAAAATATCCTAAGTTTCAAAAGTCAAAGACCTGGAAGTGGACTGCCTTTGACCTGGAGCACGATGCGGAGGAACCGCTTGGCTTTATGGTTCAGCATAACTCTGGCAAGAAGGTCGGCTATGTGACCGATACAGGTTACATTGAGCCGAAGTTAGATAAACTGGACTACCTCTTGATTGAATGTAATTATACCAGAGAAAAGCTGGACGCTAACAAACACCGAGAAGACCTCGGTATGCACGTTGCCCAAAAGAAAAGAATATTTGAGGAGCACCTTGGTTTGCAAGACGTTTTAAACTACTTGGAAATGATTGATATAGGAAATTTGAAGGAAATTCATCTAATTCATATCTCAAAAAGAAATGGAAATCCAAAGAAAATATCGCAAAGTGTCAAAGAAAAAACAAAAGTGCCGGTTTATGTGCATTGATATCATAAATTGCCATTGTTAGACACTTGACACAAACAGCGTAAAATAATATAATTTCACTACAAGGAGGGAAGGAGTATGCTTAACCCCGAAGAAGTCAGAGAAGGACTAAAAAATCTCCGCAATATTTACACCCAAAAAGAAATTGCGGAAAAGCTAGACGTAGCCCCGAATACTATTAGGAGATGGGAGCAAGGGGAGGCTACACCGAAAAAGCAAAACAACCATAAGCTCGAGAACCTTTTGCTAGTTAACAAAAATAAACTCAAGAAGTCAGAAACGACTGAGATAGACAAAAATCCTGTTGATTTCTTTTGGAAAAAATAATTAAAGGAGGTGAATTAAATGAGTCTTGATTTAGAGGCAAAGTTTTATGATACTAAAGAAGTTGCGGAGCTGCTGAATGTATCAACCAAAACAGTTATCCGCTGGATAAAGCGAGGAGAGATAAGAGCTCTTAATGTTGGTGGTTCTTCTGCTAAGGGAAAAAGATGGAGAATTACCGAGAAAGACCTTAAAAACTTCATCGACGAGAGAACTACTGAACCCGACAATAGCTAACACTTACTTGAAAACTAAATCACCCATTACCCACAGCCTGGTTTTAGCTAGGCTGTTATTTTTTTGCAATCATTCGACAAAGTCCTCCAATAGTTAACATTTTCTTTAAAGTATATTATAGTAGTCAATTAAAGTTTAAAGAAATATTTTAAAGCCAAAAATACCATTTGAATATTTTATGGACATTTGCTATAATATAGTCGTGCTAGGCTATAGAATAACAAAAACCAACAAGGAGGCACAAAGATGGCATTAGAGAAACATTATACTGTATCTCAAGTGGCTGATAGCTTGAATGTAACAGCTAGAACAGTTCGGGAATTAATACGAGAGGGTAGACTCAAGGCAGTCAAACTAAAAAAAGAATACAGGATACCAGAGTCTTCCCTAGAAAAATTCCAAGAATAAAATTGAAAGGAGGGGAGGAAGTTGCCAGTATTCAAGAACTCGGGAGGAATATTAGCTACTGAAATACTTGAAGACGAAACAATATCCTGGAAAGCCAAAGGAATACTTACTTACCTCCTCTCCCTCCCCGAACAAAAGGAAATGAAATTGTCAGAATTATCTCGATTTGCGACTGATGGTAAAACCAGCCTTAAATCTGGGCTTGAAGAGCTTGAAGAGGCTGGTTATTTAATTTGCGAAAAAAATCGAAAAGATAATGGGCAATTTAATTCTGTATACAAAGTTTTGCCGGAGGGTGAAAAACCGGCCCGGGAAACCCGAGAGGGAAAATCGGTGCTGGGCAACTTCCCTTCATATCAACAATCATCGGAGGAGGGGGAGAAAAATGGTACCACCAGGGTAAAAAAAGAAAAAGAAAAAACAACAACAAAAAAGAAAAAAATCTCACACTCTTTAAAAGAAAAAAGAACTAAGAAAAAAGAAAAAGAAAAAAACGTCGAGTTAGACGAGTCCGACGACAACCCGCCATACGAAAAAATTGTATCCTACCTCAACGAGAAAGCCAACCGCAGATTTTCTCCTAAAGCTAAAAACACCAAAAAGCTAATAAATGGACGCTATAGCGATGGCTATAAATTCAAAGATTTTGTGGAAGTTATCGACAAGAAGGTCGCTGATTGGCTTGATGATAAGAAAATGTCTAAATTTCTAAGGCCCGATACATTATTTAGACCGACTAATTTTGAGAATTATATTAACGAACCCTGGCCGGACAGTACTTCTCAAGAAAAGCCTAAGAATAAACAGCAAGAGTATCTCGAAAAGTTATCCGAGATAGAGAGAAAAAGAAAGGGGGGATAATATGGGCAAACTCAAAGACGAGGAAGTTGAGGCTGGCGTTTTGAAGTGCCTTTTAAACAGCCCCGAGCTGATTGAGGACTACATCACAGAGCTTGATGCAGGCTGTTTTTCTAAGAAACCCTATAGGCTGGTTTGGAAGGAATTTAAGAGGCAGTATCAAGAGAATGGTAAGATATCAAGAGTCAAGACGATGCAAAAATTATCTGAGAGGCTGTTTGAAAAAATTGTTGAGGCAATAGAAATTCTGGAGATAGATTTGGAGTCGGCAGTTAACAAGCTCCAGGAAATGAAAGTTAGAAGGCTCGTAAAAAAAGAACTTCAAGAAAGCCATAATCTTATAAATAATACCGATGAAGAGATAGATGATGTTTTAAATGAAGTCCAGGATAGGATTTTCCGAGCAACGTCCCGAGAGGTAAACAGCACAATAATTCATGATGTTGAGGACGTCGCTGTTGAGAGTTATCAGCGGTTTATCGAGAGGCTCGAACATGGTGATGATGAAGAGCTTATTCAAACTAATCTCGGAGGACTGGATATGTATTTATCCGGCGGTCTTGCCAGAAAGCATCTTACAATCCTGGCTGGTCGACCTTCGATGGGGAAAACTGCTCTCTCGCTAAGAATACTTGAGGGCGTGTTATCCGGTGGTGGTTCTTCGCTGTACCTTTCCCTGGAAATGAGCAGAACCAAACTCCTTGACCGGTTAGTTATCCAGCGAGCAAAAATAGCTGCTGATAGTTATTACACGACTGATGCTGAATATGATAA
>PWDW01000052.1 GCA_003553225.1 Halanaerobiaceae bacterium
ACCATAATTGTGCAGTACCTTGGTTATTGCTGCTGTTAATGTCGTCTTTCCGTGATCAACATGACCAATTGTCCCTATATTAAGATGGGGTTTGGTCCTTTCAAATTTTTCTCTTGCCATTATTTACATCCTCCTTAAAATCTGTTTATTTATTTTTCCTTAATATATGTAAAGAAGAACCACTTAAGTGGTTTACTCCTTTTCATCCGGCTATTTGGTAATCCAGTCTAAAAAGTCTTCTCCCAAAATTAATTTTTATTTGTCAATATCATGTTTTTCCAGAAATGATTCAAGTTTTCTTTTAACCCTCTGCAGAGCATTATCCACTGATTTAACATGTCTATCCAGGGTGTCGGCAATATCCTTATATGACTTCCCTTTAAGATATTCCTGCAGCACATTGAATTCCAGATCACTGAGCATTTCGTTAATTTTGTTTTCAATTAATTCATACTGCTCCTGACTGATAAATGCTTCTTCAGGATTACTAAGTTTGCCGCCTTTAAGCACATCAAGCAGAGTACGATCCGATTCTTCATCATATATGGGTTTATTTAAAGAAATATAGGTATTAAGGGGCTGATGTTTTTGACGGGTTGCAGCCTTAATTGCTGTAATAATCTGTCTGGTAATACACAATTCCGCAAAAGCCCGAAAAGAAGCCAGCCGATCGATATCATAATCTCGGATTGCTTTATATAGTCCAATCATTCCCTCCTGAACTATATCCTCTCTATCAGCTCCCACCAAAAAATATGACCTTGATTTTGCCAGGACAAAATTTTTATATCTTTTAATTAAGAATTCCTGAGCTTCTGAATCTCCTTCTCTGATGATTTCAATTAATTCATCATCACTAAGATCACTATACTTTTCACGATTGATCTGCTGGGCATTCGGAATATTTCCCTTCAAGAAAACCCCTCCCTTATTTACATTAATTATACTGGTTTAATCTTATTAAGTCAAGAAGGTTAATCCAGGGATTATTTATCCCTCTGGCGCACAATATCATAAACCAGTATTCCGGCTGCTACTGAAACATTTAATGAATCCATATTATTTTTTAAAGGTATTTTTATTAAAAAATCACAGTTTTCTTTAACCAATCTTTTTAAACCCCGGCCCTCTCTACCCACCACCAGGGCCAGAGGTTTATTGAGATCCTGCTGATAATAGGTTTCTGCTTCTTTTAACTCCGCACCCACAACCCAGATTCCGGATTGTTTTATTTTTTTTATGATATTATTTATATTAACAGTACACACCAGGGGTAAATGTTCAGCAGCTCCGGAAGAAGTTTTCAAAACTGCAGGAGTCAGACCAGCAGCTCTGTCTGCAGGAAAAATTAAACCATGTGCCCCGGCTGCATAAGCGGTGCGAATAATAGCACCCATATTATGGGGATCTTTTAGATGATCCAGAACTAAAATAAGGGCCGGCTTACTATCTTTTTTAACGTATTTTATAAATTCATCTTCATCCCAGAGAGCAATTTCTTCCCCCCGGGCTACCACACCCTGGGGTGAAAAAGTTTTCGCCATTGAGGATAATTCTTGCTCGGAACAAAACTTTACAGATATTTTTTTGGCAGCTGCCAGCTGCTTAATTTTTTCTATATTCCTGCCCCCTGCCCCTTTTTTTATAAAAATTTGCTGTATCTTCCGGGGACCCTTCAAAGCCTCAATTACGGGATTTCTTCCTTCAATATTAGCCATTTTTTAATTATCTCCTTCCCTGGAGTTTAGCTCATCAATTCTCCCACAGGAAAAATCATCCTCAGGACAATATCCCCTGCTGACACAGGGAGCGCCAGCATTTTCAAAAAGAACAGGAGCTTTTTTCTGCACCAGAGAGAGCATCTGCCTGGCTATAGTTCTAATTTCCCACTGAGATCTATTACAGCAGCGCAGTTCAAAAAAATGCCTTAGAGATCGCGCATTATAAGAAACCATAAGATTTGTTTTAACAGCCGGCAGAATAAAGCGGGCATCTTCGGGGGGAATCTCCTCTTTAAGAAGATTTCGATAGGTTTCCTGCAGACTGTCCATTTTTTCTTTGTATAACTTTTTGGCCTGCTCATTGCGGGCAATAGTAGGTGGTATTATATAATCAAAATCATCTTCAGAAACATATCTCTGAGATCTCTGGCTGTAAGAAACACCTATCCGCTGTCTTACCAGCTGATGGCTGGTCACCCGGCTGCATATTATATGAAAATAAAAATAAGTATGCTCCAGGGTTGAAGTATGCCCCATTTCAATAACCTTTCTTACCAGACGCTCTACCTCCCGGGAGCTCATTTCTTCTCTAAGCTGACTGCCCCCTTTGGGAGAATGACATAAGCGGGCTGCGGCGGCAACATTTCGTTCCGGTTCATCGGTGTAATTAACCAGTTCTGCCCTGGGTTTAACCTCCATTATTCATCATCCTCTATTTTCCAGGTGGGACCATGTGATGTATCTTTGACCTTTATTCCTCTTTGAGAAAGATCTTCTCTGATACTATCGGCCAGACTCCAGTTTTCTTCTCTGCGGGCCTGTTCTCTTAAATCTAAAATATAGCTTATTAATTCTTCATTTAACTGCTCCTGTTCTGAAGCAGCTGCTTTCTTTTGACCTGTACTAAAACCCAGGATTTCCAAAACAGTATTCAGCTTATCCTCAGCCTTTTTAAGTACAAATCTTGTCTCTTCTGTTATTTGAAAATCTGGGGAGTTAATTAGAGAGTTTATTTCTCCCGTGAAATTATGCAGTTCACCCAGAGCCCGGGCAGTATTAAAATCATCATCCATAGCCGCAAAAAAAGCCTCCTCAAAAGAATCTATTTTATTAAGAAAAGACTTGATTTCAAATGAGGAATCACTTTTATCCGGTATCTGCTCGGTAATTTGATGTACATCATTTCTGGTATTCCTTATTTTTTTAAAACTGATTTCAGCTTTATCCATTTCCTCATAACTGAATTCAACCGGACTGTGATAATGTTTGGTGATTAAAAAATACCTAAGAATATCTGCTGAATATTTATCAAGTACTTCCCTGGTCGTATAAAAGTTGCCCAGAGATTTGGACATTTTCTCCCCACTTAGATCAATGGTTCCATTATGCAGCCAGTATTTTACAAAAGGTTTTTCTCCAAAACAGGCCTCAGATTGGGCAATTTCATTCTCATGATGGGGAAAAATCAGATCTGTTCCCCCACCATGAATATCAATTTTATGCCCCAGAAACTTCCCGGCCATAGTAGAACATTCAATATGCCAGCCCGGCCAGCCCGGTCCCCAGGGACTATCCCATACTTTTACATCATCATCTTTTACTTTTTTCCAGAGAGCAAAATCCAGGGGATGTTTCTTGTCTTCCTTGACATTGACCCGGGATCCGGCATCCATCTCTTCTATATTTCTACCTGACAGCTTGCCATAATCTGGAAATTTTTCTACACTGAAATAAACATTGCCCTCACTCTCATAGGCATAGCCCCGTTCCATCAGCTGCTCAATAATATTTATCATCTGTTCAATATTAACGGTTGCCGTACAGTAAGCATCAGCTGTTTTAATATTCATCCGGGCAATATCTTCCAGATAAGCACGGGTATATTTTTCCGCCAGTTCTGAAGGAGACATTTCTTCTTCCCGGGCCCGGGCCACAATTTTTTCATTTATATCGGTAAAATTCTGAACAAAATAAACATCATATCCCTTATATTCCAGATATCTTCGAATAACATCATAGTTAACCACACTTCTTATATGACCCACATGAGAATAATTCTGCACGGTCAGCCCACAGACATACATTCTAACTTTTCCTTCTTCTATAGGAGTAAATTCCTCTTTTTTTCCACTCAATGTATTATAAACCTGCAGCATACTAAAACACCTTCTTTTTAAATTAATCTGCCAGCTGAAGAGCATTTTCCAGCCGCTGTTTTACTTCCTCAATCCCCAGGATATATATTATATTACCCATTTCCGGTCCAGATTCTTCACCGGTTAAAGCCAGACGAACTGGATGATAAATAGTGCGGGCTCCTACAGGCAGTTCTTCCCTCATTTCATTAAAAATACTGTTAACAGCAGCTGGATTCAAAGTCTCCAGTGACTCTAATTTTTCGATTAATGTTTTAAATACCAGCTCTACTTCTGAACCCTGAAATTCTTCCTGTGCTTTTTGCCGGTCTTCAAATTCAAGTCCAGTAAAAAACAATTCTGTTTCTTCAGGAATCTGGGCCAGATAATCAACACCTGTCCGCCCCACTTCAATTATCTTTTTTAGCTTTTCAAGCTGCCTGGAGGAAACATTTTCATCTTCTATATATCCTGCTTCTCTTAAATAGGGCAGAGAGAGTTCAACTATCTGATCCAGATCAGCATCTCTAATATACTTTCCATTCATCCAGTTAAGTTTTTCAATGTCAAATACGGCCGCACTTTTATTAACATCTTCCAGACTGAAACCCTGAATTATTTCTTCCCGGTTCAATATTTCCTCTTCTTCAGGTGGTGACCAGCCCAGAAGAGCCAAAAAGTTAAATAATGCTTCAGGTAAATAACCTTTTTTACGAAATTCTCCCACATATACAGTGTCTTCTCCACTTCTTTTTTTTAGTTTAGCCTTGTTTTCATCAAGAATCAGAGGTAAATGAGCAAATCGTGGAATCTCAAAATCAAGAGCTTTGTACAAAAGTATTTGTTTTGGTGTATTGGATAAATGGTCTTCACCTCTGATAACATCAGTGATATCCATCAGAGCATCATCAATAACCACGGCAAAATTATAGGTGGGCATCCCGTCGGATTTATATATAACAAAATCATCCAGAACAGAAGAATCAAAAGAAACATCTCCTCGAATCTGATCTTTAACTACAATTTCCTTATCAGAAACCGGGGTTTTGAATCTAATTACAGGTTCTTTTCCGGCCTCTTCTTTAGCCTGCTGCTCTGAACTGCTCAAATTTCTGCAGCGACCATCATATCGGGGCATTTCACCTTTCTTGCGGGCCTTATCTCTCATTTCTTCCAGCTCTTCGGGAGTACAATAACATTTATAGGCTTTATCATTATCCAGCAGTTTATCTCGATACTTTTTGTATATATCCAGTCTTTCTGACTGTCTGTAAGGCCCATGCTCTCCACCCTGATTGGGACCTTCATCCACATCAAGGCCCAGCCATTCAAGCTCCTGAATTATAATATCTTCAAATTCTCTATTGGAGCGCTCCTGATCGGTATCTTCAATTCTTAAAACTAATTCTCCACCCTTTTTTCTGGCCCACAGCCAGTTAAAAAGAGCAGTTCTTATATTTCCTATATGTATTTTTCCTGTAGGACTTGGGGGGAATCTCAATCTTATATGTTCATTGTCCGTATTTGTTTGTTCCTTATTCATAAAAAATTACCTCCTTGAATTATCTCCTGCTGATATGTTCTTATCAATATATAATTCATATATTATTCTATTATTCCAGTCTCCATAAGCTGTATACCTGATATTTATATTTTCTTTTTTTCATTATATTTTTTTAACTTTCAGAGCAATATTTCAGCCATAATTAATGGGCCGGAATTCTGTATAAATGAAACAAAATAAAGTGAGTTTGATTAAAAGTTTTTTAAAATAGCAAATATCACAAAATGATTTACTGTTCCTGTTTTAGGGAAACAATCGCCTGGGCGGCAATACCTTCCTTACGCCCGGTAAATCCGAGACCTTCGGCAGTAGTTGCCTTTAGATTTATCATATCTTTTTCCAGCTGTAAAGATTCAGCAATCCGGGAGATAATCTCTTTTTTATAGGGGCTGATTTTTGGTTCTTCAGCAATTATAGTTAAGTCAATATTATTCAGCACAAAGCCCTTATGGTGCACAATTTTTTGTGTTTCTTTAAGCAATTTTAAACTGCTGATATTTCTATATTTCTCCTCCCGGGGTGGAAAATGTTCCCCAATATCTCCAGCACCAGCAGCTCCCAGCAGGGCATCTATCAGGGCATGAAGCAGCACATCTGCATCTGAATGACCATCCAGGCTGGCTGAATGCGGTATTTTAACTCCTCCCAGAATAACTTCCTTGCCCACTTTTAGAGCATGAACATCCAGACCCAATCCCACTCTCAATGGTTATCCCCTCTTTTCTCAAGAATCAATCTGGCCAATTCCAGGTCATCAGGAGTCGTAACCTTTATGTTTTCATAAGATCCCTCAACTATCTTTACTTTTTCATCAATATATTCCACCAGAGAAGCATCATCAGAGGCTTTTATATCCTCGGGCACCCTATGGTGGGCTTTCATTAAGAGTTTATAATGAAAACCCTGGGGTGTCTGAATAGCCACCAGTTTATCCCGGGGAGGTGTCTTTTTTACAAAACCGTCTTCTGTTCGTATTTTAATGGTATCTTTAACATCAACTCCGGTGGTTACCGCCCGGTAGTTTTGCATTGCCGGAAGCAGTTTTTCCCGCAGAACCCCGGATGGTAAAAGTGGCCGGGAACCATCATGTATTATAACATATTCCGGGGATTGGGAAAAACTTTGTAATCCCTTAAAAACTGACTCCCTTCTGGTTTGACCACCGGGAACTAATTTTACTGCTGAAATATTATATTTATCAAGTATATTCTCCCGGCAAAAAGGAATGTCCTCTTTTCGAACGGTGAGGACAATTTCAGAAAATGAAAATATCTCTATGAATATTTTCAGAGTATGAACAATTATGGGCCTGGACGCAAGTTTAATATATTGTTTTTTTGTGTCTGTATTCATGCGCCGGCCCAAACCAGCAGCTGGAATAACAACCCCACAATCCATTTACAAATCAAACTCCTTTTTTAACTGCAGTGATTATCCCTGAACAGCCTGTTCTGTGTTTTGTCTTTCTTTTTGTTTTCTTAATTCTTCGGGTTCAGCAAAAATCATACGCCCCGCAGCTGTCTGCAAAATACTGGTTACCACTACATTTATAGTATCACCTATATAATTAATCCCTTTATCTACAACAATCATTGTGCCATCATCCAGATAACCAACTCCCTGGCCTTCTTCTTTTCCTTCTTTAATGACTTTTACTTCCATTTCCTCTCCCGGCAGAACAACCGGTTTTACCGCATTGGCCAGTTCATTGATATTAAGAACTTTAACCCCCTGCAGTTCAGCCACCTTATTTAAGTTGAAATCATTGGTTATCACCCGGGCATCAATCAGCTGAGCCATTTTAACAAGTTTACTATCAACTTCAGGAATCTCTTCAAAATCCTGATTAACAATCTGAACTTCGATGTCCGAACTATTCTGCAGCTTTTTTAAAATATCAAGTCCTCTCCGTCCACGGTTTCTCTTGAGAACATCGGACGAATCTGCAATATGACGCAGCTCTTCTAGAACAAATTCAGGTATTACCAGGGCTCCTTCAACAAAACCACTCTGGCAGATATCAAGTATCCGCCCATCAATAATTACGCTTGTATCCAGAATTTTATTATTTACTATGCTGTCCACATCACCCATAGAGGAAATTTTATTATTACTTATAAAATCTATCAGTTCATCCTGTTTATTAATAGCCAGAGTAAAACCAAAATATATGCAGACAACATTAACAAATATGGAAACCGGAAGACCAACCCGGGGAATGCTGCGTACAGAAAAAGAAAAATTTACCAGGGTCCCAAATACAAGTCCTGTAAAAACCCCTAACAGAGCGATTAAGATTTTTTCCCAGGTTATTTCCTTTAATTTATATTCAAAATCAATGGTGAATTTAAGAAATTTCTCTAAAATATAATATAAAATAAAAGAACCAGCGGCTGCCCCACCAAGTGAACCCAGAAATTGAGGGCTGGCCAGCAGAGCATCCCAGTTATTCAGTGAAAAATTTAGGTTATGATTTAAATTTAAAACATCAATTATCTGATATCCTATAATTGCTCCAAAAACACCAAGTAAAATACGCATGATTCTTTTTAACATGGATCCCGGTCACCCCCTATCCCCTAACTAATATAATTTTACTGCTGATCTTTACTTTCTGTCCCATCAGCTTCTGGATTCTTATTGGTCTCCTTTTTTTCCTCTACCTCCTTTTCTTTTTCTCTTTTTTCTCTTTCTCTTTTTTCTTTCTCTCGTTTTTTTAAAGTTTTTTCAAATGTTTTTTCAATCATTTTTTCAATCTGTTTTTTGCTTTCTTTTCTTACTAAAACCAGTTCACTGATCAAAATTTGACGGGCATTACTGAGCATTTTCTTTTCCCCGGTTGATAAACCTTTTTCTTCATCTCTGATAGTTAAATTTCGAACAACTTCCCCCACTTCAAAAATATCACCGGTTTTTAATTTCTCCATATTGGCTCGATAACGCCTGTTCCAGTTTTGGGACATTTTGCTTTTTTCACCTTTTAAAAGATGAAAGACATCCTCTGCCTCTTCTTCGTCAATAATATCTCGTAGACCAATTTCTTCTGCTTTATCAACCGGAATCATAACTCTCATCTCTCCAATAGGCAGTTCCATTATAAAATATTCTTTTTCTTCACCCAAAATTTTTTTGGTTTCTTTGGCGACTATAGTTCCTGCTCCATGATTGGGATATACAATTTTATCTCCTACTTCAAACATATTATCGCCACTCCTTTAATAAACGTATAATATACATAGTAATATATAGTAATACATAGTAAT
>PWDW01000186.1 GCA_003553225.1 Halanaerobiaceae bacterium
AAAAAAAAAGACAGGCCCCAAAAAGAGAGGCCTGTTTTTATCTTTTGCTGTTATTGTTATTTAAAATTCTTCCGGACGTTCTCCAATGGTTGCGGTCAGAACGTGACTTTCTCCATTACGCAGGACTCTGATCATAATTTGTTCTCCGATTTCCAGTTTATTTACTTTGTCAGATAATTCATAGGCTTCTTCAATGGGTTCTCTATTAATTTCAATTATTACATCATATACTTTCAAACCTGCTTCATCTGCCGGACTGTTCGGAACAACATCTCGGACCAGTGCTCCTCTGGTATCCGGCAGGTTCATCTGTTCGGCAATAGCTTCTGTAACCGGCTGGTACATAACTCCCAGCCAGGGTCTGATAATTTCTCCCTTTTCGACCAGTTCATCTACATATCCTTTAACTGCATTGATAGGAATAGCAAAACCTATGCCCTGGCCCCGGGTGCTAACTGCGGTGTTTATGCCCACTGCTTCTCCGTGAATATTAAGCAGGGGTCCTCCACTGTTTCCGGGATTAATGGCGGCATCGGTTTGAATAAGATTGCGGTAGGTTCTAATTTCTCCTTCCTGGGTGGTAATGTTTATCGGACGGCCCAGAGCACTTATAACTCCGGTAGTTACAGTGTGTTCAAAGCCAAAGGGATTTCCGATGGCAATTGCCCAGTCTCCGGGTCTGATCTGGTCAGAATCGCCCAGGGGAAGTACCGGCAGATCTTCATCAACATCTACCTGCAGAATTGCCAGATCAAATTCTTCTTCCGCCCAGCGAACTTCAGCGGGAATGGGATCTTCAAAACCGATAATATTAACTTCAATTTCTTCTGCTCTATGGATAACATGTTCATTGGTGACTATTAAACCATCTTCAGTAACTATAAATCCACTGCCATAACCTTCTCTCTGTTCACGTTCTCGTTCCCGGGGTGGAAACTGGTCTCTAAAAAAATCTTCGAAAAAAGGGTCATCAAAGGGAAAGCGGGGCTGTACATCTCTTTCAAAGCGGGTGGTGACTTTGACAACCGAAGGTTGAACTTCTTCAGCTATATCAGCAAAAATACCACCCATATAGATGTCTTCCTGGGTAATTTGATCACTTTCCGGAGTGATCTGTTCTTCGGTCTCTGTTTCGGCTGACAAGACGGGAGAGATAAAATTTACAGATCCAACAAGGCCAGCCAGAAGGGCAGCCATGATAATAATACTTAACATAAGCTTACCTGATTTTTTGGTCATAATAATTCCTCCCTGAAAGTGGTCTTTAATATTAGTTTGATCCTCAGATATTAATGCTGAATAACCTTTTTATATCAGGAGAAGATAGTTATGCAGCAGGTAATAATAGTATTTGCTTTACAATGAAAATTATATTAGAATTAAGGCAGGAAGTCAATATAGTTAATGTTTTTTTAACCTTTATTAAAGGGTGCTTAAATATAACTGATTAAATTATCTTTGATTAACTCAGAGAGTTGTTTAGCTGTTGATATAAAGATCAATATAATTATTTATGGTGGGATAAGAATGAGAATCAATGAAAAAAGATTAACCATATTAAAATTGCTTCATAAAAATAAAAATGAATTTGTCTCCGGAGCTGAGATAGCAGAAAAACTTGAGGCCAGCAGAACCACGGTTTCTAATTATATAGAAGAACTCAGGGCCAAAGGGTATATTATAGAAGCCAGGACCAATAAAGGATATATTCTTAAATTTGTTCCTGATAATCTGCTTCCAGAAGAGATTTATTGTGGTTTAAAAACTGATTTTATGGGCCGGAAAATCGAATTTTTCCCGGAAATAGATTCTACCAATAAAAAAGCAAAAGAAATCGCCGGCTCTGATGCCGGAGAAGGTATGCTGGTAATTGCTGATAGACAGACAGAAGGGCGGGGCCGACGGGGTAAAAATTGGTTTTCACCTGAAAGAACCGGTCTCTGGTTTTCTTTAATTTTAAAACCACATTTCAGGCCCCGCATATCTCCGGTTTTAACTTTTATTGCCTCATTAGCGGTAAAAAAAGTTCTTCTTAAAAAAGGTTTTACAGTTTTTTTAAAATGGCCCAATGATTTATATATTAATAAAAAGAAGGTTGCCGGGATTCTGGTTGAGATTGATTCAGAAATAGGCCACATAAACAGGGCAGTAGTGGGTTTTGGGATTAATGTTAATCAGGATAAATTTCCTTCAGAATTGAAAAATAGAGCTATTTCTTTAAAACAGGTTACCGGAGAAACTTACTCCCGAAGTAAACTGCTGCAGGAGCTTTTGTTTGTATTTGAAGATTATTATAAAAAACTAAAACAGGGTCAAGAGAGTCAACTTTTAGGGGAGTGGAAAAGCCAGCTGGACTTGATTGGGAAAAAGGTGAACATAAAACAGGAAAATAATTCATTTTACGGTCAGGTGGTGGATGTTTCTGACCGGGGAGCCCTGGTAATTAAAGATACCTCGGGACATAAAAGAAATCTGTGGGCAGGAGACATTAGTCTGGATGTAGAAGATTTCCAGTAAAAACTGTTTATAATAAAAATCGGGAAGTGATTATATGGTGCTGGCAATTGATATTGGAAATACAAATACTTTACTGGGTGTCTATAGTGCTGATAGCCTCCAGGAACACTGGCGAATTTCCACTGATAAAGATAAAACTGCCGATGAATACGGTATTTTGTTAAAAAATCTCCTTTCCAGCTCCGGGATTGAACACACAGAGATTGATGAAATAATTGTGTCCAGTGTTGTGCCTCCTATTATTCCGGTTCTGGAGAAAACTTTTAAGCGCTACTTTGATAAAGAACCTATAATAGTGGGTCCGGGAATAAAAACGGGATTAAATATACAGGTGGATAATCCCCGTGAAGTTGGGGCAGACCGGATTGTAAATGCTGTTGGTGCTTTACAAAAATATGAAGGTCCATTAATTATTGTTGATTTTGGCACTGCTACTACTTTCTGTGCTATTTCAGATGATCAAAGCTATCTGGGTGGGGCTATTGCTCCGGGTATTAATATCTCCATTGAAGCTCTTTTTAATTATGCAGCTAAACTGCCCCGGATTGAGCTTAAAATTCCGGAAAGGGCAGTAGGCAAAAACACCGTAGAAGGTATGCAGTCAGGAATAATTTATGGTTTTATTGGTCAGGTAGAAGGCCTGATAAAAAGATTTCAGCAGGAACTTGATGATAAAGCCCTGGTGATTGCAACGGGTGGTCTGGTGGACCTTATAGCCCCCCGCAGTCCGCTAATTGAAAAAGTAGAGCCTTTTTTAACTCTGGATGGTCTTTTTTATATCTGCAAAATAAACTAACCGGGTGGTTAAAATGAGACTGAAAGAATTATTTTCCCGGCAGCCGGTAATTCCCGCTCCTATGGCGGGAGTAACTGATTTTCCTTTCCGGCAGATATTAAGGGAACTGGGTATAAAATTTGTTTTTACTGAAATGGTAAGCAGTAAAGGACTTGTATATGGTAATCAAAAGACAGAAGAGCTGCTTGACTTTAATAGTGAAGATGGTTTCTGGACCGGGGTGCAGATTTTTGGTGAGGATCCTGAAATCATGGGTCAGGCGGCGGTATATATTGAAGAAACTTATGCTCCCCAGCTGATCGATATTAATATGGGCTGTCCGGTGAACAAGGTGGTTAAAAATGGTGCCGGAGCGGCTCTGATGAAGGATGCAGACCGGGCGGAAAAAATTGTAGAAGAGGTGGTTAAAAAAATTAATCTCCCGGTTACCGTGAAGATAAGAGCAGGCTGGAATAAAGGCCAATATACAGCCCGGGAAATTTCCCGACGGGCTGAGCAAGCTGGAGCGGGGGCCGTAACCATCCACGGCAGAGCGCGCAGCCAGTTTTATGAAGGTCAGGCTGACTGGGATATTATCCAGGCCACTGCCCGGGAGGTCAATATTCCGCTTGTGGGGAATGGTGATATTTTCACTCCACAAACGGCACGAGAAAAATTTAGAACAGCAGGCTGCAGGGCATTAATGGTAGCCCGGGGTCTGCAGGGTAATCCCTGGCTTGTGAGCAGAGCCAATCAGCTTATCAAAACGGGCAGTATACCGAAAAAGCCCGACATTAAAGAAATTATCGATATGGCCTGTCATCATCTGGATCGGGCCGTAAATTATTATGGCCCCCATAGAGCCGTACCCAAAATGAGGAAACATCTTCACTGGTATATAAAAGGATTACCTTATGCCACCATTATTAAAGATCAGATAAATCAGCTAAAAGAAGTAAATCAGATAAAAACAGTACTAAAAAAATACAAAACAGCCTTAATTAAATATCAACAGGGCTGTAAAGAAGAGCTGGATCCGAAAAAAATAATTTAATCATTCGTTGGTGAAAAATATTAACATATGTTGCTATTGCTTCATTCACGAAAAGGACTAACTCCCATCTTCTCATTCGGTCAAGAAGAAACTAAATTTAACTCACTTCCGACGGTCCCCAGGTCCTAGTGCCTGGAGCAAGTCGCAGACGTGACGAGCGGAAGATGAAACAGAAATTTCTTTATTCGTCTTCTCTCCCTCAATGCGAGGATGGAGTCCTTTGACGCGCTCGATGCGCTAATGCTGGCCCAACCATGCGAATAAATGAGGGGCAGCGAAATGTTCATATCAGCTGACAGCAACATATACTTAAACTTACCAACGGTTATGGAGGAGAACCTAAATAAATAATAATTGCTGAAAGAGGGATCATTGTTTGAAAAAAGTACTTAGTATTAGTCTGGGATCCAAAAAAAGAGATCATCGGGTGAAAACTTCTATTTGTGGCCAGGAATTGTTGCTGGAAAGAAGAGGGACCGATGGTGATAAAGATGAAGCTAAAAAACTTTTTGCAGAGCTGGATGGCTGCTATGATGTATTTGGTATCGGGGGTATGGATCTGTATGTGTTTTCAGGTAACCACAGATATAAAATTAGAGAGACTCAAAAAATAATCCAGCATGCTGAAAAAACTCCGGTTGTAGATGGGAGTGGTTTAAAAAACACACTGGAACGAAAAGTTATAGCAGACCTCAGCCGGCAGGAGATTATTGATTTCTCAAAAAAAAGAGTTTTAATTGTTTCCGCAGTTGATAGATTGGGGATGGCCGAGGCCCTAAAAAAAGAGGGCGCAGACCTCAGGATTGGAGATCTGCTTTTTGTTTTAGGACTGCCCCTGGTTTTAAAGTCCCTGCGTTCTCTGGAAATTTTCACCCGAATTACAGCTCCTCTGATTGTAAAACTTCCCCTCCGTTTTTTGTATCCCACGGGCAAAAAACAGGAAGAGAACAGTTCGGGCTGGCGTTATCATCGGGTCTATCAGCAGTCTGAGATCATTGCAGGTGATTTTCATTTGATTAAGAGATTTATCCCTGACCAGCTGAAGAATAAAACTATTATTACCAACACGGTGACTGAAAAAGATGTTGAGCTGCTTCAAAAAAAGGGCTTAAAAACCTTGATTACCACTACTCCCGAATTGGAGGGACGTTCTTTTGGAACCAATTTAATGGAAGCTGCTTGTGTTGCTTTAGCCGAAAAGAATGATCTTCCTCTTGAAAATGAATATTATTTTTCCCTGCTGGAAGAAATTAATTTCAAACCCCGTATTGAAGAGCTGAATTAGCTGAATAAGACTTGACAATTTCAATATTGTAATTTATAATTATATTGATTTTTAAATTTGGTTAAATAATACTTTAGGTCGATAGGTATTCATATTTGCGAACTCATGATTAAGATTTTAAATTTTTAGGTAATTAAAGGCTATTTTTGTTTAAAGAACATTAATACCTGTTAATATGGTACTGAGATTTACCGGGTGTTCTGGTACAGAAATATGACAAAAAAATTAATAATTGTACTTATGGTTCGACTGCACAGGATAATTTCTTTTTATAAAAGTTATTTTGTGTGGTCGAATCATTGTTATAGAAGGTAAAAATTTTAAAGTATAGATGAAAATGTATAATATTAAATAAAAAGGAGAAAAAAGATGTCTAAAGAAATTTTACTTACTGAAGAAGGTTATGAAAATCTTGAAGAAGAACTTGATTATTTGAAAACGGTAAAACGAAAAGAGATAGCTGAAAGAATAAAAACAGCCCGGGATTTTGGTGATATTAGTGAAAACTCCGAGTATGATGATGCCAAAAATGAGCAGGCTTTTGTGGAAGGACGTATAAAGGAAATAGAAAATATGCTCAATAATGCCCGGGTGGTTAAAGATGATGATGTGGATGAAGGTATCGTTAATGTGGGTACAACTGTGCGGCTGCAAAATATAGATGAAAATGAAGAATTTACTTATACCCTGGTGGGGGCTGCCGAAGCTGATCCTCTGGAAGGAAAAATATCAAATCAATCTCCAATCGGGAGTTCTATCATGGGCCATCAGGTTGGAGATCAGGTTGAGGTAGATACACCTTCAGGAGAGACCAGCTATCAAATTTTAATGATCGAGAAAACAAAAGCAGTACAGAGAGAGGGATAAAATGAATAACGATGAAGAGCTTAACAGGTTAAGACAGCAGAGACAGGAAAAATATAGAGAATTGAAGCAGGATCCTCCAGAAAATTATGGAGAAAAATACGATATCTCACATAAAGCAGCTGATATCAGGAATAATTTTGAAAGTTTAGCGGGCACAGAAACCGCTCTGGCCGGTAGATTGATGGCTGTTCGGGTTCATGGAAAGGCTACCTTTGCAGATATACAGGATGTATCGGGCAAAATTCAGCTTTATTTTCAATATGATAAGCTGGGAGAAGAAGATTATGAAGCTTTTCAGGATCTGGATATTGGAGATATTGTTGGACTCAGGGGAGAAGTATTTAAAACCAACCGTGGTGAGGTGTCCATAAATGTAAGCAGTTATCAGCTGCTGACAAAAGCCCTCCGACCTCTGCCGGAAAAATTCCATGGTCTAAAAGACAAGGATCTCCGTTACCGGCAGCGTTATGTAGATCTGATTGTAAACTCTGAGGTACAGGATACCTTTAAAACCAGGAGCAAAATAATTCGTTATTTCCGTCGGGTTCTGGAAGAAAAAGGTTTTCTGGAAGTGGAAACTCCGATGATGCACCCTGTACCCGGTGGAGCTACAGCCCGGCCTTTTATTACCCATCACAATACTCTGGATCTTGATCTTTATTTGCGAATTGCTCCTGAACTTTATTTGAAAAGACTGATTGTTGGGGGCCTGGAAAAGGTTTTTGAACTTAACCGCTGTTTTAGAAATGAAGGAATGTCCTATAAACATAATCCGGAGTTTACAATGATGGAACTTTATCAGGCCCATACTGATTATGAAGATATGATGGACCTCACCGAAGAAATTATTTCCGGAGCTGCCCGTGAGGTTCTGGGATCAGAAGTAATTGAATATGAAGGAGAAGAAATAGACCTCTCTCCTCCCTGGAACAGAATTACTATGAAAGAGGCTGTTAAAAAGTATACCGGATTTGATTACCAAGATTATTCCAGTGACAGTGCAGCCCGGAAGGCAGCCCGGGATAAAGGTCTGGAAATAGATGATGATGCCACCCGGGGTCAGGTTTTAAATGAGTTTTTTGAACAGCGGGTTGAAGATAACCTCATTGATCCCACTTTTGTTCTGGATTATCCTCTTGAAGTCTCTCCACTGGCCCAGAAAAAAGAAGATGATCCCGGATTTACCTATCGTTTTGAAGGGTTTATCTACACCCGGGAGATCGCCAATGCTTTTACTGAGCTGAATGATCCCGAGGAGCAGAGGGAAAGATTTGAAAAACAGGTGGAAGATCAAGATGATGAAGACCAAAAGGTAGATGAAGACTTTATCAGAGCTCTGGAGTATGGGATGCCGCCCACAGGTGGTCTGGGCATTGGAATAGATCGGCTAATTATGCTGCTTACAGACTCCAGTTCCATCAGAGATGTTATTTTATTCCCCACCATGAGACCGGAAGGGAGCAGTGAGTAGAATATGATAAAACAGTTAAAAGTTAATTCCAGCAGCAGAGTTGAATTCCTTGATATCACCTCCCGGATCAAAGAAACTGTGCTGGAGAGTGGTATCGAAAACGGCCTGGCTGTTATAAAAGTTCCCCATACTACGGCCGGGATAACTATCAATGAGAGTGCAGACCCCGATGTAAAAAGGGATATTATTTCCCACTTAAAAGAACTGGTACCCCGGAATAATAATTACCGGCATCGGGAGGGTAATTCTGATGCCCATATCAAGAGTACTCTGGTGGGTTCGGGAGAGATGGTTATAATTAAAGGGGGCACAATCTCCCTTGGCAGATGGCAGGGAATTTTTTTCTGTGAATTTGACGGGCCCCGAACCAGAAAAGTTAACATTAAATGTATTTCTGATTAGTATTTTGCTATTTTAAAATCTTAACCAATCATTGTAACCTGAAATTTCACTTTATAATTTATATTTTGAACAGCTAATGCTCCGGAACTGCAGATATGATGAAAGGTAAATAGAACAAAATCAATTTTTTCTTAAAAAAACCGCAAAAAGGTCTTGACAGTGAGAAATATAGATGTTAATATAAGAAGCGTCGCATAAAAATGGTCCGTTAAAAATGGTCCGTAAAGAGAGCGGTCCACTTTTCCGGCTTAGAGGTATAAGCAGCCGGAAAATTTTTTGTCCTTAGAGTCAAAAAAAGGGGCCAAAAAAC
>PWDW01000120.1 GCA_003553225.1 Halanaerobiaceae bacterium
ATGCTGAAAGAGGCAGAATTTTCACCTATGATCGTAATGGTAATTTATTATATATTTTTGGTGGTGAAACACATACCAAAGGAACCTTTAGAAGTGTAATAGCTTTAGCAGAAAATAATGGTAAAATAATGGTTCTTGACAGAACTGACAGCCGAATAACAATTTTTTCACCCACTGAATACAGCAGTTTAATACACGGAGCCATTGAAGCCTATGATAATGGTTTTTATGATCTTGCCGAACAGAGATGGCAGAGAGTTTTAAGAATGAATGCCAATAATGACCGGGCATACAGTGGTGTGGGTAGAGCACATTTTAGAAGAGATGAATTTGCAGAAGCAATGTATCATTTTCGCCTTGGTCAAAATCGGAGTGATTTTTCGAGAGCATTTGAATATTACAGGCGTGAAGTTTTGATTGAAAACTTTGATATAGTATTATATATGTTTTTTGGATTTATTTTATTTTTGCTGCTTATAATTAAATTTAAAATTCACAAATATTTTGGTTCATTATTTGAAATTATGGAAAGAAAATTAATTGGGGAGAAAGCCGCTGCCCAAAGTTTTGCAGAAGAAACCGGGATTCGAAAAGCAGGAAACACAGGACAAAAAGGGATTATATTGAAGGGATACTTAAGGTTGAAGGAAGAAATAAAAAGTGCGCTTTTTTCTCTTAATGTTATTTTTCATCCTGCTGGAGGATTTTGGGATTTAAAAAATGAAGGTAAAGGTTCAACCGGGGCGGCTACGATTATTCTGTTTTTTACTGCTGTAACCTATGTATTTATGCGGCAGTATACAGGTTTTATATTCAATGAACGTGATCTAACTCAGCTTAATTTATTGATTGAATTTGCGACAATTTTAATTCCGCTGTTTTTGTGGTGTGGTGTGAACTGGGCTTTGACAACATTAATGGATGGCAAAGGAACCTTCAAAGATGTTTATATTATGAGCTGTTATGCCTTAATACCGATTTTTATTTTAAATGTACCTCTGACTGTAATTAGTAATTATTTGACCGGAGAAGAAGCAATGTTTTATTTTCTAATACTGGTTTTTTCATTATTTTGGACAGGTGTTTTAATGTTTATGGGGACCATGATTACTCATGAATATAATTTGACAATTACTTTACTGGTTATTATTTCTATACTTCTGGGTATGGTATTGACTTTATTTATTGGACTTTTATTTTTTAATGTTATTGAACAATTTATCGGTTTTGTGCTTGAGATATATGAAGAAATATCATTTAGAATGTAGTTTGAACACAGATTATTTTTTCAGCAAGAAGGGAGTGTAATTTGATTTTGAAAAAGGCATATTTTGTTATGATAAATATAATAATCATATTTATATTTGGTCTAATATTTATTGAACTGGCAGCTGCAGAAGAAGATATTCTTATAGAAAACAGGTATTTATCTTTAGAGTTAAATCAGGAAACTACTGAATTTGTTATTACAGAAAAATCCAGTGGTGATGTCTGGCATTCTAATCCTCCAAACAGAGAGCAAATTGAACAGATAGCAACCGGCTCTTCCCGGGAAGAATTAAATTCTCAGATTGTAATAACGTATTTCACTCCAGGCAATCATCGCCGATTTATGAATAATTATACGGACAGTATTGCTTTTGACCAGTATGAGATCAAAGAAATCGAAGATGGAATCAGAATTGAATATACAATTGGAGAAGAATGGTCCAGAACGGATTATATTCCGGTTATGATGCCGGAGGTACAGTTTGAAGAGTTTTTACAGGAATTAGAAACAGAAGATCAGGAATTTATACAGGAGCAGTTTCATTTAATAACTCTGGAGTCTATCCCTGAAGATTATGAAAGAGAAGATATATACAATTTAAACAAAGAAGATGTATTTGGGGATTTCACGTTAGTTGATAAAAAACAGGCAGACATGGATTCGGGAGCTAAACAGGATTTAATTAATCGGCTGGTAAATGTTTATATTGATAATAGAGCTGATTATTCAAGTGTAACAGATTTGACTGATGTAGATGTTGAGTTTCTAAAAGAAAACAGAGTATATATGTTAAAGAGAGGTATTCCCCGCTGGTTTATTGATGATCTGGCAGACCTGTTTCAGGAAAGTGGGCTTCATCCTTCAAATATTCAGGAGTCACATTTTATGGTGAATCTTGATCCACCTACTCCAAATATCCGCAGGTTTTTTATTCCGGTAGAGTATCGTCTTGAGGGAGCTAATTTTGAAGCAAAAATTATAGGTGAAGACATAGAGTACCCCCAAAGTGTATATGATCCGGATCGGGAACGAGAGGTGGATTTTCCTTTATATTCTATTTCATTACTAAAATATTTCGGGGCCGGAAGTGTTGAGGATGAGGGTTACTTAATGGTTCCTGAAGGATCCGGAGGGCTGATAAATTTCAATAATGAGGAAACAAACAGTCCGGCTTATGACAAAAGGATTTATGGTTATGATCATGCTATACGCCCCCGAGAAGAGCAGCCTTCTAAAGCTGAGCAGATACACCTGCCGGTATTTGGTTTAAAAAACGATAATCAGGCTTTTTTAGCGGTAGTAGAAAAAGGGGATTCTCTGGGCCGTATTAGAGCCGATGTTTCAGGTCGAACTAATTCGTACAATTTTGTTTATAATAATTTCAATGTAATGCCGATGGCTACAATGATATTAGAACGTCAGGATACCAGTGATACCCGGATGAATGTTTACCAGAGCAGAATATATCAGAAGGACATGAAAATAAGATATTCTTTTTTAAGTGGGGAAAAAGCAAATTATACAGGGATGGCCCATGTGTATCAGGATTATCTTTTAGAGCAGGAAATTTTAAAACCACAGCTAACAGGTTTAGATGACAGGAGATTGCCTTTTTTCCTCGATATTCAGGGAGCAATTCATCAAAGAAGACCGGTAATGGGTATTCCCAGAAATGTACCTATTCCTTTATCCTCATTCTCAGACAGCAAAAAAATGGTAAATGATTTACAGGAAGCCGGGATTGAAGGGCTTAATGTTCGGTATCGTGGCTGGTTAAAGGGAGGAGAGGAGCATCGTTATCCTGATGATGTAAATATAGAAAATAAACTGGGTAGTGAGGAAGATTTTATTTCCTTGATAGAATTTATGCAGGATGAGAATATTGAATTTTATCCTGATGTTAATTTTTTGAAAGTATATAATAATAGTATGTGGAATGGTTTTTTCGCTTTTCGAGATGGTTCCCGCTTTATAAATAATCGAATTGCCCAGGTATTTAATTATAATACAGCTACCTATGTTTCCATACCTAATAGGGAACATATATTGAATTCTCCTAAAAATGTTCCGTCCTTAATTGAAGAATTTACAGATGCCTATAATAGATATAATGGAGTGGATTCTTTATCACTGCGGTATATAGGAGAAATCTTATATTCAGATTTCAGGAGAAACCCCAATAAATTAATTAATAGAGATGAAGCCCTTTTTATTTTACAGGAACAGATGAAGAATTTAAGTGGAGAACAGGGCTTAAAGCTTATGGTTGATGGGGGCAATGCTTATACACTTCCTTATGTTAATAAAATTACAAATATGCCTTTGTTTTCTACGGGCTATAATATTATTGATCGAGGAATACCCTTTATGCAGATTGCATTTCATGGTTTTATAAATTATGCGGGAAGCCCCATTAATTTAAGTGACAGCCCCCTAAGAACGAAACTTAAGACCATTGAAACAGGAGCTGTTCCATATTATATGGGTTCATATGAACCATCATCTGAAGTGAAGTATACTCATTTCCATGATAAATATTTTTTAAATTATAAGGACTGGCTTCCTGAAGCAGTCGATTTTTATCAGGAAGCAAATTCAATACTGGGACCTCTGAGAACAGAAAGAATCACAGCCCATGAGAGGATTGCCGAGGATGTTTATGCAACAACATATGGAGATAAAGTGACAGCTATTGTTAATTATAATGAAAATGAAATTAATGCCGGTGAATTTTCAATTCCTGCTGAAGATTATATAATTATACAGGGTGAATTTAAATGAATATAATTAAAAATTTCAAGAATAAAATAAACTGGGATCTTAAAAAAAGACAGGCAGTTAGTGGTTATGCCTTTTCCTTACCCTTTATTATTGGTCTGATCTTTTTTGTTCTGCGTCCTTTTTATCAGGCAATTATTTTTAGTTTTAATCAATTAAGTATTGGCAGTGCAGGATTTGATCTGGAGTTTGCCGGTTTTGCCAATTATTATTATTCCATCATGGTGGATCCCTATTTTTCAGAGGTTTTTCTGGAATCAATAGGAGAAATGGCCCTGCAGATGCCCTTGATAATTGCTTTTAGTTTCTTTTCTGCAATAGTATTAAATCAAAAATTTAGAGGCCAAACAGCTGCCCGAGCTATTTTCTTTCTACCGGTGATTACAGCTGCCGGTGTTATATTGATGATGGAAGAAGGAGATTTTATGATGGATCGAATGGAAGGGGGCCGTCAGGCTCTGGCCTTTAGTGGTCCTGCCTTAAGAAATCTGCTGGCTCAAACCAGGGTACCAGAAAATATTATTGAGTTTATCATTTTTGCTGTAGAAAGAATTCCTGCTGTGATAAGAGCATCCGGGATTCAGATACTTATATTTTTAGCCGGTCTGCAGTCTATTCCTCAATCGATATATGAAGCCGCAAAGGTAGAGGGGGCAACACCCTGGGAAAATTTTTGGTTAATAACTTTTCCTCTCTTGAGTCCACTAATTATTACCAATATCGTATATACGATTGTTGATTCATTTACAAATCCGGTTAATGAAATAGTTACTTTGATCCGGGATACAGCTTTTACCGGAGCTGGTTTTGGAGTAAGTATGGCAATGGCAGTATTATATTTTTTGGTGATATTATCGATTTTGGGAATTATACTTAAAATTTTGTCCCGCTGGGTTTTTTATCAGGAATAGGAGTGTAATAATTTATGAAAAAGGCTAAAAAACCAACTAAAACTTCAAAAAAAGTAAGTGGAATTATTACGGGGATTTTAAGACTATTATTTATACTGGGTGTTTCCTTTGTTATATTAAGGCCTCATTTAATTCAATTATCTTCTTCTTTAATGTCAGAACTTGATTTATTTGATCAAACCGTGGGCTGGATTCCCCGTACATTTACTCTGGAAAATTTTGCTGTAGCCTGGGAGCATCTGGAGTATCCCCGTCATTTTCTTAATTCATTAACTTTAACAACTTCAGTAAGTTTAATGCAGTTAATTTCCTGTACTATTGTCGCTTACGGAATTGCTCGTTTTGAATTTCGGGGCTCAAAAATTATCTTTGCTATGGTTATTTTCACTCTGGTAATTCCCCCTCAATTAATTATGATTCCTCTGTATCTTAGTTTCAGGTTTTTTAATCCCCTGGGTATATTTGACCAGGGTATAAACCTGCTAAACAGTTACTGGCCTTTTGCTTTGACTTCATTAACGGCAACCGGATTAAAAAATGGCTTATTTATTTACATTATGCGTCAATTTTTCAAAAATATGCCTACTGATTTAGAAGAGGCAGCCTATGTTGATGGGGCCGGGGTATTTAAAACATTTTATCGAATAATGCTGCCGGGAGCAGTACCGGGTCTTATTATAATCTTTTTATTCTCATTTGTCTGGCAGTGGAATGATTATTTCTTCATAACATTATATATGGGAGCCCGGGGAGAATTTTTAACCCAGGCCTTAATTGGTCTTAGTTCATCTGTTGTTGACCATGTATCTCAGGTATCAGGTGAATATCCTTCCATGATTGAAAACACAGGGGTTCTACTGTTTATTACTCCTCTTTTAATACTATATTTGTTCATGCAGCGATATTTTATTGAGAGTGTGGAACGGACAGGGCTTGTTGGTTAATATAAAAACTTTATTTTAATATATATTGGTTTGTTTTTAAAAATGGACTATATCTAAATTAGAGGGGGTGTAAAAAAGCATAAACAATATATCTTAAAACCAAATAAAAAATTAAACAGGAGGTATTAAATATTAAAATGAGAAAATCTAAAATATTAGTTTTGACATTGGTTTTGGTCTTTCTGGTTTCAGTTTCAGCTGGGGCTCTGCTTCTTGATTATGAGGAAGAATTTGGAGACCTTGATTTTGGTGGAGAAACCATAACTTATGTTTCCTGGTATGATCATCTAGGAAGCTTTAGAGAAGGCGGGGATTATGCCGGCCGGCTCGAAGAAGCTAAAGAAAGATTTAATATTGGCGAAGTTGAGCATATACAGGTTGGCTGGGGTGATGAACTGCAGGAAGTAATGATGAGCAGACTGCTGGGTGGTGAATCCACCTATGACCTATGGATGCTGCCTCATCAGCAGGTCTGGACAATGATTACAGATGGAGCTTTTTACCCCATGAATGAGGTTTTGCCTCAGGAGTATTATGATAATCTTTCTCCTGATCTCAGAGCCATTACTGAAACCTTTTCTCATCAAGGAGAGAGATATCCACTTGCTCTGGGTGAAGATCACTATATGAATATAATGTATCTGGCCTGGAATAAGGATATTTTTGACAGACATGGCCTGGTAGGTCTGGATGAGCTTTATCAGCAGGGTGACTTAACCTGGGATGTTGTTGAAGACTATGCAGAAACCACAACCACTGATACCACTGGAGATGGTGAAATTGACCAGTGGGGTTTTGGTGATTTTAATGTTATAGTCTGGAATAGTTCCAATGGAGCAAGGGTTACTCAGTGGGATGAAGATGGCCGGATGCAGTTTACCTATGATCAGGAAGAAGCCTTAAATGGTCTGGAGAGACTGCTGGAATGGGATGCAGAAGGTTATTTTGGCGGGAGCTGGGAAAAAGAAGAATTCAGGGATGGTTATATTGCCATGGAAACCCTGGCCTTATGGGAGTTTGATGAAACCCATGAACGCCTGCAGGATGACTGGGGTGCTGTTCCGATGCCAATAGGCCCTGATGTTGATGAGCATATCTTCTTTGCCGGTAATGTAGACAGTTTTTATGTTCCGGCCAATGCAGCTGAACCAGAAAAGCTCACCGCTTTTCATAATTTCCTTTTCCGCCATGAGGAATGGATTTCTGACAGAGAAGAAGCCAGAGTTGACCAGGCTCCGGACCAAACAGCTTATGAAGTATTATTGAGAGCTGAAGATGAATGGGATGGCAGAACATACATGTTAGAAGCCATTCTTGGTCCTGTTTGGGATACAGGAACCCCCTTTGGAGCCATTATGAATCCGATTTTATATGAAGGTGCCGATCCAGCAACAGAACTGGCTGCTGGTAGAGATGGTGTACAGGCTGTAATTGATGATCTTTTTGATCAGTAATAGAATCATATAAAAAAGTAACGGACGGTATGAAGAAATTCAAAAATCAAAAGACAGCCCCCTACAGTAAGGGGGGGCTGTCTTTAAACTTAAAAGATCAAGTTTCAAATAATGATATATATTAATTGATGTTTATGCAGCAGGTGTTAATGAACAAGAATTCCGGGTTTTGATTTTAAGGGGAAAGCTGATTTTGTTTTTTGGTTAAAAATATTTTGATTATTTTGAAGTGAGAAGCTATTATATATTAACATATTGAGGCTGATTTGAGTTACTAAAAGAAATATTGCAGCAAAAATTCTGGGAGGTGTATTTAATTTTGAATAAACAAAGTGAAATAGCTTCATTTTATGAGTCTTATCGGGATTATTTTTCAATTGGAACCTGTCTGGAGCCTCGTGATTTAGCGACATATGATAATATTTTGAGAAAACATTTTAATTCTTTAACCGCTGAAAACTGTATGAAACCAGCTTCACTACAGCCTGAAGAAGAAGAATTTAATTTTAAACAAGCCGATAAAATAATAGAATTTGCTGATAAACATAATAAAAAGGTCAGAGGTCATACTCTGGTCTGGCATAATCAGACTCCGGATTGGTTTTTTGAAAATAAAAGTGGTAGTCCCGTTAATAAAGGGAAACTGCTGGAAAGAATGAAAAACCATATTGATAAAGTTGTTAATCATTTTGGGGATAAAATATACTGCTGGGATGTGGTTAATGAGGCGGTAGCTGATAATGGGCCCGATATTTATCGGCAGAGTAAATGGTATGATCTTGCCGGTAAAGAGTTTATTGAGCTGGCATTTAAAAATACTGCTGAAATAGCACCAGAAGGTACAGCATTATTTTATAATGATTATAATGCAGTTCAGCCCCATAAAAGAGATAAAATAATATCATTATTACAGGATTTAATGAATAAGGAGGTTCCAGTGGATGGTATAGGAATCCAGGGGCACTGGAATATAGAAGATTTTGCTGTGGAAAATATAAAAATTGCAATAGAAAAATATGCTGAACTGGGACTGGATGTTCATATTACAGAACTTGATATATCAATGTTTTCTTTTAAAGATAAAAGGAAAATAGACGCTCCTACGCCTGAAATGCAGGAAAAACAGAACAAAATGTATAGAGAAATATTCCAGGTGTTTCGGGAATATAGTAATACAATCAGCAATATTACTTTATGGGGTATAGCTGATGACAATACCTGGCTGGATAATTTTCCGGTTAAAAACAGGAAAAACTGGCCTTTATTATTTGATGTAAACCACAAGCCTAAAGATGTTCTGGTTGAAATCATAAATGA